>CAZKHT010000043.1:0-373 GCA_964552595.1 uncultured Burkholderiales bacterium
CACGTATTTTTCTGCACCAATCAACGCGATGACGGCTCGGCTTCCTGCGGCGACAAGGATGCGCAAGCCATGCGCGATTATGCCAAAAAGAAAATCAAGGGCTTAAAACTCAGCGGCCCGGGCAAATGCCGGGTCAACAGCGCCGGCTGTATGGATAGATGCAGTGAAGGCCCGGTGATCGCGATCTACCCCGAAGGCGTGTGGTATACCTATGTGGATAAAGACGATATCGACGAAATCGTGGAAGAGCATTTAGTGCATGGCCGCGTGGTTCAGCGTCTGAAAATTTAGTGTCCCGTTTTAAATTGCGCATAGACGGTCCGGAAGGAAAAATCGAGACCTATCGGTGTGCTGCCCGCCTTCAGTATTGGCT
>CAZKHT010000043.1:383-14980 GCA_964552595.1 uncultured Burkholderiales bacterium
ACGCCCCGCTCATCCAGCGTTTTCACGCTCTCCCGATCCCGGTGGTGAGCGCCGAGGTCTGGCCATAGTGGCGCATCCGCATCCGCTACACGGCGGCAGCCTGGACAATAAAGTCGTTACCACCATTGCCAACGCGCTGTTTGAATTGGGCTATGTGGCCGTGCGTTTGAATTTCCGCGGCGTTGGCTTAAGTGAAGGCGAGTACGATCATGGGGTGGGCGAAGTCGGTGATGTGCTGGCGGTGTGGCGCTTTGTCGCCGAACGCTATCCCGGTTTGCCCTTGGTCTTGGCCGGTTTTTCTTTCGGCGCGGCCGTGCAAAGCCAGGTCAGCGTGCAAGCCCAGCCTAAGCAATTATTGCTGGTAGGCCCGGCGGTAAATTTATTTAAGATGGGTCCGGCGCCGCGCAATACCCTGGTCATACACGGCGAGTTAGATGAAGTCGTGCCGGTGGATAAAGTGCGCGCCTGGACAGCGCAATACGGAGTGCCGCTGGCGGTGGTGCGCGAGGCCGATCATTTTTTCCACAAAAAGCTGTCGCAATTGAAAGAACGCATACTCGAATTATGTCCGTGTTAAGCGCCCACAATTTACGCAAGTCTTATGGCACCACCGAAGTCGTGGCGGGCCTGGATTTGGAAATCCAAAAAGGCGAGTGCTTCGGCCTGCTCGGCCCGAATGGCGCGGGCAAAACCACTACTCTGCGTTTACTCTTGGGTTTGATAGAACCGGACGCGGGTGAGATACGCATGCTGGGTGAAGCCGTGCCCCTGCACGCTCGCAAAGCCCGGCAGCGCGTAGGCGTGGTACCGCAAATGGATAATCTCGATCCCGATTTCACGGTGCGCGAAAACTTCATCGCCTATGGCCGCTACTTCGGCATGCGCGATGCGCAAATCGATGCGGTGATGCCGGGCTTACTGGAATTCGCCGGCCTGGCCAATCGCGATAGCGCGAAAATCCAAGCCTTGTCCGGGGGGATGAAACGCCGCCTGACCTTGGCCCGCGCCTTGGTCAACGATCCCGAATTGATATTCCTGGATGAACCCACCACGGGCTTAGATCCGCAAGCGCGGCATCTCATGTGGCAAGGGCTACGCCGTTTATTGAATCAGGGTAAGACGATTATTTTGACCACGCATTTTATGGAAGAAGCGGAACGCCTATGTGATCGCCTGGTGATTTTGGATAAGGGCAAATGCATTACCGGCGGTAGCCCACGCGCTTTGATCCAGGAACATATCGAGCCCAGTGTGATAGAGCTCTACGGCGATGCCGTGACCGAATGGAAAACTCAATACGCGACCGCGCTATGCGAGCGTTCCGAAACCGTAGGCGAGACTTTATTCTGCTACACCCGGGACGGCGATGATTTAATGGAAAATTTGCGTGCGCAAAGCACGCTACAGTATTTGCATAGACCGGCAAATTTAGAAGACGTCTTTTTGAAACTCACGGGGCGCGAGCTGCGCGATTAAGATGCAATATTTTCGCCCGCCACAACTCAGTCTGCGCTTCATACCCGTATGGCAACGCAATTTCTGGGTCTGGAAAAAACTCGCCATTCCTTCCATCCTGGGTAATCTTGCCGACCCCATGTTGTATATGCTGGGCTTGGGTTTTGGCCTGGGTAGCTTATTGCCGAATATCGCCGGCGTGCCCTATATCACTTTTCTCGCGGCGGGCACGGTGGCCTATTCCACGATGAATAGCGCGACCTTCGAGGTCTTGTACTCCGGCTTCTCGCGCATGCATGTGCAAAAAACCTGGGATGCGATTATGAATACGCCGCTCACTTTAGATGACGTGATGATGGGCGAGCTGGTGTGGGCGGCTTCGAAAAGTCTGCTCTCGGGCATGGCGATCTTGCTCATCATTTGGGTGATGGGCTTGCAGACTTCGTTCTGGCTCTCGCTATGGATATTGCCGCTGGTGATTTTGATCGGCTATTGCTTCGCCGGCATGGGCCTGGTGATGAATGCCCTCTCGCCCAGCTATGATTTTTTTCTGTATTACTTCACCCTGGTGATCACGCCCATGGTGCTGCTATGCGGGGTGTTTTTTCCGGTAGCGCAATTGCCTCCGGTGTTACAAGCGATCTCCTCGGTGCTGCCGCTGACCCATGCCATAGACCTGGTGCGGCCTTTGATGTTGGGTGTCGTGCCCGCGCATGCCGCCTTGCACGTTTTGGTCTTGCTGGCTTATGGCAGCCTAGGTTTTTATATCGCCTTGGGTTTAACCCGGCGTCGCCTGCTGAGCTGAGTCTGCGGCCGGCTCGGCCTCGCTATCTTCCTCGAATAAGCGCTCCAATTCCTCCGCGCCCTGGCGCGCGCTGGCGATGAGCTGGGCTTCGTCTCGATACACCAAGTGCTGGCGTTGGAGCAGGCTTTCGTCATGCGCGCGAAAACGCCGCGCCGCTTCGTCTACTTGCTCCTTGCTCAACCCCAAACCGCATAAGAGCCTTTGCGCTAAACTCAAGCTCGCTAAAAATGTCTCGCGCTCGATATGCGTAACGCCTACGTCCATGAGCTGATAGGCGTGCTGCCTATTGCGCGCACGCGCATAGATTTCCAGATGCGGAAAATGGGTTTTCACCAATTCCGCGGTTTTGACCGAGGACTCCACGTGATCAATCGCGAGGACAAAGGCGCGGGCTTTCTCCACATGCGCAGCGCGCAGTAAATCCAGGCGCGAGGCATCGCCGAAATACACTTTAGTGCCGAATTTGCGTACGAAATCCACTTGCTCGAAACTCGACTCCAAGACCGTGAAAGGAATTTTTTTCATGCGCAACATACGCGCCACGATTTGCCCGAAGCGGCCGAAGCCGGCGATCACCACCGTGTGCGCCTGCGCATCAATCAAGTCATAAGGCGGCGGCGCATTCTTATCCGCGCCCAGCTTCAACCATTTGTCGTTCAGCAAGATCAGTAGCGGGGTCAAGGCCATGGAAATCGACACCACCACGATGAGCTGATTGGAGAGATCAGCCTCTATCACCCGCGCGCCGGCGGCGACGCCGAACAAGACAAAAGCAAATTCACCCCCTTGCGCCAAGTAAAACGCCAGCTGTACCGCAGTCGCATGCTGGTGCCGCGCCGCCCGCGCGATGCCGTACAGCACCGCGGCTTTCACCGACATTAAAATCACCACCAGGCCCAGCGTCAGCAAAGGTTTATGCACCAAGGTTCCCAGATCCGCCGCCATGCCCACGGCGATAAAAAATAAACCCAGAAGCAAGCCCTTAAAGGGCTCTATATCCGCCTCCAACTCATGCCGGTATTCGGATTCCGCCAGCAACACACCGGCGAGGAAAGCGCCTAGCGCCATCGATAAACCCACTTGCTGCATGAGCCAGGCCGTGCCTATGACGATCAACAAGGCAGCGGCGGTAAAGATTTCTTGATCCGCGGCGCGAGCGACGATCCGCAGCAAAGGCCGCAGCAACCACCGACCCGCCACCACGACTAAAGCGATCAGCGCGATTGCTTTGAGGATGGCGAAATTTCCTTGCGTGCTCGCGCCCCCCAGCAAAGGAATAATGGCCAGCAAAGGAATGGCTGCTAAATCTTGAAACAACAGAATGCCGAAGGCCGCGCGCCCATGATGGGTGTTGAGTTGTTTTTTCTCCGCCAATAATTGCAAGACCATGGCGGTCGAGGAGGAAGACAAAATCAAACCGATGACCAGCGCCGGCAACCAGGGTAGGCTCAAGGCCATGCCCACCACGCCGAGCGCGACACCGCTTAAAGCGACTTGCGCGCCGCCTAGGCCGAAAACCGTTTTGCGCAAGGCCCACAGCCGCGATGCCTGCAATTCCAGCCCAATAATGAAGAGCAGCAAGACCACCCCCAATTCCGCGAAATGCAAAATGTTTTCCGCATCGCGCACAAAGCCCAAGACCCAGGGCCCGATGATGACCCCCGCCACTAAATAGCCGAGCACCGCGCCTATGCCTAGCCGCTTGAACAGCGGCACCAAAATAACGGCGGCCAGCAGAAACACCACGGTTTCGCGTAAAAAAGACATGGCTAAATTCCCTTATGCACAGCAGCTGCGGTTTTGCGGCGTCGAGGTTTTGGTTCTGATGACTTAAGGCAAGGCCGAGCTCGCCTTGCGAAGCGCGCAATCTATGGGTGCGTGGGCGCGATGGCGATTTTGAGGTGATCGCGCTTACTGAGTAATGTGCAAAGCTTGCTGGTCGGCATGGTAACTAGAGCGCACCATGGGCCCACAAGCGGCATTGCGAAAGCCTAGCGCGTCAGCGGCGGTTTGTAATTCCGCGAAGGCTTCGGGCGTAACAAAGCGATCCACCGGCAAGTGATGGGCGCTGGGTTGCAGATATTGGCCCACGGTGAGCATGTCGACAGCGTGGGCGCGCAGATCGCGCATCACCTCTAAAATTTCCGCATCGCTTTCGCCTAAACCCACCATCAAGCCGGATTTGGTTGGCACCTCAGGATGCCTAGACTTGAAATCCCGCAATAATTGCAAGGAATGGGCGTAATCGGCGCCGGGACGCGCGGCTTTGTATAAGCGCGGCACGGTCTCCAAATTGTGATTTAAGACATCGGGTGGCGCTGCGCTTAAAATTTCCAAAGCGGTTTCTAGGCGTCCGCGAAAGTCCGGCACGAGTATTTCAATCTTGGTTTGCGGCGAGAGTTTGCGCACCGCGCGTATGCAATCCACAAAATGCTGGGCGCCGCCATCCCGTAAATCATCACGATCCACACTGGTGATCACCACATAATGCAGTTTTAGGGCGGCTATGGTGTGAGCCAGATTGTCGGCCTCGTGGCTGTCCGGCGCTTGCGGCTTGCCATGGGCCACATCGCAAAACGGGCAGCGCCGAGTGCAGACGTCGCCGAGGATCATAAAAGTCGCGGTGCCATGGGAAAAGCATTCGCCGATGTTGGGGCAGGAGGCTTCCTCGCATACCGTATGCAGCTGATGCGCCCGCAGTATTTGTTTGATCTCAAAAAAACGCGGGCTATTAGGGGATTTGGCGCGTATCCAAGCCGGTTTACGGGCCACCGGCGCCGGCGCAATTTTGATCGGGATGCGGGCGGTTTTGGCTGCGCCCTTCTGGCGGCTATCGATGCTCATGGCTGCTGTGCTTTCAGTGGTCTCGGTCCGCGCTATATCAGTCGCGCTTATTTCGCAATAAGCCCAGTTGATTACGGGGATTCATTGCTGGGAGTGCGCATCAAGGTTAAAATCTACGTCTTTTCACCCGAAATTTAGGGCAGTGTGATGAATAGACAGAGCTGGCTGGACGGTACCCTTTACCATCCGGATTTCGAGCGCGATAGTTGCGGCTTCGGGTTGATGGCGCAAATGGATGATATGCCAAGCCATAAACTGGTGCAAACCGCGATCAGCTCCCTGGCTTGTCTCACGCATAGAGGCGCGGTGGCGGCCGATGGTAAATCTGGCGATGGCTGCGGCTTGTTATTTAAAAAGCCAGACGCGTTTTTGCGCACTGTCGCCGGCGAGCTAGGCATCACGCTGAGCCCGGAGTATGGTGCCGGCCTGGTTGTCTTAAACCAAGACGAGGGATTAGCCAGTGCTGCGCGTGATTGTCTGCGCCACGAATTTGAAGCCGAAGGCTTGCAGCTCGCAGGGTTTCGCGTTGTGCCCATAGACCCTTCGGCTTGCGGCGAATACGCCTTAGCCACTTTGCCGCGCATCGAGCAAGTCTTCGTGAATTGCCCCGCCGATATTTCCGCCGAAATTTTCGAACGCAAATTATTCATTGCGCGTCGCCGCGGCGAGAAAAATCTAGCCACGCGTGACAAGACGTTTTATTTGCCTACCCTGTCGTGCAAAGTGCTGTCGTATAAAGGCTTGGTGATGCCGGCCAATTTGCCGGTGTTTTATCCGGATTTGAACGACGAGCGCTTTACTTCCAGCCTCGCCGTTTATCATCAGCGCTTCTCCACCAATACTTGGCCGGAGTGGCGGCTGGCCCAGCCCTTCCGCTATCTCGCGCATAACGGCGAGATCAATACCCTGCAAGGCAATCGCAATTGGTCGCGGGCGCGCGAAGTGAAATTCGCTTCGGACTTGATACCGAATATGGACGATGTGCGGCCCTTGGTGTCACTCAGCGGTTCCGATTCGCTGAGCTTGGACAATATGCTGGAAGGCCTGGTGATGGGCGGCGTGTCCTTATTCCGCGCCCTGCGTTTGATGATTCCGCCGGCCTGGCAGAACGTCAACGATATGGACCCCGACCTGAAGGCCTTCTACGAATACAACTCCATGCATATGGAGCCTTGGGATGGGCCCGCCGGCATCGTGCTCACCGATGGTCGTTATGGCGCTTGTGTGTTGGATCGCAATGGTCTGCGCCCGGCGCGCTATGTGATTACCAAAGATAGATTTTTCACCATCGCTTCGGAAATCGGCGTGTGGGAATACCCGCCGGAAAATGTTTTGGCCAAGGGTCGCGTCAAGCCGGGACAAATCATCGCGGTGGATTTACACACCGGAAAATTATTATTGCCCGAAGATATCGACGGCGAATTAAAACGCGCCCATCCCTACCGCGAGTGGCTGAAACAAAATGTGCGCTATCTGGAATCCTCGCTGGTGAAATGCGAGACCCTGCCGCTGATGGACGCGGCGCAGGCGCTGCAATATCAAAAATTATTCAATGTCAGCTTCGAAGAGCGCGATCAAGTCATACGCGTGCTCGCCGAAGACGGCCAGGAAGCCATAGGCTCCATGGGCGACGATACCCCCATGGCGGTGTTGTCGCAGCAAGTACGCTCGCCCTTCGACTATATGCGGCAGCAATTCGCGCAAGTGACCAATCCGCCTATAGATCCCATACGCGAAGCCATCGTGATTTCCCCCAAAACCTGCCTCGGCCCTGCACGCAATTTGTTTGAAGAAACACCACAGCACGCGCGCCGTATCGAATTGCATTCGCCGATTCTGACGCATGACAAGTTTATTTATTTATCCCAGCAAGTCAGCGAGGAATATCCCGCGGTGACTTTGGATTTGAATTACGACGCGGCCTGTGTGTCCTTGCAGGAAGCGATTACCGATCTGACCGCGCAAGCCGTGCAAGCCGTGGCTTCGGGCAAAGTGATCGTCGTGTTGTCTGATCGCGCGATCGCCAAAGGCCGGCTGCCCATACCGGCTTTGTTTGCCACGGGTGCGGTGCATCATGCTTTGATCCGTGCCGGACAACGCTGCAATTCCAATATCGTGGTGGAGACGGGCAGCGCGCGAGATCCCCATCACTTCGGATGTTTGATCGGCTATGGCGCGACGGCGGTGTATCCCTATCTCGCCTATCAAGTCATACACGATTTAATCCGCAGCAAAGAATTAAAGCAGTCGCTGGAAGACGCCATCGCGCATTTTGTAAAAGGCATTAACAAAGGCCTGCTCAAAATCACTTCCAAGATGGGCATCTCGACCATCGCCTCGTATCGCGGCGCGCAATTATTCGAAGCCGTGGGCATACACCAAGATGTCATCGCGCTCTGTTTGCCGGGCACAGTGAGCCGTGTCTCGGGTGCGAATTTCGATGATTTCGAGTCAGATCAGAAAGCGCTGGCGGCGGTGGCCTTCAATCCGATTAAGCCGCTGTCGCAAGGCGGCTTGCTGAAATTTATTTTTGGCGGCGAATACCACGCCTACAACCCCGACGTGGTGATGCAGTTGCAAAAAGCTGTGCAAAACGGCGATTACGAAGAATATAAAAAATACGCCGCCTTCGTGAATACGCGGCCGGTGGCGATGTTGCGCGACCTCATGCAGTTGCGCGGCGATACCCAACCTATCGCGCTGGATCAAGTCGAGCCCATAGAGAAAATACTCAAGCGCTTCGATTCAGCGGGCATGTCTTTAGGAGCTTTATCGCCCGAAGCGCATGAGGCGCTGGCCGAAGGCATGAATCGCCTAGGTGGCCGCTCCAATTCCGGCGAGGGCGGTGAAGACCCGGCGCGCTATGGCACGGTGAAAATGTCCAAGATCAAGCAAGTCGCGTCCGGCCGCTTTGGCGTGACGCCGCATTACTTGGTCAATGCCGAAGTGCTGCAAATTAAAATCGCCCAAGGCGCTAAGCCCGGCGAAGGCGGTCAACTCCCCGGCGACAAGGTCTCGCCCATGATCGCCAGCCTGCGCTGCGCCAAGCCCGGCATTAGTTTGATTTCGCCGCCGCCGCATCATGATATTTATTCCATAGAAGATTTGGCCCAGCTGATTTTTGATTTGAAGCAGGTCAATCCGCAGGCCTTAGTCTCGGTGAAATTAGTGGCCGAGCCTGGCGTGGGCACGGTGGCCGCAGGAGTGGCCAAGGCTTACGCCGATCTCATCACCATTTCCGGTTACGACGGCGGCACCGGTGCCAGCCCGCTGACCAGCGTGAAATACGCCGGTACGCCTTGGGAGCTCGGGCTATCAGAAGCGCAGCAAGTCTTGCGCGCCAACGGCTTGCGTGGGCGGGTGCGGGTGCAGACCGACGGCGGATTGAAAACCGGTTTGGATGTGGTGAAAGCAGCGATCTTAGGCGCGGAGTCTTTCGGTTTTGGCACCGGCCCCATGGTGGCCCTGGGCTGTAAATATTTACGCATCTGCCATTTGAACAACTGCGCGACTGGTGTGGCGACGCAAGACGCGAAATTGCGCCAGAAATATTTCATAGGCTTGCCGCAAATGGTGATGAATTATTTCACCTTCATCGCGGAAGAAACGCGCGAGTTCATGGCTAAGTTGGGCGTGCGCAGCATGGAAGAATTAATCGGCCGCGTCGATCTCTTGCAATTGCTGCCTGGCGAAACCCCGCGTCAAGCGCGTCTGGATTTGAAGGTCTTGCTGGATCAAAAAAATATTCCCGAGAGCGAGCCCAAGTTCTGCATACAAGCGCGCAATCCGTCTTTTGATAAAGGGGAGTTGGCGGAAAAAATGGTGGCTGATGCGCTGGATGCGATTAAGGCTAAAACACCGCTACGGCTGAAATACCTCGCGCGCAATGTGAATCGTTCCATAGGTGCCCGGCTCTCTGGTGAAATCGCCCGTGCTCACGGTGCCGCCGGCTTGCCCGACGGTTGTTTGCATATCCAGTTGCGAGGCAGTGCCGGCCAAAGTTTTGGCGTGTGGAACGCACCCGGCCTCACCTTGGAATTAGAAGGCGACGCCAACGACTATGTGGGCAAAGGCATGGCGGGTGGGCGCATTATTATCTATCCGCCTAAGGGTTCGAGCTTTAACGCAACGCAAACTTCTATCATAGGCAACACCTGTTTATATGGTGCCACCGGTGGCCGCCTCAACGCCGCGGGCATGGCCGGCGAGCGCTTCGGCGTGCGCAACTCGGGTTGCTTGGCTGTTGTAGAGGGCGCAGGCGATCACTGCTGTGAATACATGACCGGCGGCTGCGTGTTGGTGTTGGGCAATACCGGTTTAAATTTTGGCGCCGGCATGACCGGTGGCTTTAGCATGGTGTACGACGAAGACGGCCAATTCGCTACGCGTTACAACAATGAGCTGATTGATATCCATCGCATCACCAATGAAAGTATGGAAGAGTATCGCCAGTATTTGCGCGAGAAACTGGCGGAGCATGTCAAGCTGACCGCCAGCCAACGGGCTCAAGCCATATTGGCCGATTTTGAAAATGCGGTAGGTAAGTTCTACCTGGTTAAACCGAAGGCGGCGAAGCTAGACAGCTTGTTGAAAGATTGAAATGTCTGACGTATTCCAGTTTGTAAATGTGCAGCGCCGCGATGGCGACAAAGCACCCGCCGTTATTCGAATCAAAGAATATAAAGAAATTTATGCGCCCTTCGATCCGGCCCAGGCTAGCGAACAATCGGGGCGCTGTTTGGCCTGCGGCAATCCCTATTGCGAATGGAAATGCCCGGTACACAATTACATTCCCAATTGGTTGAAGCTCATCGAAGAAGGCAATTTATTTGAAGCCGCCGAGCTTTCGCACAAGACCAATAGCCTGCCGGAAATTTGCGGCCGAGTCTGTCCGCAAGATAGGTTGTGCGAAGGCGCTTGCACTTTGAATCAGGCAGGCATAGGGGCAGTGACCATAGGCGCGGTGGAAAAATATATTTCCGACGAAGCCTTCAAACAAGGTTGGCGTCCGAATATGCAAGGCGTCACACCGACCGGGAAAAAAGTCGCCATCATAGGCGCCGGCCCGGCGGGCTTAGGCTGCGCGGATGTTTTAGTGCGTAGCGGTGTCGCGCCCGTAGTCTTCGATCGCTACGATGAAATCGGCGGCTTGCTGACTTTCGGCATACCCGAATTTAAATTGGAAAAAGACATCGTGCGCAGACGCCGCGCCATACTCGAAGAAATGGGCGTGCGCTTTCAGCTCAACACCGATGTCGGCACGGATATTTCTTTCGACACGTTGTTAGCAGAATACGATGCGGTCTTCATGGGCATGGGTACTTACACTTACATGAAGGGTGGCTTCCCCGGTGAAGACTTGCCCGGGGTGCATGAGGCCTTGCCGTTTTTGATCTCTAATGTGCGGCGTTGTTTGGATTTGCCACAGTCAGACAGCGGCAATGTCAGCATGCAAGGTCAGCGCGTGGTGGTCTTAGGCGGGGGCGATACCGCCATGGATTGCAATCGCACCTCCATCCGTCAGCAAGCCAAATCGGTCACCTGCGCTTATCGCCGTGATGAAGCCAATATGCCGGGCTCGCGCCGTGAAGTGGCGAACGCCAAGGAAGAGGGCGTGCAATTTTTATGGAATCGGCAACCGGTGGAAATTGTCGGCACCGACAAAGTGGAAGGTGTGAAGCTGGTGACGACGCGCTTAGGCGCGCCCGATGCGCGTGGCCGCTGCATGCCGGAGGTGGTGCCGGGGTCGGAAGAAATTTTACCGGCGGATCGCGTAATCATCGCCTTTGGTTTTCGCCCTAACCCACAGCCTTGGTTCGCCGAACACGATATCACCACCGATGCCGGTGGCCGCGTGTTGGCGAAAGGCTTTGCGCACAAACATCAAACTGCGAATCCAAAAATTTTTGCCGGCGGCGATATGGTGCGTGGTTCGGACCTGGTGGTCACCGCCGTGTGGGAAGGCCGACAAGCCGCCGAAGGCATCTTGGAATATTTAGGCGTCGGCGCCGAGTGAGCCGCGTAGCCGCGGCCACTGTCCTCTCCCACACGGGCAACTCTTCGGTAATCAACTGCCCCCTATGATGACACGATTAAAAAACGATACCTTTTTGCGCGCTTTACTCAAGCAGCCAGTGGATTACACGCCGATTTGGATTATGCGGCAGGCGGGGCGTTATCTGCCCGAATACAATCAAACCCGCGCGCGTGCCGGCAGTTTTCTCGATCTCTGCAAAAATCCCGACTACGCGACTGAAGTCACGCTGCAACCGATTGCGCGTTTCGGTTTAGATGCGGCGATTTTGTTTTCCGATATTTTGACCGTGCCCGATGCCATGGGCTTGGGCCTGTATTTTGCGGAAGGCGAAGGGCCGAAATTCGAGCGCCCCTTGCGCGAGGAATGGGAGATACGCGATTTATCCGCGCCCGATCCGCATACTCATCTGCCTTATGTTTTAGATGCGGTGCGGCAAATTCGCAGCGCCTTAGACAATACGATACCGCTCATAGGCTTCTCGGGGTCGCCCTTTACCTTGGCCTGCTATATGGTGGAAGGCGGCGGCAGCGATGATTTCCGTACCATCAAAACCATGTTGTATAAGCGCCCGGATTTGCTGCATCACATTTTGCAAATCAACGCGCGTGCGGTGACTGATTATCTCAATGCGCAAATTGAAGCCGGCGTGCAAGCGGTGATGATCTTCGACACCTGGGGCGGCATGCTGTCTAGTCGCGCTTATGAAGAATTCTCTCTGGCTTATTTGCGTCAAGTAGTAAACGGTTTGCTACGCGAACGTGATGGCGTGCGCGTGCCGTCTATCGTCTTCACCAAGGGTGGTGGCGTCTGGATGGAAAAAATCGCCGCACTGGGTTGCGACGCCGTTGGCCTAGATTGGATGTGCGATATCGGGCAAGCCCGCGCGCGTGTAGGCGCACGAGTCGCGCTGCAAGGCAATATGGACCCTATGGTCTTGTTCTCCGATCCGCAGACGATACAAGGAGAGGTGAAAAAAATTCTGGAAAGTTATGGCCAGGGGTCCGGCCATATTTTTAATCTAGGCCACGGGATTTCGCAATTCACCCCGCCCGAGCATGTAGGTGCCCTAGTCGACGCCGTCCATGAATTTTCGCGCCCTTATCACCTCAGCGCATGATAGTGCTGGCAGCGACAAATAGAATTTCATTAGAGCGGCGCACAAATTCATCGGCTTTGGTGTCGTCTATCATCAGCTTGATGAGTTTTTTGCATTGCTCGGCGGTGCGCGCTAAATCCTCGGGGGTGTCTTTACACTCTTGAAGTTTTTTAACAACACCCGCTCCTTGTTTACCTAACAAGGTTTGGGCCAATAAAATTAATTCGCGCTTGGGGTCTTTTACCTGCATCCCGCCGCGCTGCACTTCTTCGGTGGTACGAATAAAGCCTTCGCGCGCTAACTTTTCCAGCGCATCCGAAATATTCGGCAGGCCGGCGCCTTTTTCCAAGATTTTTGAGACCGGTGATTTGCCGTCTACCAAAATTAAGACAAACCGTAAGCCGTGAACCAGGCCGTGAGCGCGCGATTGGAGTTCCGCTTCGCCTTTTTCCGTGCGGACGAAGATTAGCCGTGCATCCATATCTAACTATGCCGCGAGTTCTTCTATGACTCGGTAAATTAAGCGTATGGTGATGGCGACATAAATTGCACCGAAGAAGAAAATAAAGGACACCACTAAACGCAAAGCCGCCTCGGATAAGTCCCCCAGGAACGGGATCATGAGATAACCGAGAAAGAAAAATCCCACCATGGTGATCAAAATCCGCCAACTGCGGCCGACGACACCGCCCGGCACTTTCGCGCGCAAAGTAATAGCGATCCACAAGCTGTAAAGCATGATCAAGATTGCCAGAGCCATGATGATCATTGAGATCTGGTTGTCCATGTAGCGTCCTCCGGTATTGTTGTGTTATGCCGCTCCGCCGCGAATCTTAATTGCTCTCCGTCGGCGCCATGTGCTTGCAGCGGGCTAAAGTATGCTGACCTTTTTCCGCGCTCGCAACTGGTATTTAACTACTAATGTGCATCTGATGACGTTGGCAATAGTCCATTGATGTAGTCGACGAAGGCCGGATCTTCACCGCGCAACAAACTGGGCAAGCACGCACGAAAATCATCGCGCTGCATCCATTCGCGCATATAGTCTTCCCAGGAGCGCCAACGCCGCAGTTGTTTCTCGGTGAGTTTGTCGCTATATAAAAGCAAATAAGCGCGTTCGAACAAAGATACCAACATGCTGAAAATAATAATCATGCGTTCTTTTTGCTGCTCGGTAAGCGCGGGCGTGGGGCCGCTAGAAAATAAACCCAGGTCGGTGTTGTCCAGCGCAACTTTTAAAAAATCTTGGTAATTATCCGAGAGCAATTGATAGACTTCTTCGTCTTCGTTATCCCGCTCCTTGCGTTGCTCATAAATAAATACCAGGATGGCCAAGGGCAGGCCGATCACCGTAACGACGAAGCTAAGGAACTCCCAGAGGTCTCGAGAAAGAAGTAATTGCATCATGATTTAACCCTCGTGCCGCTTCAACACCACGCCCAAAATAGCGCTTGGTAAGTGTGCCTTGCGCTGCATTTTTAGGCGTGTGAGCATTGATCATCTAATCTCTAAAAGCCGGCTAAAAAGGCCTAGTTATGCACAATTACCGGGCAATGAATAAATCCATAAGAAAATCAAATGGTTCGCCCAATGTTACGTAACTTACTTAAATATTTAAGCCATTCTCTGCTTTACCGCCCTTTTTTTTCCCCCATTTTTACAATTTTCGGCTTAGGCGTTCCACGGCTTTAAATTATGCACAAAGTTATCCACAAGCCCCAAACCCGCGCTGGCAGGCCGTTCTAGCGCACTGTACCGGGTTTCCCCATGAAAATTGCGCATATCGCTTTAGATGTCCCTTTGCATCAGCATTTCGACTATCTGGCGGACGATATTCAAGCAGATGATATCGGCAGGCGCGCCTTCGTACCTTGGGGCCGCAAGCTGCTCAGCGGTGTCATTGTGGGCATCGCCACTCAACCTAGCAGCACCGATTTCACACTCAAACCGCTACGGGAAATATTACGCGACGTTCCGCCACTTTCTTCCGAGATCTTGGAGCTGGCAAAATTTTGCAGCGAGTATTACCACTATCCCTTGGGACAAGTTTTGGCGGGCATATTGCCGCAGCGCTTGCGACGCGCCAAAAGCCTCAAGCCCAAGGCCGCTTTGGCGTATCGCTTGAGCGCCCAAGGTGCCGCCTTAAATCCGCAAAGCTTGCCGCCGCGCGCTCTCGCTAAACGTCGTTTACTTTCCCTGATACAAACTTCCGGCGTCTTATCCAGGACGGAAATTTTGCAACAACTGCCCAATGCAAGCGCGCTGTTGCGCGAGTTTGAGGCATTGAATTGGCTGGAAAGCGTTGCGCTGTCTAGCCTGATGCCGAAAGACAACAACGCCAATCTCAATACGGTTAACGC
>CAZKHT010000044.1:0-1989 GCA_964552595.1 uncultured Burkholderiales bacterium
ACTAAGGGGCAAAGTGAGCACGTCACCCACTGTGTCCGCCACTGATTCGCAACCCTGCGTTTGTTAGGACGGCGGTTGCGCTTTTTGAAGCAAGCTTAAATCCAAGACCACACCGGTTTTCGGTTTGGGCATGGCCAGCGTGACCGCGATTGCCCAAGGCTTCATCAGAGGCAAGGCGGCTTCCGGCATACCGTAGGCCTGCATAGCGGCGACAGTTTTGGCGTAAGTCGCGGGACTTAAAATTTGCTGTAAATTTTGGCCGTCGCTGAATAGCATGGCACTGGTCATAGCAGCCAGCGCATTCTCATCGAGCAAGGCTTCCATCACATAGATATCGGCTTTGTCGAAAGCGGTTTGGACCACGGGCGGCAAATTCAGCACCCGCGTATCTTCGGAATGTATGGTGCCGAAAAGATAACTGGGGCGCGCAGAAGCCCCTTCTATCTTCCACAACAAGCCTTGGCCATACAGCAGGTCCGCGGCCTGCGCCAGCGTTGCCGAACAGAGCATAGCCCCGATCAGCAATACGGCGGTGCAGCTTTGCCCAAGACGCTTCATCGCTTCAATCCCTTTAGCCATTCGCTATACAAAGCTTCCGCTGCGCGATGCAAATCCGCAAGCTTGGTCTCTATATCTTTTTGCATTTCTTCCGGGCTTTGCACTGCCGGGCTGTGCGCTTGGCGAATCTCATCTATGCCGTTGTCGCACCACGAGGCGATGAGCTCGCGCGTCATCTCGACATGACACTGCATGCCTAAATGTTTGCCCAGAACATAAGCTTGGTTCGCACAATGCATAGAGGACAAAATCGGCGTCGCATCGGGCGGTAAGGAAAACGTTTCGCCATGCCAATGAAAAGCGTTAAAACGTTGCGGCACCTCTTTTAACCAGCGCACGGCGATCGGATTGTCGGCCTGCTTTACCTCGCCCCAACCGATTTCCTTCACCGGGTTTTTACCCACGACACCGCCTAGCGCTTTGGCCATCAGTTGCCCGCCCAGGCAATGGCCCATGACCGGAATATCCGCCCGCACGGCGGCACGGATTAAATCGAGCGCAGGCGGTATCCAAGGCAAATCGTCGTTCACACTCATGGGCCCACCCATGAAGACCAAGCCTGAATACCCATCGGGTCGCGCCGGTACCTCCGCCCCGGCGTCGATTTTGATCAACTCCCAGGGGATATTTTGCTGGTCTAAATATGTGGCAAAATAAGCCGGCCCCTCAGTGGGCGAATGCCGAAAAATAGCGATGGGTTGCATAAAGGGGAAAAAATGAAAACGATGCGATATCTTATTGCATTAGCCTGCACCTGGCTAATGAGCACGAATCTTTTCGCAACTGAAGTCGTGGTCTCTGGACTCTTCAACGGCAAAGCCATGGTCACGATAAACGGCGGGCGCACGCGCATGCTCACCGCCGGCCAAACCTCGCCCGAGGGGGTGAAGCTGATTAGCGCCACCTCTAGTTCCGCCACCTTGGAAATCGATGGCAAAAAACAAACCCTGGCCATGGGCCAGAGCATTTCCACCTCCAACGAAAGCGGTTCCCGCCCCACCGTGAAACTCACCGCGGGCAGCGGTGGGCACTTCGTCACCGGCGGCAGCATTAACGGCTATCCCATACAGTTCATGGTGGATACCGGCGCGACTACCGTCGCCTTTAGCACGGCACAAGCCGAAGCCATGGGCATAGACCTACGCCGCGCCCAACGCGGGGGCGTCACCACGGCCTCAGGCTACGCGCATAGCTATCGCGTCATGCTGGATAGCGTGAAGGTCGGTGATATCACTTTGAATATGGTGGAAGCCGTGGTGATAGACAGCATGCCCGGCGATGGCGCTTTGCTGGGGAATAGTTTTTTGTCACGTTTGGAAATGAAGCGTGAGGGTATGGTGCTGACGCTGACTAAAAATTATTAGCGCAGCGATAAGCCTCACACAAATAAAAAAAGGGGTGCGCATCGCACCCCTTTTTTATAATACAAAT
>CAZKHT010000044.1:1999-14802 GCA_964552595.1 uncultured Burkholderiales bacterium
AAATTCTCTAACGCGTTTTATCCCGCTCAATCAAAGCATACGCGGAATGATTGTGTATGGATTCGAAATTTTCCGATTCCACGGTGTAGGCGTCTATGCGTTGATCTTTATTCAAAGTCGCGGCAACGTCGCGCACCATGTCCTCCACGAATTTAGGATTGTCGTAGGCGCGCTCAGTGACGTATTTCTCATCGGGGCGCTTGAGTAGACCGTAGACTTCGCAGGACGCTTGATCTTCCGCCATGCGCACCACTTCTTCTATCCACACAAAGCTATTGGTGCGCGCGGTAATGGTGACGTGGGAGCGCTGATTGTGCGCGCCATAATCGGAAATCTTTTTCGAGCACGGGCATAAGCTGGTGACGGGCACCACGACTTTCATGGTTTGCCTATATTCACCCTTCTCAATTTCGCCAACGAAGGTCACTTCGTAGTCCATCAAACTTTGCGTGCCGGACACCGGCGCGGTTTTGTTAATGAAATAGGGGAAAGTCATTTCCACATGGCCAGACTCCGCCTCTAGCTTAGTCACCATTTGCCGGAGCATGTCCTCGAAAGACTCCACCGAAATCTCGCGCTCATAGCCATTCAGGATTTCCAAGAAGCGCGACATATGAGTGCCCTTAAAATCCTGGGGCAGATAAACGTACATATTGAAATTGGCAATGGTGTGCTGCACGCCGGCACTTTTATCCGCCACCCGCACCGGATGGCGCACCGATTTAATGCCTACGCGATCGATTGCGATTTGCCGCGTGTCCGGAGTGGCTTGAACGTCGGCGATAGGGAGCTGTTCACATTGATTCATAGTTTAATCCTTGCGCGGGGAAGGCCAGGCTAACGGATGGCGAAACGAATTATTTGTGTACAGTATACGCGAGATCAATACCTGAGTAAATATCTCGGGTATTACGCTTGATGGTCTCGGCGATGCCCACGCCATCCAAACCACAGTGCGTCAGCAGCAGGGCCGGATCGCCATGTTCGACGAAGCGGTCCGGTAACCCCAGCGATAATAAACCCGTGGTATTGCCTATGCCAGCGAGGTATTCCGCGATGGCGCCGCCCGCGCCTCCGGCCAATACATTTTCTTCCACGGTGACCAGCAAATCGTGGCTTTGCGCTAATTGTTTGATCAGTGCTTGATCCAAGGGTTTGACAAAACGCATATCGGCCACGGTGGCATTCATTTCCTCGGCCGCTTGCAAGGCCGGCTGCACCATGCTGCCGAAGGCCAGGATTGCGATTTTGTCGCCGCGCCGCAGTAGTCTGCCCTCGCCTATGGCGAGCGCTTGCATCTCGGGTTCTATTTTCACCCCTACCCCAGTGCCGCGTGGGTAGCGCACGGCGGCGGGGCCGTCCAACATGAAGGCGGTAAAGAGCATTTGCCGGCATTCATTTTCGTCCGAGGGCGCCATCACCACCATATTAGGAACGCAACGGAGGAAGGACAAATCAAAAGCACCCGCATGGGTGGGACCATCGGCGCCGACTAAGCCCGCGCGGTCTATGGCAAACACCACCGGTAAATTCTGCAATGCGACATCGTGTATGAGTTGATCGTAAGCGCGTTGTAAAAAAGTCGAGTAAATCGCCACCACCGGCTTTAAGCCTTCGCAAGCCAAGCCCGCGGCGAAGGTAAGCGCATGCTGTTCGGCGATGCCCACATCGAAATAGCGCGTGGGATAGTCCTCGGAAAAACGTACCATGCCCGAACCTTCGCGCATCGCCGGCGTGATACCGATCAAGCGTTCATCACGCGCCGCCATATCGCACAACCATTCACCGAAGACTTGGGTATAGGTCGGTTTCGCGCCTACCTTTCTGGCGACGCCATCCGCCGGATCGAATTTCGCCACGCCGTGATACAAGCAGGGATCTTCCTCGGCTAATTTATAGCCCTGGCCTTTCTTGGTGACGATGTGCAAAAACTGTGGCCCGTCTAATTTTTTAATATTGCTCAGGGTGTCTATCAAGGCATCCAGATCGTGCCCAGAGATAGGGCCGAGATAATTAAATCCGAACTCCTCGAATAAGGTCCCAGGCACCACCATGCCCTTCATATGTTCTTCCGCGCGCTTGGCCAATTCGTGTATCGGCGGTATGGCTTCTAAAACCTTACCGCCGCGCTTGCGCACCGTGGTGTAAAAACGGCTAGACAGCAGCTTGGCCAGATAATGATTCAAGGCGCCGACGTTGGGCGAGATGGACATCTCATTGTCGTTGAGTATCACCAGCAAATTCGCGTCATTGGCGCCAGCGTTATTCAGTGCTTCTAAGGCCATGCCGCCGCTTAAAGCGCCATCGCCTATGATGGCCACCACCCGCCTGTCTAAACCTAATTGCTGCGCCGCCACCGCCATGCCGAAAGCCGCGCTGATGGAAGTACTGGAATGGCCCGTGCCAAAAGTGTCGTAGGGGCTTTCTTCACGCTTGGGAAAACCGGCAAGACCCCCCAGCATGCGCAGGCGGCTCATGCCTTCACGCCGGCCGGTGAGAATTTTATGCGCATAGGTCTGATGGCCTACGTCCCAGATCAAGCGATCATCCGGGGTGTTAAACACATAGTGCAGGGCAATAGTGAGTTCCACCGTGCCTAGATTCGAGGCTAAATGGCCACCGGTTTTGGACACGCTTTCAATTAAAAAAGCGCGCAACTCCTCGGCCAAAACCGGCAATTCTTTACGCGTGAGTTGCCGCAGCTGCTGCGGGCTATGGGTCACATCTAACAGGGTATAAGGCATGCAATCGCCATTTAAAATTCGTGCCGTCTAAAATTCTCGCAAGACTATCAAATCCGCCAAGTCACGCAAGCGGCCGGCGGCGGGACCCAAATCTTTTAAAGCCATGATGGCATCTTCACGCAAAGTTTGCGCCAAGGCTTTGGCTTCGCTTAAACCCAAGACGCTGACATAGGTCGGCTTGTTTTGCTCCGCGTCCTTGCCGGCGGTTTTGCCCAAGGTCGCGGTACTGGCCTCGGCATCGAGTACATCATCCACTACTTGATACGCCAGGCCTATGCATTTCGCGAAATGATCCAGCTGCGCGGTTTGCGCCGCGCTTAGATTTCCGCAAAGCGTCCCCATGAGCACCGCGACTCGAATCAGAGCGCCCGTTTTGTGGATATGCATTAATTCCAATTCGGGCAAGCTTAAGCTTAGGCCGACGGCGGCCAAATCTAACGCCTGGCCGCCCGCCATGCCACGCGAACCGGCAGCCAGCGCTAAATGCTGCACCATCTTGAGTTGTTTTTGCGGATCGGCGAAAGCTGTCTCCGCGAGCAACTGGAAAGCCAAGCTTTGTAAGCCATCCCCGACTAAGAGGGCGGTGGCTTCATCGAATTCCACGTGCACCGTGGGCTTGCCACGCCGCAGGACGTCATCGTCCATGCAGGGCAAATCGTCATGCACCAGGGAATACACATGTATGAGCTCGACTGCGGCGGCGGCGATGTCTAGCACCGGTTTACCCGCGCCGGCCAATTCGCCCGCCGCAAATACCAGCAGTGGCCGCATCCGCTTACCGCCACCGAGCACCGCATAGCGCATCGCCGCATGCAGGCGCTGCGGCACGATATCGGAGCCCGGCAAGCACTGTGCCAGCACGCTTTCCATGTTATTTTGCGCCGCGTGGACCCAGTCCTGAAAGTCAGTCGTCGCTAGCACCGGGGAAATTTTCAAGCTGATTGGATTCGGTCAAGATACGCACTTGTTGCTCGGCATCCTGGATTTTTTGCTGACAAAATTTCAGTAATTCTGCACCGCGTTTATAGGCCGCCAGGGAAGCCTCTAAAGACAACTGCCCGGTTTCCATGCTGGCGACGATTTTTTCCAATTCAGCCAAGGCGTCTTCGAACGCGGGCGCTTTGGCAGTTTTACTCATGCGGCCCTCCGCGGAAAAACGGCTAAGCTATCGTAGTTTGCGCCTCGCGGTCAATCCACGCGTAAGCCCAAGCCGGGCTTGAGAAATCTATCTTCGGCTTGCCCCGTATCGCTATTTCGTCCATAATTATCATTTTATAACAATGGGTTCCGGTGCCTTGCCGGGACTTTAGTCCTAGTGGCGCGGCGTAGGACGAGCCGCCGGCGTGACCTCGTTGAAATAGGATGGTTTATGTCTGATCTACCCACTGTTGCGGCGCTGCGGCCTTCGAGCACCCAGCTTCCGATCGAGTGGTATTTCGATCCGCGAATTTTCCAGTTAGAACAGCGGCTCTTGTTTAACCAAGGGCCAGGCTATGTCGGACATAGCTTAATGGTGCCTCAGGTCGGGGATTTTCAGGTATTGGAAACCCAACAGCGCGGCCGGGTACTGGTACATCATCCCGAGGGCATCGCCCTTTTATCCAATGTTTGCCGGCACCGCCAAGCGCTGCTGCTGGAGGGTCGTGGCCATGCGCAAAACATCGTCTGTCCTTTACACCGTTGGACCTACGACTTAAAGGGCAAGCTATTGGGCGCGCCTCAATTCCCCGGCAACCCTTGCCTGGATTTGGGCAGCACGCCTTTGCAAAATTGGAATGGATTATTGTTTTGCGGGGAACGTGATGTCGCCCGCGATCTCGCTAATTTAGGCGTACTCGGCGATCTGGATTTTTCCGGCTATATGTTGGACAGTGTGCAAGTCCATCACCATCCGTATAGCTGGAAAACCTTTATCGAGGTCTATCTCGAGGACTATCACGTCGCGCCCTTTCACCCCGGCTTATCACACTTCATAGACTGCAAGGATTTGCATTGGGAATATGGCGACTGGTATAGCGTGCAAACCGTGGGCGTGCATAAAGCCTTAGCCAAACCCGGCTCGCCCGTGTACCAAAAATGGCATGAACAAGTTTTGAAATATCGCGCCGGCAGCACGCCCGCGCATGGCGCGATTTGGCTGACTTATTATCCGAACATTATGGTGGAGTGGTATCCGCATGTGCTGGTGGTCAGCACTGTCTGGCCGACCTCTGTGGAATCTTGCGTGAACGTGGTGGAATTTTATTATCCCGAAGATATCGCTTTATTCGAGCGGGAGTTCATCGCCGCCGAGCAGGCCGCGTACCAGGAGACCGCCATCGAGGATGACGTGATTTGCCAGCGCATGCAAGATGGGCGCAAAGCCCTGTGGCTGCGCGGTGAAAACCAAGTGGGGCCGTATCAATCGCCCTTGGAAGACGGCATGGTGCACTTCCATGAATTTTTGCGCCGCCAGCTTCAATCCCATCTTTAATTCATACGCACGCGCTCGCTACGCGGCGAGCCCCTTCAATTGAAATCCACCTGGATGCTCGTCGCCGGATTTTTATTCGGCCTCATGGGCGTATTCGTCAAACTGGGCAGCGCCTATTTCTCTAGCGCAGAATTGGTATTTTATCGCTCGGTGATCGGATTAGTCGTCATCTACGCCATGGTTAGAATCGGTCGCCGCTCTCTACACACTGCCCATTTGCGCATGCACATGTGGCGCAGCTTGTCGGGGTTTATCGCTTTGCTGTTATTTTTTTACGCCATCAGTGCCTTGCCACTGGCGACCGCGATGACCTTGAACTACACCTCGCCTTTATTTTTGGCGCTGTTGCTGACGCTGGTGTTAAAACAAAAACCACAGGCGATTTTATTTTTCGCCATTCTCATCGACTTAGTCGGCGTCGCATTGTTATTACAGCCGAATTTTCGAGGCGGGCAGTGGTTCGCGGGTTTAATGGGTTTGGCTTCGGGCTTTCTGGCCGGCGTCGCGTATTTAAACGTAAAGCAACTAGGGCAAATCGGCGAACCCGATTGGCGCGTGGTGTTTTACTTTACCTTGGTTTGCACCGTGGGCGCAGGCGCTTGGATGTTGTTGCACAGCTTTCATCCTGTCAGCTGGGACTCGCTGCCCATTTTAATCGGCCTAGGTAGCAGCGCCACTTTAGCGCAACTGGCGCTGACCCGCGCCTATCGCACGGGGCATACCCTAGTTGTCGCCAGCCTCGCTTATACGACGGTGATCTTCGCCAGTCTGTTCGGTGTCCTGCTTTGGCATGAATGGCTGGCGCCGAGCGCCTGGTTGGGCATAGGCCTTATTATTTTGAGCGGCGTGATCAGTGTATTGTGGACAGCGCGCAGCACGCCTATATTGAACTCAACTCCCCTGGAAGATCCCCCGCTATGATCGCAATCGATGTAAAAGAAAATTTAGTCAGCGTCTCCGTTATCGGCGAATTTACCCTGGCCGATTTCAAACAATTTGAAGCGCAAATGCTAGATGGCATTCAAGCCACAGGCCGGGTGCATCTCTTAATCGATCTACGCGATATGCTGGGCTATACCGTGGACGTGGTCTGGGAAGAATTAAAATTTTCCCGCGCCCACGCCCAAGAATTCGGCCGCGTCGCCTTGGTCACGCAAGATCAATGGCTAACTTGGAGTGCCTGGTTGCAGCGTTTTTTCGTGGATGCAGATGTGGAAGTGTTTGATGATTTCGATGCCGCACAAGCTTGGGTCGCTGGCGCATAAGAAATTGAAAGCTGGCCGATAAGCCGGGTTCTGTCGTGGACAGTCATCTATCTAGGCGCCGTGTTGCCACGGCGCTCAAGCAACCTACCCGAAAGCAACGCGAGCAGCGTCTATGCTTTCTATTTGGTCTTGCTCCGAGTGGGGTTTGCCGTGCCGTCCGTGTTACCACGTCCGCGGTGAGCTCTTACCTCGCCGTTTCACCCTCGCCGGTTTCGTTACCGAAACTTAGGCAGACTATTCTCTGTGGCACTTTCCATCGCCTCGCGGCGTCCGGTCGTTAACCGGCACCCTGCTCTGCGGAGCCCGGACTTTCCTCTAACAGGCACCAGACCAAAGGGTTAAACCTTAAGCTCAGAGATCCCCATCAGCGACTGTCTAGCCAGCTTTCAACATTAGTATATCAATAGCTAGATATACCGCTTCGGGAGTTTTGACAAAGCCGCTGATGCTAGCTATACCAAGAAAGCGCCAGAGTCGCTGCAAGCTCGCGGCATTGGCTGGAAACGCAGCTTTTACCCGCGTATGAGGAAAGCACAATATCCGACGTGCACGCGAGGAAAACGACGCCGGATATCCACAAGGAGACGGCCATGAGACGCAGACTGTATTTCGTATTACCCGACATCCATAGCGCTAAACAAATCGTCAACGATTTATTACTGGCGCGTATCGAGGAACGGCATATGCACTTCCTCGCCAAGGATGGCGTTCCCTTAGACGGCTTGCATCAAGCTTCACTCTTACAAACCTCCGACATCGTCCACGGCGCGGAATCGGGTTTGGTGGTCGGCGGTGTCGCAGGCGTGATGGCCGGTGTCGCCGTGATGTTATTTCCGCCCACCGGCATGTCTATGCAAATGATCACCGTGTTAGCGACAGCTATCGTCGGCGCGCTATTCGGCATTTGGGTCTCCAGTATGATCGCAAGCTCGGTACCCAATTCACGCTTGAAGGAATTCGAACAAGAAATCGCGGCCGGAAAAATTTTATTAATGGTGGATGTGCCAGCAATGCGTTTAGCGGAAATCCGCACCCTCTTCGGCCAACGCCACCCGGAGGCCATGGGACGGGGCGAAGAGCCGACCATACCGGCTTTTCCTTAAGGAGGGTCTGCGAAGGTAGCTTTCCCTTCATCCCCGCGAAGGTAAACTTCATTTCCCGTCATCCCGCGAAGGCGGGGATCCGGTGGATCGTTGATTCGTTGAGCGTTTTTATTTCCTGGGCCCCGCCTTCGCGGGGGCGACGGAGTTTGCAAAAATTCCCTAACTATTTTTTTGAAATTTAAAAAGGCGATCTGCGGACCGCCTTTTTTCTATAGCTAGCAACTAGGGCGCGAGTTGCCAGGATAAATTTTCATTCGCACGCAAGGGAATCAATACGTCCTCGCCCATGGGAATTTCCGCGGGTGCTTGCCAGGTCGTTTTTTTCAGTGTGAGCGTAGCGGTATTGCGCGGCAAACCATAGAAATCGGCGCCATGAAAACTGGCGAAGGCTTCTAATTTATCCAGCGCCTGCGCTGCCTCAAATGCTTCCGCGTACAACTCCAAAGCCGCGTGCGCGGTATACATGCCGGCGCAACCGCAAGCACTGTATTTGGCGCTGCGTGGATGCGGCGCGCTATCGGTTCCGAGAAAAAATTTGGGATTGCCGCTGGTGGCTGCGGCGACTAAGGCAAGTCTATGCGTCTCGCGCTTGAGCACGGGCAGACAATACCAATCGGGACGCACCCCGCCTTTGAACATGGCATTGCGGTTATAGAGCAAATGATGCGCGGTAATGGTGGCGCCGATTTGCGCCGATGCGGTTTGCACGAACGCCACCGCTTGGCGCGTGGTGATGTGTTCGAACACGATTTTTAAGCGTGGAAAACGGGTATGCACCGGAATCAAAATCCGGTCTATGAACACCGCCTCGCGATCAAAGACATCCACATCCGTATCGGTCACTTCACCGTGCACGAGTAAGGGCAGGCCACATTCTTCCATCGCGGCCAGGGCCGGATAACAACGCTCGATAGCGGTCACACCGGAATCGGAATTGGTAGTAGCGCCCGCCGGATAATATTTCACCGCCTGCACCATGCCGCTATGCTTGGCGGTGTGAATTTCCGCAGCGCTGGTGTTATCGGTGAGGTAGAGCGTCATCAGCGGCGTGAACGCCATGCCCGCTGGTAAAGCCGCCATGATGCGCGCTCTATACGCCAGCGCCCGCTCGGTGGTGGTCACTGGCGTTTTTAAATTCGGCATCACGATTGCGCGCGCGAACCGTTTTGCGGTATCGGGCAACACCGCGGCCAGCGCCGCGCCATCGCGCAAATGCACATGCCAGTCGTCGGGACGGGTGAGGGTGAGCGCAGTCATGCCGGCCGCTCGATGAATAACATGGCTATTGCGCACCTGCTAGACGCGCTTGCTCGTTCCAATACTGCGCTTGTTGCGCATCGGGTTTTTGCCCGAGCAAGCCTGCGGTATAAATATGAGCCAGCGCTTTAATCGCCAAGAGGTGTTTATGCGCTGCGGCTTGCTTAAACCAGTACAGCGCTTTCTCATTATTTTGCGCTACTCCATAAGCGCCGACTTCGTAGCGCGTGGCTAATTGATATTGCGCTTCGACATCCCCGTCTTGGGCGAGTTTTTCCAAATCCGGGGCTAAGCGATGGACCGATTCTTCGACGCCGTAACCTATGCTCTCCATGAAGTGCATAAGCTTGATGGAATCGGCATAGCCTTGGGCCGCGGATTTCGCCAATAAATTATTCGCTGCGGCCGGATTTTTCTTCACGCCATAGCCGTCTCTATACATTTTCGCGAGCAGATATTGCGCTTCGCTATTGCCTTCCACCGCAGCGCGGTTCAGCCAATATTCCGCCTGAGTGGGATTTTTGGCCACGCCTGTCCCGTTCAAATACATTTTCCCTAAAGCCAATTGGGCTTTCACGTTGCCCCGATTCGCGGCTTTTTCGCGCCAATCCGCCGCGAGCTTTAAATTTTGCGGCACGCCGGTGCCGGCTTCATAAAAATCGCCCAGCACTTGCGCGGCATAAGCATTGCCATGTTCAGCGGCGCGTTCAAACCAGTAAGCCGCGAGCGCATCGTTGCGTGCATAGCCGCTGCTGCCGTCGTGATAAATCACTGCCAAAAGGACCTGGGCCTCAGGATTACCGCGCTGAGCGGATTGCGCGATCAAAGCCGCATCCTCGGCGCTGTCTGCCCAAGTTAAGGATGTGAAGAAGAAAAGACCGAGAAATCCAAAAATTCGAAACACGTCGCGTTCCATCGGCGAAAGATAGCGAATTATAGGGGATAGCGTAGATAGCCGGAAACTTTCGCCCTTATAATGCATCTGAAGTTCGGTTTAGCTTTGGAGCATGCGGTGATACACGATTTCTTTTATTCTATTTGGAACCACGTTTTCTTTAACGATATAGGCAGCTTGCTGCTGAGCGCTTTCATTTTGATTGTTTATCATCTGTACTTGCGCATGAAAGTACGCAGCAACCCCACTTATACCGTGCAAGCGATTAACCGCATCGCCCGTACCGCTTGGGTGGAAACCATGATGGCCAGCGGTAAGCCGGATGTTATCCCTATCCAAACTTTACGCAACTCCACCATGGCCGCGACGTTTCTCGCTTCCACCGCCGTGTTGCTGATCATAGGCGTATTAACCCTTAGCGGGCAGGCGGATAAACTCGGGACCACTTGGCATACGCTGAATACCTATGGCGCTAAGCATCCGGAGTTATTTTTAGGCAAACTCATATTTTTGCTGCTGGATTTATTCACGGTGTTTTTTAGTTTCACCCTGGCGACTCGGGTTTACAACCACGTGGGCTATATGATTAATGTGCCCTTGTCGCTGAACCATAAGGCCATTTCCGCGCAACATGTGGCCGAACATCTGAACCGCGCCGGCGCTTATTACAGCATAGGCATGCGCGCGTTTTACTTCATTGTGCCGCTGGTATTTTGGTTATTCGGGCCGCATTTCATGTTGCTGTCCACGGTCGCCTTGACTGTGGTGCTCTACCGCATCGACCGCGCGCCTAAAGTCTTGGCCAACGATTATCTTTAAGCTTGTTGAATTTGCAGCGCCAATTCGTACAGGGTGTTTTTTTTCACGCCGCTGATTTGCGCGGCCAATTTCACCGCCTGGCTCGTGGGCAAGGCCTCTAGCAATAAACGCAGCACGCGTTCACCTTCGCCCGCATCGTCGGTAACTTGCGCGCCTGAGAGCAGCAACACGAATTCACCGCGCTGGCGTTGCGTGTCCGCGGCTAGCCAAGCTTGCGCATCGGCGAGCAGGCAAACATGAATTTGTTCGAAGGTCTTAGTCAGTTCCCGCGCAAACACCAGGGTACGATCTGCGCCGAATACCGCACGCAGATCGGCGACGGTGTCCGTGATACGGTGCGGCGCCTCGTAAAAAATCAGCGTATAGGGCAAGCGCGCTAGGGTCGCCAAAGCGGCGCGGCGCTCGCCGCTTTTGGGCGGAAGAAATCCATAGAACAAACAATGCGGCGATTCCAAACCAGCTATCGATAGCGCGGTCGCAAAAGCGCTAGGCCCGGGTATAGGCACGATATGCCCGCCACCAGCGCGCACTAATGCCACGGCGCGTGCCCCGGGGTCGCTGATGCCGGGCGTGCCGGCGTCCGTCACTAAAGCAACGGACGAACCGGCGCGTAAGGCCTCTAGTATTTTCTCCGCGCCCGCCAGCTCATTGTGTTCGCGTACCGATAGCAATTTAGCGCCCACCCCGAAATGCTTTAATAAATTGCCGGTAAGCCGGGTATCCTCGGCGGCGACGATATCCACCTGCTTTAATATTTCCAAAGCACGCAAAGTAATGTCGCCCAAATTCCCTATAGGTGTGGCGACCACATATAATGTGCCTTCTTTTTTGGCCCCGGTAGGCTGACTTTTATGCTGCTCCTGCATCGCTTGCGTTCCACGCTCCTGCTTGCCGCAGGGGTCGCGCTCTGGTTATTAATGCGGCCCACCCTAGCAGAGAATCCGGCGCTAAGTAAACCGGATAACGCCGCTCCGCATATCGCCTTATTGCTGCCGCTACAGGCGCCAGCGTTTCGCGCCCCGGCGGAAGCGGTGAAGCTAGGTTTTCTCAGCGCCGCCAAGCTGGCGACAGAGGCGCCGGAGATTCGCGTATATGCGACCGCGGATGACGAGCAAGCGGTATTGAGCAGTTACCAAAAAGCCCTGGCCGGCGGCGCCCGCGTGGTCGTCGGTCCTTTAACTAAAAACGCCGTGCTGGCGCTCGCCGATTCCGATCTTCCCCTAGTTCCCACGCTGGCGCTCAGCGTGCCCGACGCCGACATTCATCGCGCGAATTTATATTTGTTCGGGCTTTCCTTGGAAGCCGAGGCGCGGCAAATGGCCGGCTATATGGCGCGCGCCGGACATCGCACGCTTTTGATCGTAAGTGCGGCGACGCCGCTGGATAAGCGCGTGCAAACTGCCCTGGCCAGCGCCTGGCAAGCACAAGGTGGACAGATATTGCCGCCTATCGTCTTTAACCAAGGCGGCGATTTAAACGCGGTACGCGAGCGTGTCGCACAAACACCGGCAGATGCGATTTTTTTAGCCGCCAACGCGCAAGAAGCACGCATGCTGCATCCGTATTTGTCGGCAAGCTCGCCCATTTACGCGACCTCCTTGATTTTTAATGGCGACAGCAGCGCGGCCCAAACCATAGATCTCGCCGGCGTGCGCTTTTTGGATATGCCCTGGCTATTGCAACCCGATCATCCGGCGGTGATGGTGTATCCGCGTGGTCCGCGCGGCGATGGGGATATGGCGCGCTTGTACGCCATGGGTATAGATGCGTTTCGTCTCGCGCAGTTATTCTTTCGCGGCGAAATGCCTGCGTCCGGCGCTGTGCTAGATGGAGTAACCGGGCAAATCCAATTGAATGCGCAACGTCAATTCAGCCGCGATCTCACCGCCGCGGAATTTCAGCCGAATGCGGTGGTGGTACTCGATGCCCAGCCGTGAACGCGGCACCGCCGCGGAGCAACAAGCATTGCAATTTTTAAGGGCGCGCGGTTTGCAATTGGTGGAAGCGAATTTCCGTACACGGTTTGGCGAGATTGATTTAATTTTGCGAGATGGCGCGGTCTTGGTTTTCGCCGAAGTCAGAATGCGGGCAAGCAGCGCATTCGGCGGCGCCGCTGGCAGCATTACCTCGCCGAAGCAGGCGGAGCTGATTAAAACCCCGCAACTTTATTTGAGCCGGTTTCCAAAGCCGCCCGCTTGCCGATTTGACCCCTTCTTGCTTGGCCCTGCCGAGGGCTCCACGATAGAA
>CAZKHT010000045.1:0-14412 GCA_964552595.1 uncultured Burkholderiales bacterium
CTTAAAACTTAACAAAGGCGCGCCGGCCGCTTATTTAGTTAGGGCCGAGGTTTAATTCGCAATGCAAGATTGGGACGAGGCCGTACAAGCCTATCGCCAAGCATTGCGCTTGAAACCTGATCTCGCCGCTGCACATGCTGGCTTGGGACGTACGCTTGGGTCGTAAAGGGCAATTTGAAATTGCTTTAGAAGCCTGTCAACGCGCCATTAAGCTCAAGCCTTCGTTGCAATTCGCGCGACTCGTGTTGGCCGAGATCTACCATGACTTGAACGATGGGCAATCCGCCAATCGTTATTTAACTGAGGCGGAAGGTCTTTGTGCGGAGGACGGAAAAAAACAAACCCAATGGGCGGATGTTGCGCTTGCGTTAGGGCATGTTGAGCGCGCCCTGGAAGTCTACCGTAAGGCAATCGCATCGGGTGCGGCGTATTTCGCGACCTATATTGGACTGGGACGCGCTCTAACCGCAGTTCCAGACGTAAACGCCGCGCTACTTTGGGAGCAGGAGGGCGTAAGTAAGTTTCCCGGAAGCGTCGATTGTCTGATTCAGCTCGGAGAGACCTTAGGTGTGGTACACCGCTGGGAAGCAGCCCTAGAAAATTTTACCAAGGCAATAAAACTCCATCCTGAACGCGCGCAGGCTTATTGTGGCGTCGTGCAAACTTTGCTAGCACAGGGAAAAACCGAGGGAGCCAAACAAGCCTGCCTGCGTGCTTTAGAGCGATTTCCTCAATACCCAGATCTTGCCGGCATCTTAGGGGCGGCTTATCTAAAATCCGGCCAACCTTCGCTCGCGGAGAAATGGCTAGGCAAGGTGTTCGGGCGCATTAGGGAAGCTGCGGACTTTATAAAATTATACGGTGGTGCTCTGCTGCAACAAGGAAAAGTTAGCCAAGCCTTCGTTGTCTTTCAAGAATTATTCAAATCTTTTCCTGAGTACCGCGCTGGCTGGCGCAATCTTTTATCTACTTCGCTTTACCTTCCAGATATGAATTTATCCGAGCGAGAGCAATTTAACAAAGGTATGACTTTGCTAAGTACATCGCCCAAACGTCGATTCGAAAATTTCAAGCAAGCGCAAGGTACACTTAAAATTGCATACTTGTCTTCGGATTTTAGAAGTCACGCAGTCGCCCGAAATCTATTACCGCTTATCAAAGCGCACAGTCATCAGCAATTTGAAATTCATCTTTATGCCCACTCACTAGAGAGCGACGAAGTGAGCGAAGCATTTAGATCCGCCGCGACGTCTTGGACAGACATTACTTCACTCAGCGACGCTCAGGCCGCCGCAACGATCCAGAACGACCAAATTGATATCTTGGTTTTATTAGCCGGACGCTTTGACGCGAATCGTCCCGCGATCGCTTTACATAAGCCTGCTCCGATTTTGGTGAGTATGCATGATCCCGGTACCAGTTGTATTGAGGGAATGGATTATTTGATTACAGATAGCTTCTTATGTCCAAAAAATAATCGCGAATTCTTCTGTGAAACCCTCATTCGTTTACCGACTTTTTACCTGCATGAGGCATTAGTTGAGGCGCCCCCTCCACTGCGCCGCCGGTGCTTCAAAATTATTTCATTACCTTCGGTAGCTTTAATAATGTGGCAAAACTGAATGATAGAGTCATACAATTGTGGGCGGATGTGTTGCGTTCCGTGCCGCAATCTATTTTAGCGCTCAAATATTTAAATTTATTTGAAGATGAGGGTTTGCGCGAACGTTATATCGCTCTCTTCGAAACTTTTGGGGTGGAAAGTGGCCGTTTACGCTTTCTGCCTCTTGCTAAGAATGCCTACGATCATTTGGCTTGTTACAACGAAATCGATATTGCTCTAGATCCTTTCCCGTTCAGTGGATCGACAACGACTTTTGAGGCTTTGTGGATGGGAGTGCCAGTGGTCTCTTGGTGTGGCGACACTATGGTGTCGCGCTGGACCGCGGCAATGCTGAACAAATTGGAGATGGCGCAGTGTATTGCCTGCAGTCCCGAAGCATATGTAGAGATAGCATCTTCCCTCGCGGCACACAGGACCTTATTGAGTGAGTTACGTTTTAACTTACGTTCCAAGCTTCAACACTCGCCGCTTTGCGACGCGCAGGCGCGCGCTTGGCAGATGCAACGCATTTATCGCTACGTGTGGAGCAAATGGTGTAAGCAAAAAAATCGGGCTATGCCTCCCGAATCTCAAAATCATGCGTAATTTCCGCAGTCTTGCTCAACATAATAGACGCCGAGCAATATTTCTCCGCGGACAATTTCAGCGCCCGTTCGACATGTTCGGGATTCAAATTTTTTCCGCTGACAATAAAGTGGATATGAATTTTGGTGAATACCTTGGGATCGCTGACGGCGCGCTCGGCTTGTAATTCCGCCACGCAATCGCTGATCTGTTGACGTTGTTTTTTTAGGATATGCACCACATCGTAGGCGGTGCACGCGCCGGTGCCGATTAATACCGTCTCCATGGGCCGGGGGCCGAGGTTGCGGCCGCCGCCGTCGGCCGCGCCATCCATCAAGAGCGCATGCCCGCTTTCTGTTTCTCCTAAAAAGGCGGCGTTTTCTACCCATTTAATGCGTGCTTTCATTGCTCGAAACCTTTACTTTTTTTAGCTGCGTAAGCGATACCAGAGAATGCCGATCATTTCATGCAAGGCGTAGGCGCTTTTAGTCAATGCGCGTGGTTGCGGCAAGAAACTGAATAGCGCGTAGCCCGACTCTTTTTGCAAGTTATGGCCGAAGCGCGTAGGCGCTGGAATCATTTCCAGCCCGGCTTGAGCAAAGGCGATTTTCGCGCGCGGCAAGTGCCAGGCGTGGCTGACGACTAACACCCGTTTCACCCTTTTGGGTGCCAACATGGCCGCGCTGTTGAGGGCATTTTGCCGCGTGTCCATGGATTGGGTTTCTACCCATTTGACCGGCACGCCGAATTCATCTTGCAAGGTCCGTAGCATGGTCTCGGCCTCAGGCTTAATCGATTCCGGGCTGCCCCCGGTCACCAATATGGGTAATCCGGTTTCCCTATGCAGAAAAGCGCCATACTCGACTCGTTCCAAGGTCAAGCTGCTAGGCGCATCCCGCCCATATTCCACGGCATTAGGGTAAGAACCCCCGGCGAGTATCACGATGGCCTGGGCGCGCAAAGCATCTTCGAGGCGCAAAGGCTGTATGTCTTTTTCCAGCACTGCCATAAGCGCATTGCCCACGATGGGCGTGCATAAAAGATAAAGCCCAACTAGGCTAATGGCGATAAGCGCCTTGCCGAAACGGGGTTTTCGTTTCAGCATGAAATAGCCTAGTCCGCCCAATAAAATCATGTTTAAAGGGGGGAGGACGAGCAGGGCGAGGAAGTTCGTGATAACCCAGGTGGTTTGGGGACTCATATTGACCATCAGCGAAATGACTAGCGATTCTACGATGAATTAGGGTCAGGTACACATGTGTCGAAAAGGCTTTTACGTGGCCGCATCGGGCTATCTCGTCCGACCTTTTCACGTTGACATCAGCCGGCTAAATCCTATATCATTCGCGGCTTTCGCAAATTCAGCACGGGCATTGGCATGAAAACGTATTCCGCTAAACCGCAAGACATTCGTCATGACTGGTTCCTGGTCGATGGCACGGACAAAGTCTTAGGTCGCATGGCGACTGAAATCGCCCGTCGTTTGCGCGGCAAGCACAAGACCATTTATACCCCGCATATGGATACCGGCGATTACATCGTCGTGGTCAATGCCGAGAAAATCCGGGTCACCGGCAATAAAGCCGAGGACAAACTGTACCATCGCCACTCGGGTTATCCGGGCGGTATTTACACCACAAATTTCACTAAATTACAGGCCAAGCACCCCACGCGAGTGTTGGAAAAAGCGGTAAAAGGCATGCTGCCTAAAGGTCCCCTGGGCTATGCAATGATCAAAAAACTCAAGATTTATGCCGGTGCCGAGCATCCTCACACCGCGCAACAGCCCTCAGCTTTGGAAATCTAAGGAAAGCTCATGATAGGTAGTTGGTATTACGGCACGGGTAGACGTAAAAGCTCCATCGCCAGAGTGTTCATTAAACCAGGCAAAGGTTTATTCCTGGTGAATGATAAACCGGTTGATGAATACTTTTCGCGCGAAACCGGGCGCATGATCGTGCGCCAACCTCTGGTGTTGACCGAGAATCAAACGGCCTTTGACATTAAAGTGAACGTCCTCGGCGGCGGCGAATCGGGACAAGCCGGTGCCGTGCGTCATGGTATTACGCGCGCTTTAATCGATTTTAACGCCGACTTAAAAGGCGGCTTAAAGCGCGCTGGTTTGGTGACTCGCGACGCGCGCGAGGTAGAGCGAAAAAAGGTTGGCTTCCACAAAGCTCGCCGGCGCAAACAATTCTCCAAACGCTAACGCGTTACCGTTGGTACATAAAGCCGCCGCCAGGCGGCTTTTTTGTTGGCGCGCCATCTGCGCTGCATTATTATCTTTAGCTCGGATTAGGACATACAGATGATTAAAGTCGGCATCGTTGGGGGTACGGGGTATACCGGAGTCGAATTGTTGCGCCTGCTTGCGCAACATCCCGAAGTCCAGCTCAGCGTCATTACCTCGCGCAAGGAAGCGGGCATGCCGGTCGCCGACATGTTTCCCAATTTGCGCGGCCGCGTTCAACTTAAATTTGAAGATCCCGCCAGCGCGCGCCTGGCAGAGTGTTCGGTGGTTTTTTTCGCCACCCCGAACGGCATTGCCATGACCCAGACGCGGGAGCTATTACGGGCCGGGGTCACGGTAATAGACCTGGCGGCCGATTTTCGCATACGCGATGTCGCGGTCTGGGAAAAATGGTATGGCATGACCCACGCTTGCCCTGAATTGGTGGAGCAGGCGGTGTATGGATTGCCCGAAGTCCACAGAGAAAAAATTAAGACCGCGCAACTCATCGCCAACCCCGGCTGTTATCCCACCGCGGTGCAACTGGGTTTTTTCCCCCTGCTGGAGGCCGATGCGATTGAGCGCACGCATTTAATCGCCGATGCCAAGTCTGGGGTCTCCGGCGCGGGCCGCAAGGCCGAAGTCGCCACGCTATTGGCGGAGGCGGGCGATAATTTCAAGGCTTACGGCGTTGCCGGTCATAGACATTTACCGGAAATTCGCCAAGGTTTAAGCCAGCGCGCGGGCGAAGAAATCGGATTGACTTTTGTTCCACATTTGACGCCCATGATACGCGGCATCCATGCCACGCTGTACGCGAAATTAAAGCGCGATATTGATTTGCAAAGCATGTTCGAAGCGCGGTATCGGGATGAGCCTTTCGTCGACGTGCTGAGCGCGGGCGCTCATCCAGAGACTCGTTCCGTGCGGGCTTCCAATATATGTCGTATCGCGGTCCACAGACCGCAAGGCGGCGATACCGTGGTGGTGTTATCCGTCATTGATAATTTGGTCAAAGGCGCGGCGGGGCAGGCTGTGCAGAATATGAATATACGCTTCGGCTTTGATGAGACTTTAGGTCTTACTCAAGTGCCTATATTGCCCTAGCCGCGAGACCACTGAGTGCAATCCAAATTATTGCGCGCGGTGAAAGGTCGCTTCGGTATAGATGCGCCGCGCCTTTCGGTGCGTACTCGCGTGCCATGGCCGTTGCGAGCAATGGCCATCGTCGTTTTAGTGCTGGCGGGGTTGTTGCTGGGTCAGTGGGTATTCGAAACCGGCGCACGCGTCGCTGGCTTCGAGCGCGGCCGCAGCCAGGAGGAGCTCAGCGAATTGCGCGCGCGCACCACGCGCTTGCAACAAGAAAACGAGCAACTCAAATCGGATAATTTGCGCAAGACCCAGCAAATAGAAATCGAGCAAACCACGCACGCGGATTTGGCCAAGTCCTTGCGTAGCTTGCAAGATGAAAATGCCGCTTTGCGTGAAGACAATGCCGTGTTTCGAAATCTCTTGGCGCCGAATGAGGGCGTGGGTCCGGCCATCTATAAATTCAAGATAGAACGTAACTCGGCCTTGGCTGGCGAATACAGATACCGGCTGCTACTATTGAAAGCCGACAAAAAAGAACAGACTTTCCATGGCCGCATTCAGTTCTTAATCAGCGGCGAGCAAGAGGGCAAAAAGGCCAGCATGCTGGTGCCGCAAACCAATGGCAAAGCGCAATCCATAGCGGTCGAGTTTAAGTACTATCAACGTCTCGAAGGCGTATTTCAAATGCCCTCCACCTGGGTCGTAAAGCAAGTCCAAGTGCGTTTGTTCGAAGCCGGCGCCAGTGAACCCAAGTGGACCAAAACGGTCGTGCTCTAGCAACCTGAAATCTCCGCTTCCGATCTTATTTTAAGGACAGGCCCATGTTTTCGAAAAAAACCAGCAAGCCGCAAAACCGGATTGATACCTTAATAGGCGCGGATACCAAAGTGGTGGGAGACGTCTCCTTCAACGGTGGCTTGCGCGTCGACGGCATGGTGCGCGGCAATGTCGCCGCGGCCGGCGAGGCCCCCAGCACCTTGGTGTTGTCGGAAAACGCAAAAATCGAAGGCAAGATCGCGGTCTCCCACGCGGTCATAAACGGCTCCGTGGTCGGTCCGGTCCACGCCAGCGAATATGTGGAACTGCAGTCGAAATGCCATGTCACCGGCGATGTTTTCTATAAAACTCTGGAAATGCACATGGGCGCCATAGTCGAAGGCAAGCTGGTGCATGTGGAAGGCGCGGCCTCGACGGCGGGCTTTAATCCCGCCACAGCCGTTGACCAATCTGCATAAGCATTGGATAATGAACCATACCGATTCAAGGAGAATCACATGAACGCACCTTTGGAAATGCCTAGCCCGCTGCTTTTTACCGATAGCGCGGCCGCGAAAGTAAAGCAACTCATCGAAGAAGAAGGCAGCGCGAATTTAAAGCTGCGGGTATTCGTTACCGGAGGTGGTTGCTCGGGTTTTCAGTATGGCTTCACCTTTGATGAGAATCAGGCTGAAGACGATACAGCGATAGAAAAAGCAGGCGTGACTTTGTTGGTCGACCCCATGAGTTTCCAATATTTAATGGGCGCCGAAATCGATTATCAAGAAGGCCTAGAAGGCGCGCAATTTGTGATCAAGAATCCTAATGCCACGTCTACCTGTGGTTGTGGTTCGTCTTTCTCTGCATAACCACCGTTAAGAAAAAATCAGTATGCAAAGGGAGGCGTTTAACGCCTCCTTTTTTTTGTCGGGGAGATCGCATGAACGAATACGTACCGGGGCTAGAAGGCGTACCGGCGACCAAATCGAATATATCGTCCATAGACGGCGACAAAGGAATATTGTCCTATCGCGGTTATCCGATAGAGGTGCTGGCCGAGCGCAGCACTTTTGAAGAAACCGCGCTCTTGCTGCTCAATGGCAGTCTGCCTACGCGCGCGAGTTTAAAAGCCTTCGACAATGATATGCGCGCCAATCGACGGGTGAAATTTCGCATACGCGAATTAATGCGCCAATTGCCGCCTAGCGGACATCCCATGGACATGCTGCAATCCATGATGGCCTGCTTGGGCATGTATTATCCCGACGCTGATTGCTTAACCGGCGGTGATCAGTGCGAAGATATTAATTTCGTGCACAACACTTCGGTCATTATCATCGCGCATATGGCGACGATGGTTGCGATGTGGGAACACATACGCAATGGCTATGATCCGCTGGAACCACGCGCGGATTTAACCCACGCGGAAAACTTTTTGTGGATGCTCACCGGCAAGGAACCGGATCGCTATATCGCGCGCATCATGGACATCTGTCTGATACTGCATGCCGAGCACACGATCAATGCCTCCACCTTCGCGGTATTGGTGGCGGGCTCTACGCTGGCTAATCCGTATAGCGTGATTGCTTCCGGCATCGCAACTTTATCCGGACCCTTGCACGGCGGTGCCAACCAGGCGGTGATCACGATGTTGCAAGAAATCGGATCACCGGAAAAAGCGGCCGCCTATATCGACGCGCAACTGAAAGCCAAGAAAAAAATTTGGGGCTTCGGCCATCGTGAATATAGCGTGAAAGATCCGCGCGCCGTCATCCTCGAGCATTTAGCCCGTAAATTTGCCGAGTACAAAGAAGGCCGGGTCGGACCTTTGTTTGATATCGCCCAAGCCGTGGAAAAAGCCGCCACCGAACGCTTAGGCGAAAAAGGCATTTATCCCAACGTCGATTTTTATTCCGGCGTCTTGTATCGCGAAATGGGAATTGCGCCTGACCAATTTCCTTCTTTGTTCGCCATGTCGCGCGTGGCCGGTTGGCTCGCGCACTGGAAAGAACAATTGGGTCAAAATCGAATTTTCCGACCCACACAAGTGTACACAGGCGAGATTGATCGCGAATACACACCGCTAGAACGTCGCCAATAATTTTCCCTAGCGCATTTTTCTTAAGCACCAGATAAGCCCCGACGGGGTTGTCTGCGATTTTTCGCCGTACCCAAGAACTCTATTTTGGGCGGCGAAAGTTTTTGCAAGTCCGTGAATCAAACTGATTTGTGCGCCAGCGCACAGACGTCCTGGGTCCTCCACCTTAAAGTCGCGTCAACAGGGGCAGAAGGCTCGCCATTGTTATGACAATCGCCTTACTCAATTTATTTTAAAAAGGAGTTACTTATGAAATCACTATCCTTAGGCATTGCAGCGCTTGCCGCCACTTTCGCGTTTAGCGCCAGTGTCTACGCCGAGAATATGTCGAAATCGGAATACAAGGCCGAAAAGAAACGTATAGAAGCCGAATACAAAACCGAAAAAGCTAATTGCAAAGGCAAGTCCGGCAATGCCAAAGATGTTTGTATAGACGAAGCCAAGGGCAAAGAGAAAGTTGCCAAAGCGGAATTAGAAGCACGCTACAAACCTTCTGCCAAGCACGACAAGAAAGTGGCCGATGCGAAAGCGGATGCTGAATATAAAGTCGCAAAAGAAAAATGCGATGACAAAAAAGGCAATGATAAAGATGTCTGCATCAAAGAAGCCAAAGCAGCTAAAACCAGTGAAAAAGCCGATGCCAAAGCCGAAAAGAAATCCACTGACGCTGCGGTAAAAGCCAATGAGAAAGGAACCGAGGCTGCAGCAACGAAAGCCGATGCCAAAGCGACCGAGGCCCACGCGGATGCGATGAAAGATAAGCGCGACGCCGAATATAAAGTCGCCAAGGAAAAATGCGATGCCATGTCCGGTGATGCGAAAGACAAATGTATTGCCCAAGCCAAAATGAAGTACGGCAAATAAAAAGCACTGATGTTACCAACCTCGGCCTACTAAAAGGTCGAGGGCTAAACAAGATAAACGGATTTTTTAGAACCAAGAAAGGATCATCATGCTTTATACCATCGCGGTCGTCTTACTTATTTTGTGGATACTGGGTTTAGTCACCTCGTATACCTTAGGTGGCTTCATTCACATCTTGCTGGTCATCGCCATCGTCATGATCTTGTTGCGTCTGATTAATCGCGCGTGACACGGAGCAAGTATTGATGAGCAAGCGTAAGTCGGTTGAATGTTACATGGCAATCGCATTACTCGCCCTCTTTGCACTGCCTGGTATTTCCTGGGCAGATGCGAAGGCCGGCGAAGCCCTCGCTAAATCAGGAGTGCCGGGTGTACCCGCATGCGCGAGTTGCCATGGCGCAAACGGCGAAGGCCAGGCTGCAGCCAGTTACCCGCGCTTAGCCGGACAAGTGCAAGCTTATCTCGTGAAACAGCTGCAAGATTTCAAAGCGCGGCGCGCCAGCGCGGTGATGCAACCATTCGCGCAAAAACTGAGCGACCAACAAATCAATGACGTCGCGGAATATTACGCGAGCCTCACACCGCCGCCCATGACGCAGGCCACCGCGCCAGCGCCTAGCGCGGTCGCACCCACGCCGGCGTCAGGAACGCAAATCCCAGCCAGCGGAGTCAGCGCCTCCAGTTCGATGGCGAACCCACGCCCTGCGACAGCGATGACGCGCGGCGCGCAACTCGCGCAAAGAGGCAATTGGGACAAAGGCGTGCCCGCTTGCTTTGCCTGCCACGGTCCGAATGCCCGTGGTATTCCGCCGGCTTTCCCATCCTTGGCAGGGCAAAACGCGCCCTATCTTTCGAAACAGCTCACCGATTGGCAAGCCGGCACACGTAACAATGATCCGCAAGGCCTCATGAAAATTGTCGCGGAAAAATTAAGCCGCGACGACATCAATGCAGTCAGTGCTTACCTGGAGCGTTTGCAATAATGGCCTTAGATAAACCGAGCCGGCGCTCAAATTGGCGGTTTCATCCGGCGTGGATTGTTTTGGTCACGCTCTTGATCGTCACGGCGGCGGCGGTGATCGCCATTCCTGCATTATTCGAAGGTAAAAAAGCCGCGCCTCAGGCCACCCTTCCTCCACAGCAAGCGGCCAATGCGCAAGCACCTATTACTTCGCCACAAAAAGCGAGCTTCGCGCCCCCCTCCGTGGATGCGATTCCCCCTGGAGACTTCGGTGATGTGGTGAAATTGGGCCATGATATTTTTACCCAGACTCAGGTCTACGCCAAAGAATATGTGGGCAATGGCTTGAACTGCGTGAATTGCCATCTTGACGATGGCCGGAAAGCCGATTCAGCGCCTTTATGGGCGGCCTACGTGAAGTACCCCGCCTATCGCGAAAAAAATCACAAGGTGAATAGCTACGAAGACCGCTTAGCCGGATGTTTTCAATTCAGCATGAATGGCAAGGCGCCCGCCTACGACAGCAAAGAAATGGTTGCGCTGGTGACATATAGCTATTGGTTGGCGAAAGGCGCGCCCACCGGCGCCGAACTCGCCGGCGGCGGTTATCCGAAATTAGAGAGACCACCGCAAGAGCCAGACGCAACCCGTGGCCAAGCCGTATTTAATAATAACTGCGCGCTGTGTCATGGCGCGGACGGGCAGGGAACAAAGGTCGATGGCAAGTATGCCTTCCCGCCCTTATGGGGTGACGAGTCTTATAACAAAGGCGCGGGCATGTATCGCGTAAACACCGCCGCGGAATTCATTAAAGCCAATATGCCCTTGGCCAAGGGCGGCACTTTGTCGAATCAAGACGCTTGGGACGTCGCGCAATTTATTAATAGCCATGAAAGACCGGCTGATCCGAGAGGAAAACAATAAATGTTTAAGTTAAAAACTGCATCCACTTCTCTTCCCTACTATATGCCGCGCATGCGCGCTTCTTATTCAAGCAGCCAGGCGGTGGTTTGCCCGGTTTGTAACGGCGCGGTGGAACGCGTGCGCCGGCGCTGGATAGATAGATTCGTCAGTCTAGTATTGCCTCTGCAACGCTACCGTTGCCAATCGCGCGGTTGGGGTTGCGACTGGGAAGGAAACTTGCGCTATTAAGTGTTCATATGTGTGTTATCGAACGGAAGCGTGAGCGTTGAGGTCGCTACACTGAAATCAATGAACAACATTGTGGGTTAGGAGAGCGACGATGGACGATCTATATAAAGAGAGAGAAAAGAGTGGGGGATCGGAGTCGAGTCGTCGTCCTATCTCCTATCTGCCGATTAAAGGCATGGCGCCCACTTCTATTGCACTTCCCGGCATGCGCCAAGATGCGAATCAATTGGTGACACTGCTGGCCGTGTCCAATGCATGTTTACGCCGCAACTTGGTTCGCCTTTCGCGCTTAATGAAGCAAAGCAGTCCTATGGCCTACCACGACGAATTGACGGGTTTACCTAGCCGGCATTTGCTGCTGGACCGTTTACGCCAGGCGATGCGCCAAGCCGCCCGCCAACGCAAGCAAGTCTTGGTTTTGCTCCTGGATTTGGATGGTTTCGAATGGATAAACGAAAAGCTAGGACGCGCGGCGGGTGATATTTTATTGCAGCAAGTAGCCTATCGCCTGGCCTCCAGCATACGCGGTGAAGATACCGCTTGCCGATATGGCGGCGATGAATTCATCGTGATGCTGCCCGAAATAGAAGGCGAGGAAAGCGCGAATAAGATCGTGCGTAAAATCCGCGCGAATCCGGCTTGCCCTTACCACACTGACGAGCAGTTTATTACCATTAACGACAGTGTAAGGAGCGCCTTGTATGAAGGCGACGAAAAAAGTACCGACGATTTAATCGAACAAGCGGACATTGCCATGTCCTTGGCGAAAGTCCATAGCACGCCTCCTACCATCTCTTTTCGCTCCGTACTCCACAATTAAATTTCCCTCTCCACATCCGTGGAGAGGTTTTAAATCCCCTCAAAAATTACGGTTATGTGTGCTGGCGTACCGACCCCTAGGCCGGCGATGCGTATGCTTAAACCATCGTTGAAATCGTTGTTAGGGGAAGGTCATGGTCCATATTGCTCGCGAACTCAGTCCGGCGTTGATGTGGGTGGCAATGACTATCGTCGTCGCCTTTTGCTTTTTGGGCGGGGCAGCTTTAATAGGCTGGTTGCCTATGCAAGCCACGCCCCAGGTAAGCGAGGAGACGGGACCACCAGTGCAGGGCGGTAAATCCAAGCATGCGACGGCCTTAGCCTTGCGTAACGCGAGTCTGACTTCCCTGACCACCCGGCAAAATTAAGGAGCCCATCATGTTGTGCTTACTCGCGTGGTCCGCAATCGGCATTATCGTCGCCTACATCGGCGCCAAATTAACGCACATTAAATCCGCCGACTTGCCTTGGTATCTAGGGCTGGGTGTGCTGGGTGCCCTGCTGGCGGGCTGGCGATTTAGCGGTTTAACACTGCAAAGCGCCTTGCCGTCTTCCATTAATGTTTCTGGTTTAGCCGTCGCCTTAGCGGGCGCGGCGGCCTCGCTTATCGCCTATCACTTGCTCTTCCATTCGATTTTGGAGCGCGCAGACGATCATCAGTATTAAGTTTTATTGTTTTTAATCACCCCGACGTTGAGAGGAGAAACGAAAATGTCACTCGGCACTATCTTATTAATCATTGTTGTTCTGTTGTTAATCGGCGCGATCCCGACTTGGTCTTACAGCCGCAACTGGGGTTATGGCCCTAGCGGCGGCATAGGCCTGATCCTGCTTATTCTGATTGTGCTTTTTGTCATGGGTAAGCTGTAGTCCGTCCCCTTTAAAGCATCGTCGGTATCGACATCGCGGAAATGGTGCGTGGCATCATTTCCGTTCGTCGTCTCATAGGAGTTTTAAAATGCAAAATAATTTTAAGAATCGATATGGCGTAGTGTTCACGCTGCTCGGCGTATTGCTCATGTTTTTTGCGGTGGAAGCCCAGAGCGCCACGCGTACGAGCGTCACCCCCAGAATTCGCGGTTTCGATGTTGAGCAAGTTGATCAATTAACGCCGGGCACCGAATTGAATTTCACCCTGTACGGCACCCCCGGCGGCACGGCCACCGCCAGCATCGCCGGAACCAATACCCGTTTTGTCTTACCCGAAGTCGAAGTGGGTGTTTATGAAGGCAGTTACACCGTCAGGAAAAAAGACAAGCTTTCTCCCGATAGCCGCGTCACCACCAATTTGCGCGTGGGCAACAGAGTCGCCACCGCAGTCTTAGACGAACGCCTCAGCACCGAACCGATCAACACCGCGCACAGCAACGACGGCATCACGCCTAAGATAAACAGCTTTGATGTGCGACCCAGTAATGATCTTAACCCCGGCAGCAATTTGCATTTTGTGCTGACCGGCACCCCAGGTGCGGCGGCCAGCGTGCGCATTGCCGGAATTAATGGACGTATTTCCTTAGACGAAGTCCGGCGGGGAGTATATGAGGGCAGCTATCCCATCAGCCGCCGCGACACGATCGACCCTTATGCCGCCGTGACCGGCAACTTACGCCTGGGCAATCACGCCGTCAGTACCACGCTCAGCCAACCCCTGCTGAGTGGCGAAGCGCAAACCCGGCCTGTCGCGCGCGCCAATCGCAACTGCAGCAATTGCGGCGTCGTAGAAGGGACGCGCGTCGTTCAAGTCGCCGGCGAAGGCGGATATTTAGGCTTAATCGGCGGCGGTCTTGCCGGCGCGCTGGTGGGCAGCCAAATCGGCTCCGGCAAGGGCACCACTTTAGCCGAAATCGCCGGCGCCGCCGGTGGCGCTTATGCCGGTCGTCAAATTGAAAAGAATGTACGTAAAACTAATCAATACGAAGTGCTGGTCCGCTTGCAGGATGGCGGCAGCCAGACCTTCACCTATCAAAGCGATCCGCGCTTTCGCAAGGGCGAGAGGGTGCGCATAGAGAACGGCACCTTAGTTTTGGATCGCTAGGGGTTTTGGATCGCTACGGTTTTTGGATCGCCAGAGATTTCGTTAAGCACGGCCTGGGACGCGCTTCGTCCCTACGGCCCATTATGAAGGCGCGATTATGTTGAAACATTTATTGGCTCCACTGCCTTACGAATACAACGCGCTGGAGCCGCATATCAGTGCGCAGACTTTGCGCTTACATCACGATATGCATCATGCGGCGTATGTAGCCCAGCTT
>CAZKHT010000046.1:0-14353 GCA_964552595.1 uncultured Burkholderiales bacterium
GCGCGACGCTTAAGGCGACGCCGCGAAAGGCCTGCAAATCACCAAAGTTTTTGTGCAGGCCGCTGATTTCTATTGCGGGACTCATCGCCGGAAAAAAACCACGCTGCCGGCCTATTGCGGAATTAAATCGACGACGCCATACAACTCGGCCAAGCTGATGAGGGCCGCAGGCAAATGGGAAAAATGTAATTGCGTTCCGGCGTGCTGGCGCCGCCATTCCAAGAGCAGCGCGACCGCGGCGGAATCGACTTCGGTGACCCCACTTAAATTTACTCGGGTCACATCGGGCAGCAGCTCGGTGCTGGCGTTCAACACCGCGGCCACGCTGTCTATGGTCAGCGGGCCGTGGACGTTTAATTGATCTCCCTCGCGGCTTAACATGGCAATGTGTTAGTCCGAATTATTTTTTTGCTTCTGGCGCGGGACCGGCATTTTTGGCTTGCAAAGTACGTATCAATTGATCTATGCCGCCTTGCTGAATTTGCTGAGCAAAAGAAGAACGGTAGTTCACCACCAAGCTCACACCATCAACCGCGATGTCGTAGGCCTTCCAACCGGTCGGCGTCTTCTCCACGCTGTAGTCGATAGGAATGGGCTGCCCGCCGCCGGAAGGCTGCACCAAGGTTTTGACCACGGCTTCGGTATCGCCCGGATTCATTTTCAGCGGTTTATAGTCTATGCGTTGATCTTTATACGAAGTCAGCGAAGCCGAATAAGTACGAACCAATAAGGAGCGGAACTCATTGGTCAACTCTTCCCGCTGCGCCGGGGTGGCTTGATTCCAATACCTTCCTACCGCTAGGCGCGTCATGCGGGTAAAGTCAAAATGCGGCAGTACCTTTGCCTCCACCAATTCTTTAATCTTGGCGCGATTGCCGGCTTGGATATCTTTATCTTTTTTGATGATCTCTATGACTTCGTTGGCCGTGGCTTTGATTTGCTCATCCGGCGCCATCTCGGCGGCATGCGCAAAGGGCAGAATGAACATGACCATTAACAGACTCAGAAAATATTTTTTCATCTATACATCCTCAGTTAAAAGGCGGCGATTCCTATCGCGCGCGCCTTGTTTAGGGTTACACCCCCATACGGGGTAGCGGGGCATCAGGGCTTATTCGGCGCCAGAGGATCCGAGGCAGGGGCGGATTTACTGGCGGGCGGGGTGTCGCTCCCCTCAGCCGCTTTGTTGTACATAAACGAACTAATCAGGCTTTCGAGGACGACCGCAGATTGCGTTTTTGCAATTTTATCACCGCCCTTTAACGCCACTTCATCTCCCCCCGGGTCTAAACCGATGTATTGCTCGCCCAATAAACCCGCAGTCAAAATTTTTGCGAAGGTGTCTTTGGGAAATTGATAGCGCTTATCGATGACCATGGCCACGTGCGCTCTATAGCTGGCATTGTCGAAGGTGATCGCGGTCACCCTGCCCACTACCACGCCGGCGCTTTTCACCGGCGCGCGGGCTTTTAAGCCGCCGATATTGTCAAAGTCCGCACTCAATGTGTAGGAATCAGACATGCGGAAAGTACTTAAGTTTCCCACTTTCACCGCCAGCACCAGGATGGCCGCCAAGCCCGCCACCACGAATAGGCCTACCCATAAGTCCAATGTTTTGCGTTCCATGCGCGCTACATCCCTCGAAACATAAATGCGGTTAAAAGAAAATCCAAACCCAAAATCGCCAAGGACGATGTGACCACGGTGCGTGTCGTGGCATGGGAGACACCCTCGGCCGTCGGCGGCGCGTCATAGCCTTCGAACAACGCTATCGCGGTGACGGCGATGCCGAAGACAAAACTTTTGATTACGCCGTTGACCACATCATTGCGCACATCTACCGTGGCTTGCATTTGCGACCAGAATTGACCGTCGTCCACGCCTATCATGACCACGCCCACCAGATAACCGCCGAAGACTCCAATCGCGGAGAACATCGCCGCCAGCAAAGGCATGGAGATTACGCCGCCCCAAAAGCGCGGCGCCACCACCCGGGCGATAGGATCGACCGCCATCATTTCCATGGCACTGATTTGTTCCGTGGCTTTCATGAGTCCGATTTCGGCGGTGATGGCGGAGCCGGCGCGGCTGGCGAAGAGCAGAGCGGCGAGTACCGGTCCTAATTCACGCACCAAAGACAGCGCGACCAAGGTCCCAAGCGCGGATTCCGAGCCATATTTTTGTAAAGTCTCGTAGCCTTGCAGCGCCAACACCATGCCGACAAATAAGCCGGAGGTTAGAATAATAATCAGCGACAACACGCCGCTGAAGTAAATCTCTTTAATCGTCAGCCGAAAGCGCTTAAAGCTCATGCCGGAGTGGCTGAGTACCGCCAGGAAGAAACGGCTGGCAAAACCTAGACGCCACACCCCATTCACGACGCGGTGACCCGTTCCTCTTAAAGCCTCCACGCCGCGTTCAAACATTTGCGGCTTCGAGTTCTAAATCCGCGGCGAAGCTTTTGCCGGAATAATGGAAAGGCATGGGGCCATCGATTTCCCCATGAATGAATTGATGCACGAAGCCGGTATCGGCGGCGCGCAATTCCTCGGGCGTGCCTTGCGCAATCACCTTGCCCTCGGCCATAAAATAAACATAGTCGACGATTTTTAAGGACTCCTGTACATCGTGCGTCACCAATAAAGTGGTGGCACCTAGAGCGTCGTTGAGCCTGCGTATGAGATTACCTATCACGCTTAAGGAAATCGTATCCAAGCCGGCGAAGGGCTCGTCATACATGATCAACATCGGGTCTAGCGTCACCGCGCGCGCCAGCGCCACTCGCCTCGCCATGCCCCCGGATAAAGCTGCGGGCATGATGTCATGCGCGCCGCGCAAGCCCACCGCTTCCAATTTCAACAAAACTAGATCGCGTATCAGGCTCTCGGGCAAATCCGTATGTTCACGCAAGGGAAACGCCACATTGTCGAACACCGACATATCGGTGAATAAAGCCCCGAATTGAAACAGCATGCCCATGCGCCGGCGCAGCTTGTACAAGCCTTCGCTATCGAGTTGATGTACCACTTGGCCGGCGACCTTGGCCTCACCCTGCGAAGGCTTCAACTGGCCACCTATCAAACGCAGCAAGGTGGTTTTACCGCAACCGGATAAACCCATGATGGCGATTACCTTGCCGCGCGGGATCTCCATATTGATGCCTTGCAATACGGGACGCACATCGTAGCTGAAATTGAGATCGCGAATTTCGATGAGATTATCGGCGGACATGGTGCGGGGTGAGATGAAAGACCCGGCATTTTACCCTTAAGCGCGCGGATTGACACGCGGCTGCTTAATATCCCAACACTTGCAGCAAGGTGCGGACTTTTTGCAATTGCTCCAAATCGGCCTCGCGCGAAATTAAATAAACGGGCGAGGTTGCGGGTTCGGCTTGCAGAGTCTGCGCGAATTGCTTGAGATTTATTTGTGGCGGAATAGTGATGATTTCCGGCACGGCGCTGTCCACCAGCACCGCTTTTTCGCCTAGGCCTTCGTATACTCGCGCTTCAGCGTTCGCGATTTCGCTCCTACTTGCGGGCCGGGGGCGCTCTAGCAAAAATCGAAAATGCGGTAAGGTATCGTGGTGCCAGCTTAAAATCACGGCAGCGCTTTGTTGTTGCCAAAACGCCGCCGGCAAATACACACACTCGAACTCGGTGTTATAAAAACTCAAGCGCCATTCTGCGGGTAAATCCTCGGGATAAAAATCGCCCACCCAAGCTGCGTGCTCCCAGCCTTGAGCGCCGAGTAGATAGCGGTAGTTTGGTGGCAAAGACATGGGCTGGCATTATAGCGACAAGCTAAATAGGCCTCGCATGCGTTTTGATCTCTTTTCCGAATTGTCTTTGCCGCCCCAGCTTGCGCTGAGCGAAGCGCAGGCGGTCGCCAACTGGCTGGATGAAATTTGCTTGGCGGATCGTTTGGGATTTGGCTGCGCTTGGTTAGTCGAACATCATTTCTTACCCGCTTATTCTCATGCCTCGAAACCGGAAATCCTCTTAGCCGCCGCCGCCGCACGCACCCAGCGTATCCGGTTAGGGTTAGGCGTGATTCCCGCGCCTTTGCATCATCCGATCCATAGCGCGGAGCGGGTCGCGATGTTGGATGTGCTCTCCGCAGGCCGTTTAGAAGTTGGCTTGGGTCGCGGGTTTGCGCCGCGAGAATTCGAAGTCTTTGGCGTGGCGATGCAAGATAGCCGCGCCTTGGTGCAGGAGACGCTGGACGTATTGCGCTTGAGTTTTACGGGGAAGGCGTTTGATTATCACAGCCCGCGTTTAAAATTAAATGGCGTGGAGATCTTGCCGCGCATCGTTCAACCCCCACACCCACCCTTGTGGAGCGCGGCAGTCAGTCCCGCTGGTTTTGAATGGAGCGCCCGCAACGCCCTGGGAGTTTTGGCCGGTCCGTTTAAACCTTGGTTTATGACGCGCGCCGACATCCACCATTATCTCGCGCAGTGGACAGATGCGGCGCCCCCGCGCCTAGGCATGACCCTAGGCATGCTGTGCCTGCCCGACGCGAAGCGCGCGCAAGCCTTGGCCAAACCGGCTTTCGAATGGTTTTATCGCGCGCTTTTCACTAGCACCTTACCCATACTCGAAAAACTTTATCCGGGCTACGAAACCTATGCAGAGTTGGGTAAATTCCGGCATTTATTGGGGCTAGGCTTGAATGCCAAATTGCTGCAAAGCTTTGGCATGGCGATAGCGGGTTCGCCGGCGCAATGCATGGATGCGCTGCACAAATATCGCGAAGCCGGAGTGACCCATGTATTGCTGGCCATCGGTGCCGGCGCGGTAGAGAGCGCCGTGATACGCGAATCCATGCATTGCATAGCGGAAGAGGTGATGCCGGCTTTCAATGATGGCCCGGGCTAGGCGCCCAGATCGCGATGCGTATTTTTCTTACCGGCTCTGCTTCGCATTTAGCGCGCGCTTGCTTGCCGCTGTTATGCGCGGATACACGCGTCACCAGCATCGTCGGCATTGACCTGCGGCCTGCGATTTTTTCTCATTCGAAATTCCAACACCATCGCTGCGATATGCGCAGCACGGACATTCGAAAACTGATGCAAACTTGCGACGCCTTGGTGCATTGTGCCTGGCGAGTATTGCGCGGCAACATGCCGGAACGGGAAATGCGCGATATCAACGTAGGCGGGACACGCAATGTTTTCGACATCGCAGCCGCTTGCGCTATTCAGCGCTTTATTCACATCTCAAGTGCTGCCGTCTATGGCAGCGGTGAAAACATAGACGAAGCCGCGGCGCGCCGGCCCTTACCCAATTTTTTATATGCGCAGCACAAACTGGAAGTTGAAGATTATTTAGCACATGCATTTCCGCAAGCCCTGTGTTTGCGTCCGCATATTATTCTGGGGCCGCATTGCCAGACTTTATTGAAGTTACTTTTGCGCTTGCCGTTTTATCCGGCTTACCCTGACCCGCAAGCGCGCTTGCAATGCGTACACGAAGACGATGTGGCGCGCGCCGTGCAATTGGCTTTATTCAGCACCCGTGCCGGCTTTTTTAATTTAGCCAGCGACGACAGTTTTAGTTTTAAGGCGGCGCTCTTGCAACGCCGTCCGTACGCATTGCCCCTGCCTTTTAGGGCGAGTCAAACGGTTTTAAATATCGCTTGGAGAACCATGGGATTCGGCGGTGAACCAGCGTGGCTGGCGGGCATGCGCACTCCCCTCACCCTGGAGTGCCGCCGCGCCCAGCGAGAGCTGTATTGGCAAGCAAGCCACACGAGCGCCGCGACTTTGGCATCGATTTAATTCTGATCCGTTTTGCAAGCGGCCATTTGGCCTAAAGCCCTAGCTAATTCGATATAGAACCCCTGCACTATAGGCCGGCCTCGTCCAGCGGCGTATGTTTTCTCAACGATCCGACCCGGGTCGCGAAGAAATCAACACTTGGTTTTCCTACGAGGAGGATGTATGCACAACATTTTTTCCCAACGCGATTTATTACAATCCAGCATTCGCGCCCGCTGGGGCATAGTCGACTGGAAATTGCATTACCCATGGTGGCACACGCCGGCGAAAGTAAGAATTTTGATGTACGCCGACAGCTCCGTGCATTTCAATGGAGGTTCGTTTTTAGGTCTGCAATATGTGAAGACGCTGCTCGAAAGCCGGGCTTATTATTATGTGGATTTCGATGTCGCCACCGCGCATAGAGATGGTACCGATCCCAGCGCTTCTATCGGCGGCGCTAAGAAATTAACCGATCTCGACATCATGAATAAATACGATGAGATTTGGTTTTTCGGTTTCAATAGCACGCCCAACTTAAGCGCAGCCGAAGTCACTTTGCTGGATCAATTCATGGCAGCGCCGAAAAACGGCGGCGTCTTGGTCACGGGCGATCATGCCAATCTGGGCAAGGGCATCACCGGCCAAATCACCCGCGCCGGCAAGATGCGTAAATATCCCGCGCCGGACAGCATCTTCCCGGGTTGGAACACCACGCTGGAAGATGGCCCTGATTCCGGCACCAGTTTCGATTTTGAAGATCAATCCGACGATAAGCCCCAGACCATACGCTATAAGCGCTATCAAATGGCCTCGCCTTTTGCCTTGAAGCGGCGCTATCGTCCGCACCCCGTATTGTGCGGCGCAACGGGACCGGTGACCGTCTTTCCCGATCATCAACATGAGGGCGAAGCCGTCGCGCCTATTCCCGCCGCCGGCGATCCGGCGTGGCCGACTAAAGCCGGGCATCAAGAGGCGCCTGAGGTCATCGCCTGGGGCCGGATCAAAGACCCCTCGGCAACCAATCATGGACATGAGATCGGCTTAGTCTCCGCGTATAACGGACACAACGTGGATGTGGGGCGTATCCTCGCCGACTCGACTTGGCATCATTGGTTTGATATTAATCTGACGGGGATTTTGCCCCCACCTTCGCCTTACGCGGGGTTTGACGCCACCGCGGCTGGACAGGCGGCCCTGAAACAGATAGATACTTATTTCTTGAACTGTGGCGTCTGGCTCGCGCCACCCAATTGCCAAGCGGCAATGCGTGCTGCCGCATGGTGGTCGATACTCTGGTCGGATCGCATTGTGGAATTACCGGCCAGCACCTCGCTGTATTATTTAGGCGAGGCAGCCATAGACGCCCTAGTGCGCCGCGCCTCGCGCTGCACCGTCAGCGAATGGATTTTCGACTTCCCGATTTTCAAAGAAAAAATTCCACGCTGGGAATGGCCGCAAATCGTCGATAAATTCCAGTTCATCGATTTGCCGCTGGAGCAGTTTGTCGCGGGCGGTATTTTGCGCGAGCTGATGCGCGAGGTCGGCCCACATAATCCTAAATTGCAATTCCCGGAAAAAGCGCCCGATATAAAGACTCTAGAGCGCTTGCTGCATAAAGGAATGGAAGAAGGTATTGCCGGCTTGACCGCGGCCTTACACGCGGAAACATCTTTGTTGAAGAAAGTGATGGACGGTCAGTATCGCTTGCCCGCTACCGACACTCAAAAACAGCTGGACGAGGTTTTAGCCTAATAAAAAAAGGGAGCTGAGCTGCGGCGGGTATCGCCGCAGCTTTTTTTTGCCGCGCTGCAAACTAGCGCATTACCGCAGGGCGCGAACCCAGGGGCGAACTGCTATTATCGCGGCATGCCCACGCCTGCTCTGGAAATCGCACTCCTTACTAAATACTATGGCAAATTGCCGGTCTTGCAAGCTTTATCCTTGAGCGTTGCAAGCGGCGAATGTTTTGGCTTAGTCGGGATGAACGGCGCAGGTAAAACCACGCTGATTAAATGCGTGCTGGATTTTTGCGCGGTGGACGCGGGCCAAATCAAAATTTTCGATATCCCCCATCGCGAGACTCGGGCGCGCAAGCCCTTGGCCTTCCTGCCGGAGAATTTTTTACCGCCACATGCGCTGACTGGGCGCGATTTTTTGCGTTACATGGCGGCGCTGCGCGAGCAAGCCTGGGTCGAGGAAAAAGCGCTAGCAGTTTGCGCCGCCTTGGATTTTGATCCCCAAGCATTGAAGCGATCCGCGCGCAGCTACTCCAAAGGCATGGCGCAAAAGCTGGGCCTCGCAGCCTGCCTTCTGAGCCCGGCGGAATTTCTTGTCTTAGACGAACCCATGAGCGGACTAGACCCGAAAGCGCGTGCCTTACTCAAGCGGCAACTCAGCTTAGCCCAGGAAGCCGGCAAAACAATTTTCTTCAGCTCGCACGTCTTGGCCGATGTCGATGAGATGTGCGATCGCATGGCGATTTTGCATGAGGGAAAATTGGCTTTCGTAGGCACGCCCCAGGCGTGTTCAGCCCATTATGAGGCGGATTCATTAGAAGAAGCGTATCTGGCCTGTATCGCTTGATTTAGGGTTAGTTTTACAGCCTCCGCGCCTTTTTCTGGGTTTAATGATCCTTGCAAATGTAAAGGTAGACTTTATAATTACAAGGATATGAAACGGCAGATAGAACCTGAAATACTCCATTCATTGACGCGCTTTCCAGTTGTGGGTTTAATCGGCCCACGTCAAGCGGGGAAAACAACGCTCGCGAAACAGATTAGTAAAGCGCTCACCCGCCCAAGTATGTACTTGGACTTAGAAAAACCCTCCGATTTAGCAAAACTATCCGACGCGGAGCTATATTTTAGCCACCACGCCGACAAGCTAATTATCTTGGACGAAGTTCAGCGCCAACCCGAAATATTTCCGTTGCTGCGCGCCATCGTTGACACGAATCGCAAAAAAGGCCGTTTTTTATTGTTGGGTTCGGCCGCGCCCGAGCTAACAAGGCAGGCATCCGAAAGCCTTGCAGGGCGTATTCACTATCATGAATTAAGCCCCTTCACCCTTGCGGAAATACAGCCCACCCCATCCAGTATCCAACGGCTCTGGTTACGCGGAGGCTTCCCCTTAAGCTATCTTGCCAAAAGTGAGCGAGACTCTTTTTTATGGCGGGAAGCATTTATCCAGACTTATTTAGAGCGCGACATCCCTCAACTGGGATTGCGCGTGCCAGCGACTGCCTTACGCCGATTTTGGATGATGGTGGCGCATAGCCATGGCCAGTTATGGAACGGAGTGAAAATCGCCGCCGGCCTAGGCGTGTCTGGGCCGACCGTGCGGCACTATTTAGACATCTTGCAAGATACATTTATCGTGCGTGAATTATTGCCTTATCACAGCAATGGCAAAAAACGTTTAATTAAAAGCCCCAAGGTTTACTTACGTGACAGTGGCGTTTTACATGCATTGCTCAATTTATCGAGCACGGAAGACCTGCTGGGCCATCCCATTGTGGGCTCATCTTGGGAGGGGTGGGTAATTGAACAGATCATTTCTAATTTACCGAAAGCGCTGCAAGCCAGCTTCTATCGTACGAACGCAGGTGCAGAAATAGATTTAGTAATAGAAGGGGGGCAAACGCGTATTTGCATTGAAGCCAAGTACTCCTTGAGTCCGCAGCCCACCCGTGGCTTTTGGGTGGCGCTTGGGGATCTCCAAAAAGCGCGTGCTTTCATTGCCTACCCAGGAAAGGATCGTTATCCCCTCGCGCCTAATGTTGAAGTTTTACCTGTGGCCGAGTTACACGAGGTGCTGGCCGCCTTACGCTAAACCCTAATAAATAGCCTTGCGCCGCTATTCTCTGGCACAATGTCAAAACTTCGACATGCACCTCGCGCCGGGAGATTACGCAATTGGTCGCTTCAACAGATAAGCCCAGCCTCTTGATCGTCGACGACGATCCCCTCATTACGGATACCCTGAGCTTCGTGCTCGATAAATATTTCGAAGTCCATATCGCGGACTCGCGCGCCAAGGCCCAGGCGGTTCTGGCCACCTTGGATACGCCGCCGCAACTGGCCTTGGTGGATTTGGGCTTACCACCTTTGCAGCATTTGCCGGATGAGGGTTTTCGCTTAATTTCCGAGTTGCTGGCGTATTCGACGACCATAAAAATTTTGGTCTTGTCCGGGCAGAACGATGAAACCAATGCCCGGCACGCGCGCACCTTGGGCGCTATTGATTTCATCGCCAAACCTTGCGATCCCGAGCGCCTACGCCAGCATTTAACCAACGCTTTGCAAGCGCGCAATGCGGAGGTGGCGGCCTCGGCCGAAGCGGCGACCGACACCAATTGCGGTTTGGTCGGCGACAGCCCGGCGGTCATTAAACTGCGGCAGCAAATTGCGCAGTTCGCCGATTCGCCCTTTCCGGTTTTGATCGAAGGGGAATCCGGCAGCGGCAAGGAATTGGTTGCGGGTTGTTTGCACCGCATGAGCAAGCGCTCCAAGAAAGCTTTTCTGGCGTTGAACTGCGCGGCGATTTCGCCGACCTTGGTGGAACCCACTTTATTCGGCTATAGCAAGGGCGCGTTTACCGGTGCGATCACCGCGCGCTCGGGATATTTCGAGGACGCTAACGACGGCACTTTATTTTTGGATGAGATTGGCGAGCTGCCGTTCGAGTTGCAGGCAAAATTATTGCGCGTTTTGGAGAACGGCGAATTCCAGCGCGTAGGCGAAACCCAAACTCGGCACAGCAATGCGCGCATCGTCCCGGCGACCAATCCCGATTTGCCCCCGGAAGTCCGCGCCAGCCGGTTTCGCGCCGATCTGTATCATCGCCTGAGTGTTTTCACCGTCAACGTGCCGCCGCTGCGCGAGCTCAATGGCGATAAAAGCGGCTTGCTGCAACACTTCCGCGCCTTTTACGCCAAGCAGGTTAATGCCAAGCCTTTCGAGTTCGACAAGAACGCCAACGCGCGCTGGATGGCTTATCACTTTCCCGGCAATGTCCGCGAGCTACGCAATATCGTGATTCGCTTGACCACAAAATACGGTGGGCAAAGTGTCACCCAGCAGCAATTAGAAGACGAGCTAGATTCGGAGATGTATGCCGGTGGCGGCTTGGATATGCCTACGGACAATCGCGGTCTTGAAGAGATGGCGAAAAAACATTTACAAAGTCAGGCCAACTTTAGCCTGGATCAAACCTTAAAACAGTGGGAGCAAGGCTATGTCGAAGCGGCATTGAAAATGACGCATGGCAATTTAAGCCAAGCCGCAAAATTGCTGGGTGTGAATCGCACCACTTTGTATTCACGCATGCAGGCATATCAAACAAGCACTGAAGAATAAGCGTGTACACCGAGCACTTCGGCCTCGCGCAAGCGCCTTTCAAGATCACCCCTAATACTGCGTTCTTTTTTCCCGGCGGCAATCGCGGGCCGATCTTGGACGCCTTAGTCTACGCCATCACCCAGGGCGAAGGCATCATCAAAGTCACGGGCGAAGTCGGCAGCGGCAAAACCATGCTTTGTCGCATGCTGGAAACCAGCTTGCCGGACACCGTGGACACGGTGTACTTGGCCAATCCAAGTGTTGCGCCCGGTGAAATTTTGCATGCCATTGCTTTCGATTTGCATCTCAATGTCACGGCGGACGCCAGCCGCTTGCAAGTGATGCAACAATTGCAAGATCACCTGCTGCAAAAACATGCGGAAGGTCGGCAGGTCGTAATCTTTGTCGAAGAAGCGCAAGCCACGCCCATTCCCACGCTGGAAGAAATTCGCCTGCTTTCCAACCTGGAAACCGAGCACCATAAATTAATGCAGATCGTGCTATTCGGTCAGCCGGAGTTGGACGAAACCTTAGCCGACCCCAGCATTCGGCAACTGAAAGAAAGAATCACCAATAGTTTTCGCCTGGATCCGCTGAACACTACCGACATCCGCGCCTATTTAAATTTCCGCATGCGCCAAGCCGGCTATAAAGGCCCCGATGTGTTCACCAGCAGCGCCATACGCGAAATCACCCGTGCCTCCTTGGGCCTCACCCGGCGAATTAATATCATCGCCGACAAAGCTTTGCTCGCCGCCTACACGGAGCGCAGTCATGAGATCACGGCAAGGCATATTTTGGCGGCGGCCAAGGATGCCGAATTTATTGATTTCGTCCCGCATAAACCTTGGGGCTTGGCGCTAGTCGGATTTGCCTTGGTGATTTTGGGTGTAGGCATAGGCTTAGCACTTTCGCGCTACCTAGCCCCGAGTACGCCGCCTACCCAAGCGGCTTCGCCAGCCGTGCGTCCTCCGGTGGCGGCGACTATGCTGGTACCGGCCATACCTGCACAAGTAAGCAGCTTGCCCGGCAAGCCCGAGGCCGCATCGGATTTAGCGAGCGCGCGACTGGCCGCGACCCAAGCCTGGTTGGCGAAGGCCAGCCCCAATACCCTAGGCATACATATAGAGCTGCTCGGTGATTTAGATCGTCCGCGCCTCGAAAATTACCTTACAAATCTCGGCAAAGTCGTTGATATCGAGCAGGTTTTTGTGTACCGTACCAAAGCCGGTGGGAAGCCCGCCTACAGCGTGATTTATGGAAGTTTTTCTAATCGCGCGGCGGCCAACGCCGCTTTAGAAAATCTACCGGCGAAATTACGGGCTCAAGGGCCTTATCTACGCAGTGTGCAAGGAATGCGCGCCGAATTGGGCGCGGCGCAGTAAACGCCGAGGAACCATTTGAAGCAATCGCCTCATTTCATATTTGCCATCGCGCTTAGCAGCGCCCTGGGCTTACTTTCGGGGTGTGCATCAGATGAAGTGCGTTTCGCGCCTTCTCAAGGACACATCGGCAGCAAACCCGAAGCGGAAGTGCTTTCCGATATTCCACCGCCGGTGCAAATTAGCACGCAATTGCCGCCGCCGCGCGCGCAAGCCAAACCACTCACCTATAACGTGGTCGTTACCGAAGTCCCCGTCAAAGAATTATTGTTCTCGCTGGCGCGCGACACCAAATTAAATATTGATGTGCATCCGAATATTCAGGGCGTGGTCACGCTGAATGCGATTAATGAAACCCTGCCGGCGATCCTGGATCGCATCTCCAACCAAGTCAATATTCGCTATAAATTGGAAGGCGACACCCTCGTCGTCACACCGGACACGCCTTATCTCAAGGCCTATCAAGTCAACTACGTCAATCTCTCGCGCAAGACCACCTCCAGCATAGGCGTGGCCACGCAAGTCGCCACCACCGGCGTCGCCGCGCAAACCGGGAGTACGGGCAGCACCGGGACCAGTGGCGGCGGCACCAGCGGCAATAGCTCCAGCACCACGGTGGCCAGTGTTTCCAATAATGAATTCTGGGAGGTACTCACCGCGAATATCCGCGATATCTTGCGTTCCACGCGCAGCGTGAATCAATCTTCCGAAGATAAAAATGCTCGGGTAGAAGCGGCGCGCACCGCACGTGAAGAGCGCTTGCAACAAGCCAGCGCGGTCGCCCGCGCCGGACAATCCGCACCTCAATTGTTCAACACGATTTTCGGTCAGCCGCAGCAAAACCCCCTGGGTGAAAATAAAGACGATGTGATCGTGAACCCCGTCACCGGGTCGGTCTTGGTCATGGCTAATGAGGCGCAGCACAAATTAGTGAGCCAGTATTTGGACGGCGTGAGCCTGGCCGCTGATCGTCAAGTCTTGATCGAAGCCACCATAGTCGAAGTCACGCTCAAGGATCAGTTCCGCGCCGGCATAGATTGGTCACGGGTGGTGGCCTTGGGCACGCGGTACCTGACGGACTTCATCAATTACCGAGTCAACGGGATCTGGTGGCTGCTCGGGGTGCACAACACCCACATCATCACCAAGCACGAGGTGAAGCCGGTGGGTACGGCGCTCGCGGTGCTCAACTTCCGCGGCGCGCTGACGAGCATCGACCTGTGGCTCGGCCTCGCCGTTACCGTGGCGCTGGTGTACGCGGCGATCCGCATCCGCCGCTATCGCGACGACACCTAACCCTTGCTCATAGATCGCGCTTATCATCCCGATCCGGACAAGCGATTGGCTGGCGCGCCACTGCGGCGATTTAATGGGCTCGCTGCAACAGGAGACTGACATGTTTGATACCCGCAACGACCTGCCGGTCAACGTGCGCGAGCCGGTGATCGAGCTGCTGAACGCGCGGCTCGCCGATGCGATCGATCTCGGTGCGCAGAGCAAGCACGCCCACTGGAACGTCAAGGGACCGAACTTCATCGCCCTGCACGAGCTGTTCGACAAGGTTGCCGAGAGCGTCGAGGAGCAGATCGACACGCTCGCCGAGCGCGTCACTGCCCTCGGCGGCCGGGCCCTGGGCACGATCGCGGCGGTCGCGCGCAACAGCACCCTCAAGCCCTACCCGGAGGACATCTCCGAGGGACAGGCGCACGTCGATGCGCTCTCGGCTACGCTCGCCGCCTACGGGCACAAGGTCCGCACTTCGATCGATGCCGCCGACAGACTCGGGGATGCCGATACCGCGGACCTGTTTACCGGCATCTCGCGCGAGACCGACAAGGACCTCTGGTTCCTCGAGGCGCATCTGCACG
>CAZKHT010000047.1:0-14340 GCA_964552595.1 uncultured Burkholderiales bacterium
GCAGTGGTGTTGTAAACAACATCAATGATGACTTCTAAGCCGGCGGAGGGCAGCTTACGGACCATGGTTTTAAATTCGCTGGTGAGACCTGCGGCGGAATATTGGGGGGCCGGGGAAAAATACCCGATGGAGTTATAACCCCAGTAATTGCGCAAGCCACGCTCCACCAAATGCCTGTCGTCTAAAAATGCATGCACCGGCATCAACTCCACCGCCGTCACGCCCAAGCGCTTGAGATAGTCGATCACCGGTGCGGTGGAAATGCCCGCATAGGTGCCGCGCAGCGGTTCCGGGACGCCGGGATGTTGCATGGTGAAACCTTTCACATGCATCTCATAGATGACGGTCTTGTGCCAGGGAATATTCGGCGGCCTATCGTCGCCCCAAGTAAAAGCGGGATCTATGACGCGGCATTTGGGCACGCCGAAAGCGCTATTGCGCTTATCGAAAGACAAATCCGCATTTTTTTGCCCTATGCGATAGCCGAATAGAGCGTTGTGCCAGCGCACGCTGCCGACGATATCCTTGGCATAGGGATCTATGAGTAATTTATTCGGATTAAAGCGATGCCCTGCATGCGGATCATAGGGTCCATGCACGCGATAGCCGTACAGCATGCCGGGACGACCTTCCGGCAAATAGCCATGCCAGATATGGTCGGTGTATTCCGGCAAGGGCAGACGCTGGATTTCGCGGCGGCCACTGCTATCGAATAAGCACAATTCGACGCTGGTGGCGTGTTCGGAAAATAAAGCGAAATTCACGCCTTGCCCATCCCAGGTCGCGCCCAAGGGATAGGGTCTGCCAGGCCAAATTGCGGATACGGGCATATTCATAAAAACCTTTTTTGTTTAGCCGGGTTCATGCGATATAAGACCGGGTGTCGCGCCTCACCCGTGCCATAGGGAGGACAGTAATGCCGGAGGGCGAGACAAAATATTTTTCCGCATCAGCTGCTGCGTCGTAGCCAATTTGGGTATCCGCCTCGATGATGTTGTGTCTATCGACAATCACGCGCCGCAAGCGCGAGCCTTTTTTGATACGCACATAATCCATGATGATGCATTCATCCAATTCCACATCGGGTTCCAATACCACTTCGCGCCGGACCACCGAGTTACGCACTGCGGCACCATTGATATACGTTCCCGAGCCGAGTAAAGCGTTATGAATTTGGCCCGAGATCACGGTGCTGGTGGGACCGTGGTATGCGCTGGAATAGATCGGCCACTCGGGATTGAATAAATCGAAGCGCGGGCGTTCGCCCAAGACATCTTGGTTCGCCGCGAAGTAGGCTTCTATGGTGCCAACATCGCGCCAATAATTGGGCTCCTCGTGCGGATAAACACCGGGAACTCGATTGGAACTGAAATCGTAGGCGAATAAGCGCTTGTCTTGGGTTAACTCGGGCAGAATATGTAAGCCAAAATCGTGTTTGCCGTCCCTATGCGCGGCTTGCAATACGTCTATCAACACATCGGTATTAAAAATGTAATTGCCCATAGAGGCATAGGCGCGATGCGGGTCGCCAGGCATGGCCGCTGGTGCATCGGGCTTTTCTTGAAACTCGTGCACCCTACCCTGGGCATCTACGCCTATGATCCCAAAGGACGACGCGCTAGCGATGGGCACAGGATTCGCAGCCAGTGTCACATCCGCCTGCCGCTCCTGGTGGAACTGCACCATTTGCCGTATATCCATGCGGTAAATATGATCGGCGCCGAATACCACCACCAAATCTGGATTGTGTTGCTCAATTAAATTCAAGTTTTGGTATACCGCGTCGGCCGTGCCTTGAAACCACTCCGGCCCGGCCGCCATTTGCGGCGGCACCACGGTGACGAAGTGCTGGGCCAAAAGCGGTGAAGGCAACCAGGCTTTGCGTATATGTTCAATTAAGGGCTGAGATTTATATTGCACCAGCAAGTACACCGCATAAATTTTTGAATTGGCCAGATTGCTCAGCACAAAATCGACAATGCGATTGCGTCCGGCGAAAGGCACGGAGGGCTTGGAACGCTCGGCGGTTAAAGGGTACAAACGGGTACCCTCGCCGCCCGCCATGACGAAGGCGAGTATTTTTATTTTATTCATGCTGACTTTCTGTTCTGGCCTTTGTCTTATTCAATATTTGCGCCAAGCCTCGCGCCGGCAGTGCCACCCATTCCGGACGATTGTTCAATTCGTAGAGTAATTCGTACACGGCTTTTTCCAGGGTGAAAAATTCAATCAAGGTATCTGTCTCCGCGCGCATCGAGCTGTCGCCGCAATGAACGCCGGCGCAATAACTTTCGAGAAAAGCATCTCGGGTTAGCGCCTCCCAGCGCCGGACTTCGGGTTCTAATTTCGCCATGTCGAAGGACTGATCCAAGGCAAAGTGATTCAAAACCGTTTCCGCCGCGTAGTTGAAAGAGCGCAACATACCGGCCACGTCGCGTAAAGGACTGTCCTTGCGCCGGCGTTCGGCCAGCGAACGCCCCGGCTCGCCTTCGAAATCGGTAATCACAAAATCGTTTTTCACCACCAGCACCTGCGCCAAATGATAATCCCCATGAAACCGCGTCTTCTGACCCTGTAAAGACTGAGGCAGCAATGCGTCCAGAGCGGGACGTAAGCCGTCCTTAAGCCCCAGGAGTTCCGCTACCGTGGCCGCGCTGCTCGCCGGCAAATTAGCCTGCTGTGCGCTGAGCTGGTTGAATGCTAACGCGGCGAGCTGTGCGACGTCCGTGCGCCAGCGCGCTAAATCCACTGTGCTTAAATCTTCAGGGTCGAAGTCGGGATTGCCGGTCACCCGGGACAAGGCCTGATGCAGTTTCGCGCTGCGTTCGCCCAAGACAGTAATCATGCCCAGGAAAATTGCGTGTGGATGCGTGGTCTCCGGTGCACTGACCCCCGGCAAATTGGAAATGGATTCCAGATAGCGTTGCAAATAATCCACACAAAACGCCCAGCCATTGCCCTGGTTCTCGACATAGCGCTGCAAGATGCCTAGGGACGCGCACTTACCGTCCTTGGAGTGGAATTCAATTGCGCCCGCATAAGCGGCGATATGCTCGAACGGCGAGGCCAGCGTTAAAAACTTGGCCATTTCGATTTCCGGGTTCACGCCGCTTTGCAATTTGCGATAAATTTTTAAGATGTATCGGTCGCCAAAAATAATCGACGTATTGCTTTGTTCCAGCGCGGCGCGGCGTATTTCCTGGCTGGCTTGGAGCAGCAAGGGGGGCACTTCCGTCGGCGTTTGAAAATGCAAACTGCCCGCAACCAATTCTTGCACCGCGTTGTTTGCCAGTGCCGTCGCCAGGGCACGGCAAAAAGCATCGTCCCACACCGCGTCATATAAAATGCCGCTACGCGCGCGTTGCCGCACCCGCGCCACCGTGCCCCGCGCCAAGGCCGCGAAATTATCGCTATTCTCGTCTTCCCAGGCCAAGGCCAGGGGCAAGCCGTAATAATGTTGCTCGCCCTGTTCGGTTTGAAAACGCACCATGGCGATCAGCCAATCGCCGTCCTGCGCCTTCCATTCTCCGGCCGCGACCAAGGCGATTTCATGTGCGGGTCTACCCTTGTCAGCGAACCAGCGTTGATTGGCAAGGAACGCCGGCAGAATCTGCTGCTCGAATTGGCTACGCATTTTATTCGCCAGTAAATTTTGCAGCGCGCTCGCGCTATTGGCTTTTTTTCCTAGTAAACTGCCCCAGCCCTCGGGTATCACCAGCACCGGCAATTCGCTCACATCCCAACGCTCGTCGTGCCAGGCCGGCGCCGCCGCTTCGGTGGAGAGCAAAAACCAATAAAAACTAAAACCGGGCAGCGTCAGAAAATACGGCAGCTCCCCTATGGACGGAAAAACCGTAAGCCCTAACAACTCCACCGGCACCCGGCCTTTAAATGCGGACAAATCCAATTCCACTGGTTGACTAGAACTGGAAAGATTCGCCACGCAGAGCAAAGTCTCATCACGATACTCACGTAGATAAGCCAAAATTTTGCGGTTGCCTGGATGCAGAAAACTCAAGCTGCCCCGGCCGAAAGCGCTATGCGCCTTGCGCACTGCAATCAAGCGCCGCATCCAGTTCAACAAGGATGAGGGACTGTTGATTTGCGCTTCCACGTTCACCGCCTGATAGCCGTAGACCGCGTCCATCACCGGCGGCAAATAAAGCCGCGCCGGATCGGCGCGGGAAAAACCGGCGTTGCGGTCCGGGCTCCATTGCATAGGCGTGCGCACCCCGTTGCGATCACCGAGGTACACGTTATCGCCCATGCCGATTTCATCGCCGTAGTACAAAATCGGCGAGCCTGGCATAGACAATAAAATACTTTTGACCAGTTTTATTTTGTCTCTATTGTTTTCCATCAAGGGCGCCAAGCGCCGGCGTATGCCGACATTGATGCGCATGCGCTTGTCCGCGGCATAGGTCTGATACATATAGTCACGCTCGCGCGCGGTCACCATTTCTAAGGTCAGCTCATCATGATTGCGCAAAAAAATCGCCCACTGGCAGTTCTCCGGGATGTCCGGCGTTTGCGCCATGATGTCGGTAATCGGGTGGCGGTCTTCTTGCGCCACCGCCATATAGATGCGCGGCATCAGCGGGAAGTGATAGGCCATTTGGCATTCGTCACCGTCGCCGAAGTACTCGCGCACATCTTCCGGCCACTGGTTGGCCTCCGCCAGAAAAAACCGGTCGCTGTAATGCTTGTCCAATTCAGCCCGCATATAGCGCAAGACGGCGTGGGTCTCGGGCAGGTTTTCATTGATGGTGCCGTCGCGTTCGCATAGATAGGGGATCGCATCCAGGCGCATGCCATCCACGCCCATATCCAGCCAGTAACGCATGATGCGCATGACGGCCTTAATCACGCTGGGATTATTGAAATTTAAATCCGGCTGATGCGAAAAAAACCGATGCCAGTAATAGGCGCCCGCGACCGGGTCCCAAGTCCAATTTGAAGTTTCGGTGTCGCTGAAAATAATTCGCGTCTCAGGCCATTTTTTATCGGTGTCGCTCCACACATAAAAATTGCGTTTATTGGAACCCGGGGGTGCGCGCCGCGCCGCTTGAAACCACGGATGCTGATCGGAGGTGTGGTTAATCACCAGTTCGGTGATGATTTTGATATTGCGCGCGTGGGCTTCGCGGATAAAGGTGCGCACATCGCCTAAATTACCGTAGTCGGCATACACGCCGCGATAATCGGCGATGTCATAGCCGTCATCACGCATGGGCGATGGATAAAATGGCAACACCCAGATCGTGTCTATGCCCAGGTCTTGCAAGTAATCGAGCTTTTGCGTGAGTCCGGGAAAATCGCCCACGCCGTCATTATTGCTGTCAAAAAAAGCTTTAATGTGCAATTGATAAATGATCGCGTCTTTATACCAAAGCGGATCGCGTTGCGCCGGCGCGGCCGTTTGGGTCTGGGCATGAGTGGCTGAGAGATCCATACGAAAACCAAATCTGTCCTATAAAAAATAATCGAAGTCGCGCTCGCTGCGCACGCGCTTGCGCAACCGAAAAATTTGCGCTGGAGCCGCCTGAGGATCGATGGCAATCCAATTGCGCCGGCCTTGCCATAGAAAACGCACGTCCGACAATAAATCGTGTACTTGAAATGCATGCTCGGCTTGGCCCGGTACATCCTCGGGCAACTCCAACCAGCCGCTTTGCGCATGATGTGGGTCTAAATTCACCACCACGATCATGACGTTGCTCCCGTCCTCGCTGGTTTTGCCATAGGCCAATAGCAATGGATTGCCTATGCTGTAAAAACGTAGACTGGCATCGCGCTGTAAAGCGGGATTGTCACGGCGTATGCGGTTCACGCGGGCGATAAAATCGCTTAAGCTGTCTCGGCGATTCAACTCCCAGTGGCGGATTTGATACTTCTCGGAGTCTAAATATTCCTCGCTGCCGGCAGTCACAGCACGTGCTTCACACACTTCATAAGGTGGCCCATAAATGCCATAGCTCGCGCACAGCGTGGCCGCCAAGACCAGGCGCGACATAAAGGCAGGGCGGCCACCGAATTGCAAATACTCGGTCAAAATGTCAGGCGTATTCGGCCAGGCATTGGGCCGAAAATATTCTTGGACCTCGGTTTGGGTAAGCTCGGTGAAATAATCGGTGAGCTCTTGCTTGGTGTTGCGCCAAGCAAAATATGTATAGGACTGGCTGAAGCCTATCTTGGCCAATTGCAGCATGACGCTGGGACGGGTAAAGGCTTCCGCTAAAAACAAAGTCTCCGGATAGCGTTGTTTGACTTCGGCGATGACCCAAGCCCAAAACGGAATTGGCTTGGTGTGGGGATTGTCCACCCGGAAAATCCGTATCCCGCGCTCGGCCCAAAATAAAAAAATACTCAGCAATTCTTCCCATAGGGCCTGCCAGGCCTCGGTCTCGAAATTAAAGGGGTAGATGTCCTGGTATTTTTTTGGTGGATTCTCTGCGTACTGTACCGTGTGGTCGGGGCGCCATTGAAACCACTCGGGATGCGCGGCGACATAGGGGTGATCGGGCGCGCATTGCAGCGCGATATCTAAAGCAATGTCGATATCGAGGGCGCGCGCGCTTTCCACCAAAAACCGAAAATCCTCTAGCGTGCCCAGTTGCGGAAGCAGACTTTTATGTCCGCCTTCCGCCGCGCCTATTGCCCATGGGCTGCCGGTGTCCTCGGGCGCGGCGGTCACCGCATTATTTTTTCCTTTGCGTTGGCTGCGGCCTATAGGGTGTATGGGAGGTAGATACACCACGTCAAAACCCATAGCGGCAATGCGCGCCAATTGCGCCGCGCAATCGCGCAAAGTCCCGTGCTCGCCAGGCGCGCCGCTACTGCGCGGAAAGAGTTCATACCAGGTGCTAAAAGCGGCCTTCTCGATATCCACCCACACTTGCAGCGTGGGCCCCCAGCTGGCTTTTTCGCGGTCGGCCCAGCGCGCCATGCTGGCCTCGACCTCGTCTTGAACGGCTAAAGCGCGGCCCTGCTCGAATTGCGCCGTATCATTTAAGATGGCTGCCCAGGCTTGTAACTGGGCTGCGTCCTCGCCTTGCGCGCGAGCCGCCGCCTGTAGCAGCAACTCCGCGCCGACTTGCAGGGCGATGCGTATATCCTCGGTATCGGTACGGCGGATTAAATCTTGGCGCCAACTTAAAAACCGGTCCACCCAAGCGCATACCGTGTATTCGTAATAAGCGACTTCACTTACACGAAATGCGGCACGCCATTGGTCTGCTTGCACCCGCGCCATGGCGGTTTCTTGCCAAACTGTTTCACCTTGTTTGCGAAAGCACAACAAGGCACGTAATTGATCGTGACCGTCGCAAAAAATCGCGGCATTCACCCGCACTTGCTCGCCGCGCACGCGTTTGATCGGATAGTCACCGCCGTCTAGGCAGGGCTCCACGGCAGCGATCACCGCACGCCGCCGACCGTCGACGGGGGCACGTGTGACGGCTTGTTCGGCGCTACGCATGCTGTGTCCCGCTTAAGTTAACTGGCGGTGTAAATGCGATCATCGCCAAGGGAGGCAAGGTAAGCACCAGGGAATGAAAATGCCCATGCGCACCTACCGGTGCCGCTTCCACCGCGCCCAGATTTCCCTGGCCGCTACCGCCGTATAGCGTGGCATCGCTGTTTAAAATTTCCGTCCACACGCCGCCTCGCGGCACGCCGATGCGGTAATTGTGGCGTGGCACGGGGGTGAAATTACACACCACGAGGATGGGCCGCTCGCCATTTTGATTGAGACGCAAGAAGCTGATGACGCTTTGCTGATGGTCTTGTTTGTCCACCCAGGAATAGCCATCGGCGCTGAAATCCATTTCATGCAAACTGGCTTGCGCGCGATAAGCACGGTTCAAATCTTGAACCCAGCGTTGCAACCCTTGATGCGGCCCTTGCTCGAGTAAATACCAATCCAAGGCCGCATCGTGATTCCATTCTCTGATTTGCCCGAACTCACCGCCCATGAACAATAATTTTTTGCCGGGGTGCGTCCACATATAGCCCAGGAGCAAGCGCAGATTGGCGCGCTTTTGCCAATCATCGCCGGGCATCTTGCCGAGCAAGGAAGATTTACCGTATACGACTTCATCGTGCGACAAAGGCAAAATGAAATTTTCGAAAAAGGCGTACCAAATACTGAAAGTCAGTTGATCTTGGCGATAGGTGCGATACAAAGGATCGTTGGCGAAGTAGGCCAAGGTATCGTGCATCCAACCCATATTCCATTTCATATCGAAGCCCAAGCCGCCCCGCTCCACCGGCCGCGACACGGCGGGCCAAGCGGTGGATTCCTCGGCGAAGCTCAAGACATCCGGGAAGTGGGTTTTGATGGATTGATTGAGTTGGCGCAAGAAAGCGATGGCTTCGGTATTTTCCTTGCCACCCGTGGCATTGGGTATCCAGCTTCCCTCGGGCCGAGCGTAATCTAAATACAGCATGGAGGCCACGGCATCCAGGCGCAGGCCGTCGATGTGATATTGCGCCAGCCAGAACAGCGCGCTACTGGTCAAAAATTCACTGACTTCGCGGCGGCCATAGTTGAAGACGCAGCTTTTCCATTCCGGGTGAAAGCCTAGCCTTGGATCGGCGTGTTCGTACAAAGCGGTACCGTCAAATTGCGCCAAACCATGCGCGTCACAAGGAAAATGCGCCGGGGTCCAATCCAAAATCACGCCTAGGCCGGCCTGATGCAAAGTGTCCACGAAGTACATGAAATCCTGCGGCGTACCATAGCGTGCGCTGGGCGCGAAATACGACAGGGTTTGATAACCCCAGGAACCGTAGAAAGGATGCTCCATGATGGGAAGCAATTCGACGTGAGTGAAACCCAAGTCCCGCGCATATTCCGCAAGCACAGGCGCCAGCGCGCGATAGCCCAGCACGCTGTGCGGCGTGTCCGGGTCGCGGCGCCATGAACCCAGGTGTACCTCATAAACGGAAATAGGACGATCCAGTGCTTGGAGCGCCGCGCGCTTTTCCATCCAAGCCGCGTCTTGCCAGGTGTAGCTTAAGTCCCAGACACGCGAGGCCGTGCCCGGAGCAGCTTGCGCGAAACAGGCATAAGGATCGGCTTTAATCCGCGGGTCTTTTTCAAAACGAGAGTGAATGCGATATTGATAGGCATCGCCATGCCGTGCTTCGCTAATAAAACCGCGCCAAACACCGTTGCCGATATCCAGCGCCAAGCTATGGCCGGGTTTCGCCCAATCGTTGAAATCGCCGGTGACGTGCACGCTTTGCGCGTTTGGCGCCCATACCGCGAAGTCCACCCCGGTATGCGCGCGCGCATGAGATAAATGCGCGCCTAGGGTTTGATAGCCAGGGCGCGCATAGGTAGGTAGATTGAGTGTTGCCGCATGATCATTCATAGCCGAGTAAACAAAATTGGAAGGCGCGAGATCCAAGCGCCGACGGCGAGATTTAAAGTAGTTAATTTTCAGCAACAAACATGCCACGGACGCATAAGCATATGCATAGGAGAAACACATATCCCAGGGCTCAATGTTCGCGCAGCGGCATGTGGCAGCCGGCAAGATTTACAAAGCGATGTAATTTGTGCTGTTAGAAACCGCATTTGGCCCCGCATTTTTTTATGAAATATTTTTGAATCCGGGCTTACGCGTAGGAAGGGGTCGGCTCCGATTGATTCATCTCGGGCTGCCGATTTTTGGGAACAAATTCGCGCTCTAATGCGACTCGGGTACGCGGTAGCGCTTGCGGGTAGTGGTTTTGAATGAAGGCGATGAGCTTTTCTCTGACATCGCAGCGCAAATCCCAAAGCACGCCCGCGTCCTTAGCACTTACCAGCGCCCGCAATTGCATGCTGTGCTCGGTGGCATCGGTGACTTGCAAATTCCAAGCTTGGTGGTCCCATAAGCCGTGCGATTCAACGATGCGCTGCAATTCTTCGCGTATCGCCGCGACCGGGACGCTGTAATCGGTATAGATAAACACCGTGCCTAGCAAGGCGGCGCTGCGCCGAGTCCAATTTTGGAAAGGCTTTTCCAGGAAATACGATAGCGGCACAATCATGCGCCGCAAATCCCAGAGACGCACCACGACATAGGTGGAAGTAATTTCCTCGACCCGGCCAAATTCACCTTCAACGATGAGCACATCATCCATGCGTATGGGTTCGGTGAGGGCGATCTGCAAGCCACCGATAAGATTGGACAAAGCAGGACGCGCCGCAATCCCCGCGACCAGCCCGGCAATTCCCGCCGAGGCAAAGAGCGTGGTCCCCAAGTGCCGGATCGCCGGGAAAGTCATCAGCATGGTGGCCAACGCAATAAACAACACCACGGTCACCGTGATTCTTTGCAGCACCAGGATCAAAGTCTGCACATGGCGCGCGTGCAGATTGTCTTCCACGTCCACACGATATTTCGCGGAAATCAGATCAACCACCACCCCGGTCAAAGAAATTAATAACCAGGCGCTGACCGCGATCAATCCCAAGCCCAGACCATGCCGCAGCGGCCCTATCCAGCGCTCGGGCATCGCTACTTGCGGCAATAAGAGCGTTAGCGCCGCGAGAGGAACAAGCCAGGCGGTGGGATTAAATGCGTGTTTCAATAGGGATTGATTCAAAACACTGCGGCTACGCTTCGCCATGCGCGCCATGAGCGCAAATACGACACGATGCACGCCAAGTGCGAGCAGCACGCCCGCGAAAATTTCCACCCAAGGCCGAATATGTAACCAACTCACTAGCCACCTCTATTCGCGTTCCCTTGTCTAGCATTACATTTAACGCGAGCAACCCAAGCGGTCAGTGCGCTAGCGTACACAAGCGTGCGTGTGGCGCGGCACGTATTGCATGGTATGAGCCTTGCTAAATCCTTGACGTTGCGTGTGCACCTTCCCTGCTGAGAATGCTTCCGAATCGTTTGCGTTTACCCGTCGATATGTTGGCCCAACCGGATGAAATCAGTTGCGGCCCAACTTGCCTGCACAGTATTTATCGCTATTGGGGCGAACAAGAGTCGCTGCAGGATGTGATCTCGCGCACCCGATGGTTAGAGCATGGCGGGACCTTCGCGGTGTTCTTGGCCTGCGACGCCTTGCGTAAAGGTTACCAAGCCACTATCTATACCTACAATTTGCTGGTCTTCGATCCCACCTGGTTTACCCGTCCCTATCCTGACATCGCCGCGTGTTTAAGCGAACAGCGCAAAGTGAAATCCGAAGCGCGCTTGCAACTCGCGACCGATGGTTATTTGGAATTTCTGCGCTTGGGTGGGCGCTTGCGGTTTGTAGATTTGTCGCGCTATCTGATACGCGGCATCTTGCGCCGCAAGTTACCGATTCTGACTGGATTGAGTTCGACTTTTTTGTACCGCACCGCGCGCGAGTTCGGTCCCGACGATACGCCGGATGCGATACGTGGTTTGCCGGCCGGGCATTTCGTGGTGATCGCCGGCTATGACAGAAATCAACGCACTTTTCTCGTCGCCGATCCCTATGGCACGAATCCTTACAGCCCGAATTTATATTGGTTGAATGTGGACCGCGTGGTCGACGCCATACTCTTGGGCATCGTCACCCACGATGCCAATCTCTTGGTGATACGTCCCCGCGCCGCAGCTTCCGGAAAGCCCGCATGAAAAATTTTATGGTCGTCAATAACGCGAAACGCTGGCCGAAACCGCCTGGCGATATTGACGTGGTGGATGCGCTCGCATATTTAACCGAGCCGGTGTACGCCAAACCGGCACCGGCCCGTGTCTACAATTTATGCAATAGCTACCGCTATCAAAGCTCCGGTTATTACGTTTCCTTGCTGGCCGAGGCGCGCGGGCATAGGCCTTTGCCTAGGGCGCGCACCATAGAAGATTTGCAATCGCCTAATCTCGTGCGGCTGCTGACTGAATCCTTGGATGATTTGGTCCAGCACGCGTTTCACAACCAGGCGGGCGACGCCGTGGAATGCGACTTTTATTTCGGCTTGCAGCCCGGACAAGGCGAGGATGTTTTAGGGCGGCAACTCTTTCAGTTATTAAAAGCACCGCTGCTGCGCGCACAGTTTGAACGGCACGGCGAGCGTTGGCAAATTCGTAGTGCGCGTGCCCTGTCCATGGATGAATTGGGCAGCGCTGCCATCGCGCCGGTGTCAGAAGCGATGCAGCAGCATTTTGCCGGACGCGGCAATCGCGGCGCTAAGCAAAACGCGCCGCGCTATGAGATTGCTATTTTGCGCGATCCCAGCGATCCGCATCCGCCCTCCAATCCCCTTGCCTTGCAAAAACTCGCGGAGGCCGCCGAAACTTTGGGCATGCATGTGGAATTCATCGGCCGCGCGGATTACGGGCGCTTATCCGAATTCGATGCGCTCTTTATCCGCGATACCACCCGTGTGAATCACTACACATATCGCTTCGCGCGCCAAGCCGCCGCCGAAGGCTTAGTGGTCATAGACGATCCGGATTCGATTTTGAAATGCAGCAATAAAGTTTATCTCGCGGAGTTGCTCGCGCAGCGTGCCATACCCGCGCCTAAAACCTTGGTCGTACATCGCGCGAATCTCGATCAAGTTTTTCCTACCTTGGGCTTTCCTTGCATTATTAAACAACCCGACAGCGCTTTCTCCGCCGGCGTCACTAAAGTTTCCACTTGGGAGGAATTGCAGCGCACGGCAGCGAAATTATTCGAGCTATCGGATTTATTCGTCGCCCAAGAATATTTGCCCACGGATTTCGATTGGCGGGTCGGCGTACTGGACGGGTCGCAGTTTTATTTCGCGAAATAATTCATGTCCCCCGGGCGATTGCAAATCATTAAGGCCGGCGCCAAGCGAAGAATGAAAGAAGGCGCAACCGAATACCTTTCCATAGGCGAAGCGCCGGACGAGGTCATACAGCAAGCCTTGCGCGCCGCCAATTGCATAGGTGATGGCTTATACGGCGTCGACGTGAAGCAAGCCGGCGGCCACACCTATGTGATAGAGGTCAATGACAACCCGAACTTGGATGCGGGCAACGAAGACGGCGTGCTGAAAGACGCTTTGTATCGCGAGGTCATGGGGGTGTTTTTAAAACGCATAGAGGCCCGCAAAGGCGGGGCATGGCTATGAGTGGCGAAGTGTTGGATGCTTTCTCCGCCTATGGCATAGAGCTGGAATATATGCTGGTGGATGCACAGAGTTTAGATGTGCGTCCCATTGCCGACACCGTTTTGCCAGAGGCGCGCGCGCTGGCAGCCGCTAGCGCGACAGACAAGGCCAAACTCGATTGGTCGAATGAGTTGGCCTTGCACGTGATAGAACTGAAAAATATCTGCCCGGGCGATCTAAGCGATTTACCGGCGGCCTTCCAACACCAAATCGATCAGCTGGATGTGTATCTATCCAACCTGGGAGCGAGCTTGTTGCCGACCGGCATGCACCCCTGGATGAATCCCGAACAAGAAACGCAACTCTGGCCGCACGATCAAGACGCGATTTACGCTACCTATAATCGCTTGTTCAACTGCAAGCGTCACGCGTGGGGCAATGTGCAAAGCATGCATGTGAATTTACCCTTCGCAGATGATCAGCAATTTGAAAAATTATTGGCGGCGGTGCGTTTGCTCTTGCCTCTCCTCCCCGCCATTGCCGCCAGTTCGCCTTTAGCCGACGGTGCCCACAGCGGCCACATGGACTACCGCATGCATGTGTATCGCGGTCAATCGCCAAGCCTGCCCAGCATAGTCGGCGCCATCGTGCCCGAGGTCGTGCATAGCCGCAGCGAAGTGGAAACTTGCGTGCTGGAACCCATGTACACCGAAATCGAACCGGCCGATCCCGAGCACCGATTGCGGTATGAATGGCTGAACGCGCGCGGCGCCATTCCGCGCTTTGACCGCAACGCGGTGGAAATCCGCGTCATGGACATGCAGGAATGCCCGCAGGCGGACGTGGCCTTGGCCGCCTTGGCGGTGGACCTGGTGCATTTACTGTACCGAGAGGACATCTGCGAATTGGCGGCGCAGCAAGCCGTGGAAACGGCGACCCTCAGCCGCTTGTTAAGCGTCTGCGCCAAGGATGCCGATCTAGCCTTAATCGACGATGCGCATTATTTAGCTGTTTTGGCTTTTCCCGGTGTGCGTTGCTCCGCGCAAGAGCTGTGGTATCACTTGAGTGAAACTTTGCTCAACGCCGGCGCCGCGCATTTACCCCTATGGCAAACACAATTGCAATTCATTTTGCAGCACGGTCCCTTGGCGCGGCGTATTTTGCGCGCCGTGCAGGGAGAGAGTACAAAGCCGGCTCTGCACGCCGTGGATTCCCAAATTGCAGGGCGCTTGCGGCGCGGTCAGCGTTTTCCCTCCTAGCATCAGAACAATGTTTTTTAT
>CAZKHT010000048.1:0-6678 GCA_964552595.1 uncultured Burkholderiales bacterium
AAAACGGTGCTAAGCGTTCGGACACTCCCACCGGTCCGGCGCCGGGGCCGCCACCGCCATGGGGCGTGGAAAAGGTTTTGTGTAAATTCATATGGATCACATCGAAACCCATATCGCCCGGTTTCACCCGCCCGAGGATCGCATTTAAATTCGCGCCGTCGTAATACAAGAGGCCACCTGCCTCGTGCACGATGCGCGCGATCTCGGCGATATTGCGCTCGAATACGCCCAAGGTAGAAGGATTGGTCAGCATTAAGCCAGCGGTCTTCGGGCCGACGGCAGCGCGCAGCGCTTCTAAATCCACATCACCGTCGCGATTGGTGGGAATTTCCTTGACCGTGTAACCACACATGACGGCGGTGGCGGGATTGGTTCCGTGCGCGGCATCCGGCACTAATATTTCGCTGCGCGCGGTATCGCCACGCCACATGTGGTATGCCCGTATCATCGCCACGCCGGCAAACTCGCCTTGGGCACCGGCCATGGGGGTTAAGCTCACCGCCGCCATGCCGGTCACGTCTTTTAGTATTTCTTGCAACTCGAACATGCAAGCGAGAAAACCTTGCCCGGTCGGCGAAGCCGCGTGCGGATGGCGCGCTAGAAATTGCGGCAACATCGCTAGGGTATTACAGGCGCGCGGATTGTATTTCATGGTGCAAGAACCCAGCGGATAAAACTGGGTGTCTATGGAAAAATTTTTCTGCGATAAACGCGTGTAGTGCCGCACCACATCCATCTCGGAACATTCCGGCAACAGCGGCGGCTCGGCGCGCAGCATATTTTCCGGAAGATCCGCGGCGGCTGCGAGGGCAGCGGACGCCGGCGGCATTTGCGCGTGGCTGAGGCGTCCGGCTTGGGATAATTCAAAAATCAAACTCATTTAAATTGGCTAACCTTTAGGTAATTTTTTTCAAAGCGGCCAGGGCGGCATCGTAATCGGGCTCATCGGCTATCTCCGGCACTAACTGCGAATACACGACGATATCCTTATCATCGACCACGATGACCGCGCGCGCGGTGAGCCCTGCCAGGGGATGCTCGGTAATCAGCACACCGTAATCGCGATGGAAATCGCGGCCACGTAAAGTAGACAAAGTAATCACGTTATCCAAACCCTCCGCGCCGCAAAATCGGGCTTGGGCAAAGGGCAAATCGGATGAGATGACAATCACCACGGTATTGGGCAGGCTGGAAGCTTTCTCGTTGAACACCCGGGTGGATTGCGCGCAAGTGGGCGTGTCCACGCTAGGCACGATGGACAGCACTTTGCGCTTGCCGGCGAAATGCGACAGCGGCACATCGTTCAAATCTTTATCCACCAGCATGAAGCTATGCGCCTTGTCGCCGGGCTGAGGAAAATGGCCTTCGACATGTATGGGGTTGCCTTCCAAAGTCACAGTGCTCATAGGGCCTCCTGTTGGATGAAGTAGGTGATTAAATCTTAGGTTGAATCGGGGAAGGCGGTTTTTCTTGTTGTCGCCCCATAATGCGCGCTAAGTGATCGGCGAATTTTTGCAAATCGGCTTCGGTTTTTGTTTCGGTAGCGCAGACCAAAAGCGCATTGCCTAACTCGGGATACAGTGCGCTCAGATCGAAGCCGCCGGTAATGCCTTGCGCTTCCAGGGCATGCAGGACATCGGGGACGGCAGTATTTAAACGCAGCACGGCTTCGTGAAACACAGGGCGATTAAACACTAATTCCACGCCGGGAATTTGGGTTAATTTCGCCACCAGCGCCCGGGTGTTGGCATGCGAGGCTAAGGCCACACGTTTCAATCCTTCTGGTCCCAATAGCGACATGTAGATCGTCGCCGCCGTGACCAGTAAGCCTTGATTGGTGCAAATATTGGAAGTGGCTTTCGCGCGCCGTATGTGTTGTTCACGCGCTTGCAAGGTCAGGGTAAACCCCTGCTTGCCATCAAGATCGACGGTGCGGCCTATGATGCGGCCCGGCATATTGCGCACGAAATCTTGCTTGCAACACAGGAAACCGAAATACGGTCCGCCGGAAGCCAGTGGCACACCTAAAGGCTGGCCCTCGCCCACAGCGATATCCGCGCCATGGGTACCCCATAGACCAGGCGGCTTGAGCAAGGCGAGCGCGGTGGGATTGACCAGCGCGATGACTAAACCACCCCGCTCATGCGCCCAATCGGTGAGGCTGTCGCTGTCTTCCAAGCAGCCGAAAAAATTGGGATGCGGCAGGACCAGGGCCGCGAATCCGCTCTCATCTCGCGGCAGAGTGATTCCGGTATGCGGGTCGAAATCCAGTTCGACCAATTCAATGTTTTGCGCCGAGACGATGGCCTGCACCACGCGCCGGTAATAAGGATGCACGGTCCTAGGCATGAGCACCCGACGCGCGTCTCTATGCGCGGGCACCGCCATTAATACCGCCTCGGCCAAAGCGGAGGCGCCATCGTACAAACTCGCGTTCGACACATCCATGCCGGTAAGCGAGGCCATCATGGTTTGGAATTCGTAGAGTAATTGCAGCGTGCCTTGGCTGGCTTCGGCCTGATAAGGCGTATATGCGGAATAGAATTCGCCGCGCGTGACGATTTGCCAAACCGCCGCCGGTATATGATGTTCATAAGCGCCCGCGCCTATGAAATTCAAATATCGGCCGTCGCGTTCGGCGCGTTCTTGCAAGAGGCGCGCGACTTCCATTTCCGATAAACCTTCGGGAACTTGGGTTAGCCCGGCACTGCGTAAAGCCTCGGGAATTTCGTCAAATAATGCATCTATAGATGCAGCACCTATGCTAGCCAGCATGGCACGGACATCGGTGTCGGTGTGCGGAATAAAGGGCATGAGCGTTTCTGGGATAAAAGAGTAATAGCCTTGCGCTAAGCGTAATCGCTTAATGGGCTTCGCTGTCGACGACGGCTTGATACCCGGCCGCATCCAATAAATTTTGCAGATCCGCCGCGTTCGCCGGCTTGAGTTTAAACATCCACGCGGCGTAAGCGTCTTGATTGATTTTTTCCGGCGCGTCGCTGACCTCGGCGTTCACCGCGATCACTTCGCCGGCGATAGGCGCATATACATCGGAGGCGGCTTTGACCGACTCTACCACCGCGCATTCTTCGCCCGCTGCAACCTTGCGTCCCACCGCCGGGTTTTCTACATAGACCATATCGCCTAACAAATCTTGCGCATGCTGCGTGATGCCGACACTGACGCTGCCGTCACTTTCCACGCGCACCCATTCATGGCTTTTGGTGTATTTCAATGTCTGTGGAATCGTCATTGCTGCTTCCTTATCCAATTAAACTCTTGCCGTTGCGGACGAAGGGATATTTCACCACCTTCGCCGATAATAATTTGTCCCGCACTTCTACTTGCACTACATCGCCCAGGGGCACGGCCTTGGGTAAACGCGCGAGGGCGATGGATTGATTAAGCGTAGGCGAGAAGCTGCCGCTGGTGATCTCGCCATTCCCTTGCGTAGTGCGCACTTGTTGATGGTTGCGCAATACGCCTTTATCGAGGAGCACTAAACCGAATAAATCTTTCTCCGGCGCCTGTTCCTTCAGCGCTTTCTTACCGATGAAATCGCGCTCCGCGATTAAGTCCACGGTCCAAGCCAAACCCGATTCCAGGGGTGTGACTTTCTCATCCATGTCTTGACCATATAAATTCATGCCGGCTTCCAGGCGCAAAGTATCGCGCGCTCCCAGTCCGATAGGGCGCACGCCCGATGCCGCCAGGGCATGCCAGAAACTGTCGGCGCGCGCCGCCGGCAAAATCACTTCGAATCCATCTTCCCCGGTGTAACCCGTACGCCCGATAAAATACGGCGCGCAGTCCGCCGCCTGAAATGGTTTGAGGAGCTCGCTCGCGGCTTTGATTTCCGGCACCGCTTGCCAGGCCTTGGCGCGCGCATTCGGACCTTGCACCGCGATAATCGCGAGATCGCGGCGCGGGTTGAGATTGAGCTTAGGCGCGAGCCGATCACGCTGCGTATTCATCCATGCCAAATCTTTATCGCAAGTCGCTGCATTCACCACGATGCGAAACCAATCCTCGCGCAAGTAATAAACAATTAAATCGTCCAGCACCCCGCCTTGGGTATCAAGCAAACAGGAATACATGGCCTTGCCGGGAATCTGCAAGCGATCAATATTATTCGCCAACAAAGTACGCAAATACGGCCGCGCTTGCGCGCCTTCCACGTCGATCACCAGCATATGCGAGACATCGAACATGCCGGCATCGCGGCGCACGGCGTGATGTTCCTCGACTTGAGAGCCATAATGCAGCGGCATGTCCCAGCCGGAAAAATCCACCATCTTCGCGCCCATTGCTTTATGGGCGGCGTTCAAAGTTGTTTGCTTAAGCATTGCTTTCCTGAACTATGAAAAGATTTGAAAGCGAGGCCGGTAAAACCGCATGCGGTGAGAACCCCATGGTTCGCGCTCCGTTTCACCCCTCTGTCCGGGTACCTGAGAGATTACGAGCTAAGCCCGTCTGCCCCTTCGGTGGACAATCGAGTGATTGCCGCTCTCCAGAGTTGCCAGTCACACGCGGTCCGTTTTACCTGAGCGATTATGGGTCATTGCGCCTTCGGCGGTGCTGTTGCACTCTCTCCCGCGTGCCCTTAAAAAGGCAGCCGCCACTATACCGTAGCGACCTAACACCGACAAGCAAACGGAAATTTCAACGCGCGTAAATGATTATGGCGCAAGCATGAATTGCGTTTGCTTAGCCGAACGCCTGCACTTACAAGATGCGCGCGGGCCCTTAGCTTGCTCGATGACTCGCAAGCCAAATCCGCTGGCGTTTTTGTAGCCAATTGCCAAGGTCAAAGCCATTTGGCGCGACGCCGATATGCGAGATCCATTTCCCATTCGTCTTTTGCCAAAAAAAACCCAGCGCTAGGCTGGGTTTCGGGTGGAGGGAGATTTTTTCTAATGCGCCATCGCGCCTTCGGCTTGGATGCCAGTGTTTTGGCGCACATACAATTCGTCCCACATCGCTTCCGAGCGTTTGTCGCGGAAGAGCAGCGAGAAAACGATTACGCAAATAAACCCTAATGGGATGGAAATAAGCCCTGGGTTTTTTAGCAAGAAGAAAGGCTTCTCCAAACCGACCATACTGACTTTCGCGATCTCGGCTTTGGCGTAATCGTCTTGCGCCTTCTTCACGGTTGCTTCTTGTTTGGCGATGTCTTCTTCTAACTTGGCGCGTTCCGAGGTCGACGCGGTGGGCAATTTCTCCTTCATGCGCGCCAATTTTTCAACCGCGCCTGGTTTCGCTGGTTTGGCCGCGGTGGCAGGTTTCGCCGGTTCGGCTTTCTTACAAACCGCGAACAGCTCGCAAATAAAGCCTTCGCCTGGCTGCGCATCCTGGGCCGGCTTTGCCGCTTGCGCCGGCTCGCCGTCTAAGACTTTTTTGGCATCCTTAGCGACTTGCTGCGGATAAGTCATATTCGGCGAAATTAAAACCAATCCTATGGCCGCGATACCGCCTACTAACATGCCGATGACCACTCCCCAGGTAGTCGTTCGCCGCCAATACAAAGTCAGAAAAATAGCCGGCAAATTACTCGAGGCTGCGACTGCGAAGGCAAGTCCGACAAGATGCGCGACGTTTTGCCCTTTCGCCGCGATGCCTACAAATATCGCTAATGCGCCTACGATGAGCGAAGCCACCCGGGCCGCGACAACTTGCTCGCGCGGCGTCGCATGGTCTCCGCGTATCACGCCGACATAAATGTCATGCGCCATCGCCGAGGCCGCGGCGAGCACCAAGCCCGCGACGACGGCAACAATGGTGGCAAAGGCCACCGCCGCAACGAAAGCCAGGAATAAATTACCGAGCAAGGAGTCCGCGCCGCCGCCTACATATTGCGCTAATAGTGGACCGGCCATATTGCCGCCTTTATCCGCCGCGGTGATATTGGCCGCGCCTACATTCATTGCGGCGCCTAAACCCAAGATCAAGGTCAAGACGTAAAACCCGCCTATGATGACCATGGCCCAGATCACTGATTTGCGCGCTTCGCGCGCGTTGGGCACGGTGAAAAAACGCATCAGAATATGCGGCAGTCCCGCGGTGCCGAATACCAGCGCCATACCCAGGGAAATTTGATCAATGGGATTTTTGAGAAACAAACCCGGCTCTAAAAAGCGTTGACCCAATTCCTGAGGGGTCATGGTGGTTGCGGCATCGCCTAATAATTTTGCTACCTGGGCTTGTACCTTAACGTCACCCACCACCGCTTGTAAAAATGCCGGTAGAGAAAACCCATAGGGCGCCCAGGTGAAAACCACCAGCAATATGGAAGCGGTGACGAGGAGCGCGGCTTTCACAATTTGCACCCAAGTCGTAGCTTTCATGCCGCCGAACACCACATACGCCAACATCAGAATGCCGACTGCAATTACCGATACTTCGTAGTCGATGCCGATCAGGGTTTTGATCAACACGCCGCCGCCCACCATTTGCGCGGTGAGATAAAACGTCGACACCGTGATAGTGGATATCGCCGCAACGGTTTTGGTTTTCTTAGGATCGTTGCGAAACGAGAGCACGTCGCCCAAGGTGTATTTGCCGATATTGCGGCAGGGCTCTGCTATCACCAGCAACACCGTGATATACGCGACCAACCATCCCACGGAATACATAAAGCCGTCGTAGCCCTGAAACGCGATGATCCCGGCAATGCCCAGA
>CAZKHT010000048.1:6688-14274 GCA_964552595.1 uncultured Burkholderiales bacterium
ACCAAGTGGATATATCGGCCCAGCAATCCAACGGAATACTGAAGGCCGCGGTAGCCAGAGAGCCAACTAAAACCGTCGATGCCAAGGAAAGACGTGGCGGAAAGATAATCGCCGGCAATCGCCCAACCATTTTGAAATCCGGTCACGGTACGTCCGGCAGCGTAAAACTCTGACGTCGTATGGGTATGTTTCGCCGCCCAATAAGTGATGTACATCGTGATCGCGATAATCACGCCGAAGACAATGAGCGTCATGCCTTTAAACTTCTCGTCGATCGCACCGGTGGCCGCCCAAGCCGGAAAGCTGCTGAATAGATAAACCGTCAGGCCCAATAGCGCCGCAAATAAAGTTATTTTTTTCATTTTTTTATTTCCCTATCGCATGCGAGTCGCTAACCAGCGCTTTAGTCATGGCGTCGAATTGCGCATTGGCACGGCGCGCATAAATAAACGCAACAAACCATGCGACGACGAATTCCGACAGCGCGAATAGAATGCCGATATTGACCGGTCCCCATACCTGAGTCTTGAACAAATCCTGGTAGTAAGCCGCGCCTATGGGCAATAAAAAATAATAAACGACAGAAAATATCATTAGCCCCCAAAGGAAGCTGGCTTTTTTGCGATGCAGGGTTTGGAAGCGCGGATCCGCGTCTATCGCGGACCAATTGATGCTTGTTGCCGACATGCGATATACCTCCTCATTAGATTTTTGGGATCGGTGTATTTTTATTTTTGGACGCACTGCGGATAGAACGCGCGTGAATAAAAGTCTCTCGCGCCGAAGCAGTATAGGATCGAATATGAAAAGCCGTTAGGAATTTTGCATCGCGATTTCATAATGCGAAAACTTAGAACGTGAGCATAAAAAAACCAGGCCTCGCATAAGCGAGGCCTGGTCGTTTTTAGCCGAGGCTAGGTGCGATTTAAATCGCGTTTACATCATACCGCCCATGCCACCCATACCACCCATACCACCCATGTCACCACCGCCCATGCCGCCGCCTGCTGCTTTATCTTCCGGCAGCTCGGCCACCATGGCGTCCGTGGTTAACATCAGGCCGGCCACCGAGGCCGCGTTTTGCAAAGCATAGCGCGTCACTTTGGTCGGGTCCAATACGCCCATTTCCACCATATCGCCGTACTCGCTGGTCGCGGCGTTGTAACCGAAGTTACCTTTGCCCTCGAGTACTTTGTTGACGACCACGGAAGCTTCATCACCGCAGTTGATCACGATTTGACGCAGCGGCTCTTCCATCGCGCGCAGCACGATTTTGATACCGGCGTCTTGGTCGTGGTTGTCGCCCTTGGTTTGGGAAACCGCAGCGCAAGCGCGCAATAATGCGACGCCGCCGCCCGGGACGATGCCTTCTTCCACTGCAGCGCGGGTTGCGTGCAAAGCATCTTCCACGCGAGCTTTTTTCTCTTTCATTTCCATCTCGGTCGCAGCGCCGACTTTGATCACTGCCACGCCGCCGGCCAATTTAGCCACGCGCTCTTGCAGTTTTTCGCGGTCGTAATCGCTAGTCGCGTCTTCGACTTGTTTACGAATTTGCGTGACGCGGCCTTTGATTGCCTCTTCCTTGCCGGCGCCATCAATAATGATGGTGTTTTCTTTGCCGACTTCGATACGCTTAGCTTGGCCCAGCTCAGCCAAGGTGGCTTTTTCTAAGGACAAACCGACTTCTTCGGCGATCACGGTAGCACCGGTCAGAATCGCGATGTCTTCCAACATGGCTTTGCGACGGTCACCGAAACCAGGGGCTTTGACAGCGGTGGTTTTCAGAATGCCTCGAATATTGTTCACCACTAAAGTGGCTAGCGCTTCGCCATCGACGTCTTCGGCGATGATCAGCAAAGGACGGCCAGCTTTAGCCACTTGCTCTAACACCGGCAGCAGCTCGCGGATGTTGGAAATCTTTTTGTCGTGCAATAACACGAAAGGATTTTCTAAAGCGGCGATTTGTTTGTCAGCGTTGTTGATGAAATACGGGGAGAGATAACCGCGATCAAATTGCATGCCTTCCACGACTTCCAGTTCGCTTTCCAAACCGGAACCGTCTTCCACCGTGATCACGCCTTCTTTGCCGACTTTGTCCATGGCTTTCGCGATGATGTCGCCAATGGTGCTATCGGCGTTGGCAGAGATACTGCCGACTTGTGCGATTTCTTTGTTGGTGGTGCAAGGCTTGGAGAGTTTTTTCAGTTCTTCCACGGTGGCGATCACCGCTTTATCGATACCGCGCTTGAGATCCATGGGATTCATTCCGGCGGCGACGTATTTCATGCCTTCTTTGAGAATTGCTTGGGCCAACACGGTGGCCGTGGTGGTCCCGTCACCGGCGACGTCAGAAGTCTTGCTGGCGACTTCTTTAACCATTTGCGCGCCCATGTTTTCGAACTTGTCTTTGAGTTCGATTTCTTTCGCGACCGATACACCGTCTTTGGTGATGGTGGGTGCGCCGAAGGAGCGATCCAACACCACATTGCGGCCCTTAGGACCCAACGTGACTTTAACCGCGTCCGCTAAAACATTAACCCCGATTACCATTTTGTGGCGAGCTGAATCGCCAAATTTTACGTCTTTAGCAGCCATTGCTTACTCCTTTAATCTTGAACTGTACGATATGAACGGATAACAGAAATTAAGCTTCGACTACGCCCATGATGTCTTCCTCGCGCATCACCAACAGCTCATCGCCGTCGACTTTAACCGTCTGCCCGGAATATTTACCGAATAAGACGCGATTTCCGACTTTCAAATCCATAGCAATCACTTTGCCGTTGTCGTCCTTTTTACCGGGTCCGACGGCGATCACTTCACCTTGGTCCGGCTTTTCGGTGGCGCTATCCGGGATAACGATACCTGAGGCGGTTTTACGCTCCTCTTCCACGCGCTTGACGATTACACGGTCATGCAGGGGACGAATTTTCATTCTCTTGATCTCCTGTTATTTCTTTCAAATTTGGGATAACTGGCATCGCTCTCTTGGTTTCACATCGAGGCTAGACACCGGTCTTTTAAGTTAAAAACGCGAGCTGTTAGCACTCGCGTTTCTTGAGTGCTAATGATAGGGGCTTACCCCAGACATTTCAAGCAGCCCAAAAAAGAAATTTCAAGACTCAACGAACTATAAATGAGAATGATTTGCATTTGATAAAGAACTAAGCTAAAGTTTCGGCTCGATAAATTTTTGGAGTTTCGAGATGAAAGCTTTTGTTGCACTGGGTTTATTCAGTTTGCTCGCCGCGTCACCAGCCATGGCGGAGGAAGCCGGCTTAAACCCAAGTTTGGTGATTAAAGATGGTCGGTTTAACCCGGAAACGATAGAGGTGCCCGCTGGAAAAAAAATCCGTTTAGAAATTCTTAATCAAGGAACGGCAGCGGAAGAGTTCGAAAGCTCGGATTTAAATCGGGAAAAACTGATACGTCCGGGCGCTAAGGCCACGATCAGCATAGGCCCGTTAAAACCCGGGACTTATCGGTTTTTTGGGGAATTTAATCCCAAAACTGCGCAAGGCGTGATCGTCGCGAAGTAACCATGGGCAACGTCATTATTGTGGTATGGCGCGAAAGCTTGGAAGCGATGTTGGTCGTCACGATTCTGGCAGGCGCGCTCGGCAGAATGGGGATGGCGAGCGGCAAGCGCTATCTGTGGACTGGCGTGGGTGCGGGGATTGCGTTGAGCTTGATACTCGCATTCGGTTTACAAATGGTGCAAGAACACTTGCCGGAAAACGCTTACGACATCTTCCAGGCAGGCCTGCTCTTGCTGGCGGTTGTGCTCGTCACGCATATGGTCATTTGGATGCAAAAACATGGCCGCAAGATGAAACAGGAGCTTGAGTCCGAGACCCAGGCTGCGCTCGCTCGCACTGGTTTGTGGGGCATCGCACTGGTTGCGGCCTTGGCGATTGCGCGCGAAGGTGTGGAAACCGTGGTTTTTTTATATGGCCTTAGCCTAGGTAATAATTTAAGCGCGACCGCGCTGGCCTCCGGCGCCGCAGGCGGATTGCTCCTGGCATTCGCGACCACGGCCTTACTTAGCCGAGGCATGAAAGGCTTCAGTTACCGCGCCTTCTTCCAGACCACGGGCTTTTTATTGCTGTTATTCGCGACTTCCATGTTGGTGACGGCGATTGGTCAATTAACTCAGCTCGACCTCTTGCCGGCCTTAGTTGATCCTGTGTGGAATAGCGCATGGCTATTAGATGAAAGCAGCACCATAGGCGGCCCTATCGCGGCCTTTACGGGTTACCGTTCGCATCCCAGTTTACTACAAATTTTAGCGATCGTCGGGTTCTGGCTCATCGCCTTACCCATGATGTATCGCAAACCGATTAATTCCGCCGTCTCTCGAAAGGAATAAAAATGAATACGCCCCAGGCCAGCTTGCTGGCGTTGGCGGCGTTCGCCCTCGCGACGCCCGCCGCTTACGCTCTTAACTATAACGAACTCGAAGTTTATCCCTACGCCACGGCGCAGCCTAGGGAAATCGAAATTGAAAACCGGTTTACCTATACCCAGCAAGGGCGCCGAGATGTGGATGCCCCGGACAACCATCAAGGCATGCTGCGCGACAGTACCGAATTTGTCTATGGATTTACCGAGCGCACCGAAGGCGCTTTGTATTTCGATTACGAAAGGCCAAAAGACGGGGCGTGGAGCCACACCGGACAGCGTTTACGCCTGCGCCATCGCTTCGCGGAAAAAGGCGAATATCCCGTCGATTTCGGTTTATACCTGGAGCTTGAGCGGCCTTATCACGAGGACAACACGCTGGAAACCGATATCCAAGTGTTGATGGAAAAAGATTTTGGCAAATGGACCTTCAATCTCAATCCCGCTTTCGGCAAAGTGTTGCGAGGCGTGGAAAAAAGTGAAGGCTGGGGATTCGGTTATTCCGCCGCCGTCATTTATCGCCTGAACGAAACCTGGCGTCCGCGCTTGGATTTTTTTGGCGACTTAGGGCCGCTGAGCCACTTCTCGCCGCGCGCCGAACAAGTCCATTTGATTTCCCCCGCCGTTGATATGCGTTTGGGGCATGGCTTTAAAGCGGGCTTGGGTGTGGCCTTCGGACTGACGCAAGCCTCGGAGAAACGGCTTATCCGCGCGCGTGTCGAATACGAGTTTTAATGGCTGCCGAGTAGCCGGCTGGTTTTAGGCACGCCGGCTAAAAGATATTCCATCTGATCAGCCAGGATGTAGCGGTTGCGCAAAATAAAATGCTCATGCCGGTTGGGCACGTAAGGCACGTAGAGCAAGGGCATATTGGCTTGTTCCGCACTACGGTTCGCCTTACGTGTATTGCAATGGCGGCAGGCGGTCACGGCATTAGTCCAAGCATCCAAACCGCCGCGCGAGACCGGAATCACATGATCGCGCGATAACTCACGCACAGGAAATTGATGCCCGCAGTAAGCGCATAGCTGTCTATCGCGGGCAAACAGCAAAGGATTGGTTAAGCCCGGCGTGTGCGCATGCCGGGTGATACTGCCTTTAATCGCGATAATGGATTTGGTGGCGATGTAGGAACGCGCGCCGTTGTTTTGGTAGCCGCCATGAAACTCCGCCAAAAGATCGCCCATGGACCACGCCACCAATTGCTTGGCGTGATAAGTCACGGCTTCCTCCAAGGCTACCCAGCCCTGCGGTAAACCTGCCATATCCAGAGTTAAAACCAAAGCTTGCATGTGCTTTTCGTCCTCCTTGCCGGCGCGGCAGCGCTATCGTTTCATATTCTGGCGCCGATTAAAAGTACTTAAGACCGAATAAAGGCTGAGCGCCTCGCCGCCATGCTCACCCAAAATACGCGTGCGCGCTGGGCTAGGCATTGCGGCCTCATGCTAGGATAAGTCGGAATTCTTACGCAAAAAATATGGCGCGGTAAAAAAATGGACGACGACACGCTAAGCAGCCGCTCCCGACAGGCCGTGTGGCATCCCTGCACGCAAATGAAACAATTGGACCGATTGCCCTTAATCGCGATTGCGAAAGCCGCTGGCGCCTGGCTCTATGACAGCCAAGGAAAACGTTATTTAGACGCCATCAGTTCTTGGTGGGTCAATTTATTTGGGCACGCTAATCCGCGCATCAATGCCGCAATAACGGCGCAGCTACAAGAGCTGGAGCATGTGATGCTTGCGGGATTCACCCATGCGCCGGTGGTTCAGTTGTCGGAGCGCTTGGCGCAACTCGCGCCGGGAAATTTGGGTCATTGTTTTTATGCTTCGGATGGCGCCTCCGCGATAGAAATCGCGCTTAAGATGAGTTTCCATTTTTGGCGTAATCAAGGCCACGCTGGCAAAAATGAATTTATCAGCGTGATCGGCGGCTATCACGGCGAAACTCTAGGCGCGCTCTCCGTGACCGATGTCGCATTGTTTCGCGACAGCTATGCGCCGCTGTTACGTCCCAGCGCGCATATGCCCTCGCCCGATGCTCGCTTGGCCGCCGCCGGCGAATCCGCGCTGGAATACGCGCTGCGCTGCGCCGAGCAAGTGGCGGCGTATCTCGAACAAAACCACAGCCGTACCGCTGCGCTGATCGTCGAACCGCTGGTGCAATGCGCGGGCGGCATGGCCATGCACCCGCCGGAGTATCTTGCGCGGCTGCGGGAAATTTGCCGCCACTATCACGTCCATCTTATCGCCGATGAAATTGCCGTGGGCTTTGGACGCAGCGGCAGTTTTTTTGCGTGGGAGCAAGTCGGCAAGAGCGCGGTGGCGGCGCCGGATTTTTTGTGTCTTTCCAAAGGCCTCACGGGAGGCTATCTGCCCTTGTCCGTCGTCATGACGCACGACGAAATCTTTCAAGCATTTTATGCGGACGACGTGGCGCGCGGATTTTTGCACTCGCATTCCTATACCGGCAACGCGCTGGCCTGCCGCGCAGCCTTGGCGACGCTGGATATTTTCGAGCAAGACGATGTGATAAGGGCGAATCAGAGCAAAGCGCGGCAATTTTCCACTGCCATGCTGCCGCTAAGAGAGCATCCCCAAGTTAAAAATTTTCGCCAATGCGGCATGATTTGGGCGTTCGATGTGGAAACCGACTTAGATGATTTTAGCGCGCGTTTTTACAGCGCCGCCTTACAGCGTGGTGTGGTTTTGCGACCCTTAGGCAAGACAGTGTATTTCATGCCGCCCTATATCGTGACCGCGGAAGAAATGAATTATTTGATAGAGCAGACCACAGCGAGCTTGAACGCGCTATAAGCGGTCAACGAAACAAGGCATACCGGGCTAGCAAAAACAAAGGCGGCCGCAGTATACGCTTCACAAAGCCCGAGAGCGCCAGCGGTGCCAACAGCATATCTATCGCCATGCGATACGGATAATTCACGCGCGCCAAGCGATTTAATTTGCGCAAAAATTGATGCCAGATTTTATCGTCAAAAGGAATGTCGGGATGGCGCCGAATAAATACATGCTTAAACGCGATATATGAATCCTCGCCGCGTATCTCGCCCATGCGTCGCCACATCGCGCGGCTGACTTGCCAGGCGCTATTGGCTTCCCCGCGATTTTATTTGCGGAAATGATGACGGAATTCGGGAAAGTGGAGGACTTGTTCGTTTTTGATTT
>CAZKHT010000049.1:0-12053 GCA_964552595.1 uncultured Burkholderiales bacterium
ACTGCCTGTGCCCGCCAATGCGATCAATTGTATGGCCATGGTGGCGAGAAAAAACCAGCCTGCGGCTTCGCGGGCCAAGGTACGCTGAGTCGGTTTCATTTTTCTTCTGCGGTAAATAAATAACCCGTGCCCCACACTGTGCGTATCCAGTACGGCTGCAGCGGATTGTCTTCGACTTTTTTGCGTATCCGCGCCACCCGCACATCGATGCCGCGCTCAAAGGGTAAGCGTTCTTCTCCCTGCGCGGCTTGGGCTAATTGATCACGGGTCAATACCCGGCCGCGCTCGCGCAAAAAAATATGCAGCAAGGTGAGCTCGCCCGTGGTCAGCGCAATGCGCTCGCCAGCCCGGGTTAAAGTATGCGAGGCCATGTCCAAGCGAAAATCGCCAAAGCTGAACACCGTGGTGGGGGATGCCCCCGCTGTCGCCCTGCGCATTAAGGCACGCAGGCGCGCGAGCAATTCTCGCGGATCGAAGGGCTTGCCCATATAGTCGTCAGCGCCCATCTCTAAGCCCAGCACCTTATCTATGGTGTCGCTGCGTGCGGACAACATTAATACCGGGAGCTGGGGATAGCGCGTCCGCAGCTTGGCGGCGAGGCTTAAGCCGCCTTCCCCCGGCAGCATTAAATCCAGCACGACGACATCCGGCAGGGCGGTCTCGAGCGCGGCCTCCATTTCGCGGCCATCCACAGCGGTAGCGACTTCTAAACCTTGAGCAGATAAAAATCGCGTCAACATCGTCGTCAAGTCGACGTCGTCATCCACCAATAATATTCTTGTCATATTCCCCATTGCGCAATTTTAACATCCGGCCCGGCAGCGGACTTCGCTGAAACAAATTGAAACAAACGACTTACACACTGATATGACTTGGTTACGGCTATGCAACACGATCATGACAGAATGCTAGCCAGTAATTACGAGAGGGAGTACAGAATGCGTGGATCAGGTTTATGGGCAGGAATAGCTTTAATGCTGGCGGCGTTGAGCGCGAGCGCGGCGCCGGTGACGATTCATTTCATACACTTTAGCGATCTTCATGCACACCTCACGCCGCACTTGGATAAGGTCAATATAAATGGGGTCGCCGAAGTTCATACGCGTGGCGGCTTAGCCCGGGTCGCGCAAGCCATCAAAGATATGCGCGCCTTGTATCCCAATACGATAGCGATGAATATCGGCGACGCTTATCACGGCGGCGTTGAGGCGTTTTTCACCAATGGCAACGCCATAATCGATCCGGTGAACGCAGTGGGTTTCGATGTAGGCGTGCCCGGCAATTGGGACTATGCCTTCGGCGGCGATGTGACGCGCTTGCGTTATGCGACGCTGACGGCGCTACAAACCCGGCTATTGCAAATGCGGGTGGGCGCGATCAAACGCCCGAATTTTCCGCAATTGGCGGCGAATGTCAGCTATGCCCCCGGCTGTCCCATGTCCGGTCAAGTGATGCCGGCGACGCTCACCAAAACCGTGGCGGGTATTAAAGTCGGCATGATAGGTTTGAGCTCGGACATCGTACCTATGATGGGCGCAAATTTGGCCAATTGTTTGGTATTCACCCAAGGCGAGACCAATTACAAAAATTTGGTCGAGGCCCAAGCCAGTAGTTTGCGCAGCGAAGGCGCGCAAATCGTGGTGGTCATGAGCGAGCTTGGCATCCACAAAAATTCGCGTTTAGCGCAAGTGCTGGGCAAAGGCTTGGTCGATGTGATTTTCTCCGCGCATACGCACGAAGCCACGCCTGTGCCTTTACAGTCTGACTCCGGCACCTTGGTGGTGGAATCGGGGAATGACGGCAATATCGGGCGCATGGCCATCACCATAGATGGCGGCGTCGTACTGGCGCGGGAATGGACGCTGACCCCCATCACACCCAGTCAGGCTGAAGATCCTGTGGTGGCCGGCTTGGTGGCGACGGCCCGCGCACCTTTCCTCGCACCGGCGCCGAATATGACTTGGTCCGCACCCATGGGTGTAACACAAACCTTAAATCAGCCCATCAATACCGTCGTCGGTTATGTGAATGCGCCGCTGGATAGACGCGGCGCGCTCAGCAGCAGTTTCAATAATTCCTTTAGTCAATGGCTGCGCAGCAAAGCCGCCACCGATATGGCCATTACTCCCGGCTTTCGGTTTGATGCCATCGTGCCCGCGCCTGGGGCCTGGTTGGAAGACAACAGCGTGACGAACGGCGCGGTGACCTTGGAGGATGTGTACCGTTTCTTCCCGCTGGCCTATGGTATTTCCACCGGCAGCGTCAGCGGACAACGCCTCTCGGAAATTCTCAGCGAAAATTTGAACGCGGTGTTTGCGCGCGAGGAATTTTCCCAAGGCGGGGGCTGGACCGACGGCTTTGCGGGTTTGAATACGGTCGTCGATTTATCCGGTCAGTCACCGAAAATTGTTTCTTTAAGCGATGCTCGTGGCGCCGCCATTAGCGCTGCCTCTATTTATTCCGTTACGGGTTGTGTGCGGCCGTTCGACCCCACGGACGTACTGTGCGGATACACGGGCTTTAGCAATGTCGCGCCCTTGATCAACAGCGCCACCAGCGCGCCATGGACCGTGGTGGACATCGCCACCGATATGTTCGCGGCAAATTTCATCGGCGCCGCCAGCCCGAGTGCGCTTACTTTGCAAAATGCGCCGCCCTTGTGGCCAGAAAGCCTATTCGTGCAACCCTTGTCCGTTAACGTGACTGGGCAAGTAAGCATTGTCCGGTCATCCTTAATCTACGATCGTAAAACCCAGACTTACCGCACCACCCTGCAAGTTAAAAATAACGGCGCGAGCACGCTCAAACGACCCCTCCATTTAGAGCTGTCGGGATTCGCCAGTGGTGTGAGCTTGGTCAATTTCGCAGGCAGCCATGATGGCGTGCCCTATCTGCGCATAGACGCGGATTTGGCGGCAGGGGCGAGCGCCAACGCCACTGCGGTGTTTTCTAATCCGACGAACCAAAGTCTGACCTATACCGTTAAAACCTATTCCGGCGGCGTATAAACAGGCAACAACAGGAAAGAAAAATAATATGAAAAACCCAACACAGTTTTTTATCGCCACGGTATTTATGCTCTGCGCCAGCGTCAGCGCGCATGCGTCCGTGGTTTACGATGTGAGTTTTGATACCAGTGCGTGGTTGGGAAGTAGCGGCTATCTGGATTTGCAATTTTTGCCCTTGGATAGCGCCGCACCTTCCGCCCAAGCGTCGCTAACGCTGTACGCTGGCGACAGTAGCCTGCAAGCCGGCGCCATTGTGGATGGCGCGGTCACCGGCGTATTGCCCGAAACGCTGAGCTTTAGCAATAGCGCAGTCTTTAACGCATTTTTGCAACCCTTGAGCTTCGGCACATCGATCACATTTCGCTTGAGCTTAGCCGGCGATTGGGAAACCGCAACCGAGGGCAGCGCCACCACTTTTTCCGCAAGTTTATTGAATGCGACTTATGATGCGCTCGCCCCCTCGACCAGCATCGATCTTTTCCCTGGGGGTAGCACTGCCCTTAACGCCGGCGCCGCTCGCATCGCTGCGGTACCGCTACCCGCGGCGGGTTGGCTGATGTTGGGAGGTGTGGCCATGCTGGGTAGCCGCATGCGTAAGCGGCGTTAATTTTTTTTCAAAGGCTATCGTTGGTGCTAGGGGTCCCCGGTGGGACCCTGATAGCTGTCTAACCCCCGCCTCATCTTTCCAGCAGGGCAATTTTTACCTACTTTAATAGCTCTATGGTTTTTTCTCGCGCTACTTTTTCCAGGTGCTTGTTGCCTTGTTTCACTCAAGGCAGAATAGGTTTATTACCTCTTCATCCGCGCCGGGAATATCCAAGCAAATGCCCAGACGCAATAAACCTTATTTACTGCACGCCTCGTTTCGGCCCGACGCACACTCTGCTCTCGTATCCGTATTGTAAAATCATTCAGTTCGACCGTTCGGGGATAACGGAAGCCGCTTTCGAGGGATACAGAACATTTAAATATTACTCGTGATTTCTTGAACAACTATCCAAGGCGTCTGGAACAACTCCTCGCGGACGACGATGACATATAATTCCCAAGAGCGCCGAATTTGGCGTGCTTTTGTGATGCGATTTTGCTTACAGTGAGCGCAATGCCTAAGACTTAGAGCCTATCATCATCACTCTGCGCGGAGGTTTGATTCATGTTCAAAAAAATTTTCCACTTCATGCGAATTCCATTGCATTTATGGGTGCCACTTTTATTTATGTCGTCGACCTGTCATGCAGAGATGTACAAATGGGTGGATGCAAATGGAAAAACTCATTACACCGATAATAAAGAGGAAGCGGACAAGGCCAAAGCAAAGCCTCTCGCAATAAAACCCGCGTTAACTCCTACTGACGCGCCGGCGCCCACGCAGACATGGCAGCAGAAAGAACTAGAGTTCCAGCGGCGCCGCGTGCAAGGGCAGAATGAACAAGCGCAAGGAGCATCCGGGTCCAAGAAGCCTGCACAAGGGTGGGGCGGTAATCAGGCGGAAACGGACGCCACGAAATGCGCACTTGCGCGTGACATTCTTAGCGGTGCGGCGAGGCACGTTAATGGCGCGCCGACCGATAAACACGATATTGAGCTCGCCCAGCGCGACGTGCAAAACTTTTGCCATTGATAAACACTACATGCACGAAGCCCGCCGTTCGCCATTGGGCAGCTTCTCTATGCACTCTGGAAAAATCCTTGCCTGGCACACTCGGCAAATTTCAGAATCCAGCTTGGGGTAAATGTGTTTGACCGGCCGTGTTTTGGTAAGAAAAATATTGTCCTGGCCTATGCTCTCTATATACGCGCCTTTTTTCAGCATGCCGCAGACTGAATCTTTGACGCGGTAAAAATACAAACCACCGCCCATTTTTTGCCGCCGCCGCGCCTCGTGCGCCAGCATTTCCGCACCGGCGATATCGATAAAATTCACGCCCGTCGCGATCAGCAATACATGTTTCGCGCGCGGTTCGCGTTCATCGATTTCCGCCAAGGATTTTTGCACGTGATCGACCGCGCCAAAAAATATCGAGCCATTTAAACGGATCATTTTCAATTGCGGACATTCGGGCGAATTATCGGCTTCGACGTAATAGTAACTACCGGGCTCCGGATCAGGAACCATGGCTTGAACTTGGGGACGCGAGGTGCGGTACAAATAAAACAGCAGTGAAAATAAAATGCCGAAGAAAATCCCTTTTTCCAAGTTGATCAAGGTGCCGATCAAAGTGACCCACAGAATCACGGTTTCCGCGCGGCTGGTTTTGCCTATGGAGCGCATATGGTGAAAATCAATCAAGCCCCAAGCCACCAGAAATAATATCCCCGCCATGGCAGCGTTCGGCAGATAGGCGGCAAGCGGCGCCACCAAGAGTAAAACCACCATGAGAAATATGGAGGCGAATACTGCAGCAAGCGGGGTTCTAGCGCCCGAGGCATAGTTCACACCGCTGCGATTAAACGAACCGCTCGCCGCATAACCTGAAAAAAAACTGCCAAATATATTCGACAAGCCCTGACCTATGAATTCTTGATTACCATCGATGCGCTGCTCTGATTTCACCGCAATGGAACGCGCTATGGAGACGGCTTCAGTCAACGCTAGCATGGTGACAACCAAGGCCGGAAAAATCATTTCATGTATCGCGGCGAGGGAAAAATCCGGATGTGATAAAGGAGGTAAATGCGAAGGCAAAGCGCCCACGGTGCGTATGCCGGTATTCGCGCTGCCACCGAATAAATCGTTCAATAGCAGGGCGGCCAAACCGCCGACTACCATCGCGACTATCATATAGGGCAGTTTGGGTACGAATTTTTTGACCGCGATGCCCACGCCTAAAGTCAAAAGCGCGACGGCAGTGACAAACGGATTAAGATGATTAATTTGCAAGGCGAATAAACGCAGCACTTCAAAAAAGTGCGTGCCGCGTGGAATATCCACGCCGAAAAAATTACGTATTTGGCTGGCGGCGATGAGTATCGCCGCACCTGCGGTGAAGCCTATGACCACCGTGTGCGAAATGAAATTTACCAGTGTGCCGAGACGCGCTAAACCCAGCGCCAATTGAAACAATCCGGTTAAAAAAGTCAGCGTCAAGACCAAGCTGATAAACGCCGGACTCCCCGGTTCCGCAAAGGGGCTGATAGACGCGAAAACCGCGATGGAAATCGCGGTGGTGGGGCCGGAAACCAAATGCCAGCTGGAGCCGAACATCGCCGCGATGATGGCCGGCACCATGGCGGCGTATAAACCATACTGCGGCGGCATGCCGGCAATGGTCGCAAAGGCCACGCCTTGCGGTAATACGATAAGGGCGCCGGTTAAGCCAGCCAGCATATCGGCGCGCGTGGTGGTCTTGTTGACCATGGGCCACCAGCGCAGAAATGGAAGGACTTTAAATAACCAAAGCGGACAAGCGGATGTGTTCATGAAGGCTCGCGTTCTCGCGCCGGGCGCAGCCGCGAGAAATTGGGGAATTATCGGCGATTTTGGAGGGATTTTCAAACACGGCCTGGCTAAGAAGCCTGCGCTAACTCAGTATCAGCGGCGGCGCCAGGCGCAAATTTTTGAACATTTAATGGCGGTTTTGGGCAATAAGCGCCTCTGGCAGCCGCTTGAGTCGAGATGCTGGGTACCTAGGCAGCGCAGTCAGCGATCATTTTGTTTCTTAGCGGCAAACCCTCTTTTGTCCATGCTATAAGCTCCCTTCTTAGCGATTCGCTTACCAGATACATACATGTTTTTCTGTCGCCAACTCGACTCGCGCACTGATAGGCGTGATTTGGCTAAGCCTTCTGCATGTGATGGATCTCGCAAAAACGGAGAGCGATGAGGCAGGCATCCGTCCTTTCAGGGCCATCAAACACGAAGCCGGCTTGCCGCGAATCTTGTTCAAGTCTTGCTCATGGCCGAATATCGGCGCTGCATCTCTCCGGTGTTGACGTCCTCGATGTGATGGCCGATTAGCCACCGATGACCGAAAGGATCACGGATTACACCTGATCGTTCGCCATAGAATTCGTCCTTGGGCTCGCGCTCCATCGTTGCACCGGCAAGGACGGCTTGCGCAATCATCTCGTCTGCGTTGTCGACGTGGAGATGGATGGTGACCGCTGTTGCCCCAATCGTCGACGCCGAGCGGATGCCACATTCTGGAAACTCATCGCAGAGCATGACCGTCATTGCGCCAAACTCCAATTCGGCGTGGCCAATGCGGCCGCTTGGCTCGGCAAGGCGGAATTTTTCTGTTACCCCGAAGGCGTGTTGGTAAAATTCGATTGCGGCCGCCGCATTTGATACGCATAGATAGGCAAACACTTCCTTAATCTTCATGCAACTCTCCTTCGATAGCTAGTGGACGAAGACGAATGCTCTCAAGCCATGCAATGACCGTATTGAAGAAAATTGACCTCATTCGCGCTCACCCTCTTGTCTATTTACCGGTAGGTGGTTGGCTTCATCCGGCAAGCGCGTCTGGTAAACCATAGGCGTCACTCCGGTGAACGCCAAAACTCGCGGTTAAAGTGTGCTTGGTCGCAGTAACCCGCCTCCATCGCTAGTGACGCCAGCGGGAGGCGCCGACTTTGTCTTAGCAACTGCAAACTGCGCTGAAACCTCAGGATGCGCAAATACGTTTTTGGCGCGACCCCCACCGCCTGACGAAAGCGCACGATAAACTGGCGATGGCTAAGGCCGCTTTGGCGCACCGCTGCCTCGACCGATGACAGGGAATGCATCTCGTCGATGACGGATGCAATGGCCGGATGCAGGCAGTGTGCTCGGGAAGGTCATGCGGTGAGCGCGGATTCCAAAACTGCGAGTCTATTCTCCGCGGTTTCGGCATCGAGCAGCCGCTCGCGTACTGCACTCGCAGACCTTCCCCAAAGGTCTTCAAGCGGCGTATGTTTCTCCGCTAGACCATCGGCAGGCACGCCAAGCAGCAACGCAGCCGCGCCTGGCCGCAACACCGCGCCCACTGAGCACGAAGGCGCGAACACTTCGCGGACATAGAACCGCGATCGCACACCACCTACTATCGAATTGCCGAGTGGTTGCGGGTTTAAGTCGTTTGGAGCGCGAAGTATCTGCAGAGGCTGGTCAGTCAGTCGGAACACAATATGCGTCATTCCGCTCGGCAAAGCGTGTTCGCGAACGGGTCGTTCATACAAGCGTGCGACCACGTTGTCGCTTGTCCAGACTGAGGCGACGAAGGGGCGTAGCGCGCGGATAGGCAATCTTTTGACGGGCATTCCACAAGCTCCGTTTTCTACTGATATTTATTCCACCGCTATTTATCACGGTCGGGTCTTTATTGCCCCGGTTTCTGTTACCTTATGAGTGGAATATGTAAATTGCCGTACTGTAAAATTAAGTATGAAGCGGAATAATTTTACTAGTGAGGCTACGCAGTACCGGCGCTTATTTTCAGGTTCTGAGATTCACTGTAGCACATCGCGTTCCGACTCCCTTCCGAGTTCGCTAAAGTAATATTTCCCTGGAGTATCTCCCCCCATTTTTATTCAGCTTTCGTTCAGCTTAGCGCGCGTAAAGTGCGTTCCATCAGGGGAACCCTGGTGTTTTCTCAACTTGAAAAAAGGAGTTTTGAGATGAAAGCGACAACGATGAAAAAAAGCGTAGCCATGGTTGCAATGTTATTCACGGCCTCGGGCGCAGCTCTGGCGGAGCATAACGACTATAACAATGGTGGGCAGTACCAAGACTATGCGCGCGTGCGCAATGTGACGCCGCAATACGAGAAAGTAAATGTGCCGCGCGAAGAATGCCGCGATGTGTACCGTGAAGGCGGATATTCGCGCTATCGCAGCTCGTCGGACCGCTCTTATGCCGGTACCGTGGTCGGCGGGGTGGCGGGGGCTTTGCTCGGCAGCCAATTCGGCAAGGGTAATGGTAATACCGCGGCGACCGCAGCGGGCGCACTCGCCGGTGCTGTGATAGGCGATAAAGTGCAAAATAATGGCCGCTACGCCCGCGATGACGATGACTATGATAGGGACCGTGGCCGCATGGTGCGCCAATGCCGTACCGTGGACGATTGGGAAAATCGTCTCACTGGTTATATCGTGGTCTACGAATACGCCGGTCGCAGTTACACTACGGTTATGCCGCAAGATCCGGGCCGCAGAATTCCCGTGCGCGTGTCTGTGACGCCGGCTTTATAGTCCGGGCGTGGCTTTAAAAAAAGCGGGCGCGACTGACTGGAGGAAAGGACCGGTCGCGCCGCATGCCTAGATTTGCGGTGGTTTAATTGGAAGGGAAGCTCTCATGAATAATCGGCTGCGTATGGGTGTGCTTGTGTTCGCCTGCCTCGTTTCCAGCGCGTACGCGGAACGCTTCGCGCCGGAGCGACCACCGCGCGCCGAGGCGCCCGCCGACAACACCCGTGCGCCCAAAATCGGTTTGAATGAGGCGGCGGAAATGGTGCAACGTCAAGCCGGCGGCCGCATACTCGCTGCGCAAAATGTGATGAACGGTGGCCGCGCTAGCTATCGGATCAAGATGCTAAGCCGGCAAGGAGAAGTGCGCGTCATCTTCGTCGATGCTGAAACCGGCGCCATGGAGTAAGGCATGCGCATACTCGTCATCGAAGACGAAGCGCAGTTGCGCACGCAAGTGCAAAACCAGTTGCAAGCCAGCGGCTATACCGTGGACTCCAGTGGTGACGGCAAGGAAGGATTTTATTTCGCCAGCGAATACCCGCTAGACGCTGCGATTATTGATTTGGGTTTGCCGGGTTTATCGGGTATAGAAATCATCAAACAACTGCGCGCCATGGGCAAAACCTTGCCGATTTTGATTTTGACCGCGCGCGGAAGCTGGCAAGATAAAGTCGCAGGCCTGGAGGCCGGCGCCGATGATTACTTGGTGAAGCCATTTCAGATGGAAGAACTGCAAGCGCGCATTAAAGCTTTATTGCGCCGCGCCGGGGGCAGCGGCCAAGAACAATTGCAATTTGGCCCCTTGCGTTTAAATCCCAGCGCGCAAAGCGTGCATATGCAGGACCAGGCGATAGAGCTTACCGCGTACGAGTACCGATTATTGGAATATCTCATTCGGCAACGCGGCAAAATTGTCGCCAAGCAGGAGCTTGCTGATTATTTATACCCGCACGACCTGGATCGCGACAGCAATGTGTTAGAGGTTTTAGTCGGCCGGCTACGCCGCAAGCTCGATCCCGAGAGCCGATTTAATCCCATAGAAACCTTGCGTGGCCGTGGTTATCGCTTCGCCTTGAGCGAAGACTAATGTTGTCTTTAAACCGCCGCATGATACTTAGCGCCAGCTTTGTGCTGGCGGTTTTTATCGTGCTCACCGCTTGGGGTTTAGACCGCGCTTTTTATGACAGCGCACGCTCGGCGCGCCAAGAGCGCTTATTGGGACAATTGTATTTAGTCATTGCCGCCGCCGAGGTCGATAGTCGCGGTACGCTGAGTTTACCCAGCGTCTTATCCGAAGCGCGGTTTAATTTACCGGGTTCGGGCTTGTATGCCTACGCGACTGACGCCGAAGGCAACTTGGTTTGGCGCTCACCCTCCGCGATAGGCGAGGATGCGCCATATCAGAAAAGCGCAACGCCGGGCGAAAGACGTTTAGAGCAGCGCAAAGATCCGCAAGGGGAAATCTTTTATGTGCAAAGCCTAGGCGTGAACTGGGCGACAGGGGCCACGCGCCACCCTTTTACCTTCAGCGTGACCGAAAATCTCAATGACTTTAATGCGCAACTGCGCCGCTATAGGCGCAGCTTGTGGACTTGGCTGGGAGGCACCGCCGCGCTCCTTTTGTTGGCGCAAGCCACAGTCTTACGTTGGGGATTAAAACCGCTACGTAAAATCGCCAAGGAGTTGAATGCCATCGAAGCCGGACATCAAACCCAAGTCCACGGGTGCTATCCGAAGGAAATCCAAAGGCTCACGGACAATTTGAATTCCTTGATTCAACACGAGCACGCGCAACAGCAACGCTATCGCAACGCCTTGGGCGATTTAGCGCATAGTTTAAAAACGCCGCTCGCCGTGATACGCGGCAGCCTAAAGGCGCCGCCCGAACAAATGGCTACTCTGGTCGATGAACAAGTGGCGCGTATGGACAGCATCGTCGCCTATCAATTACAACGCGCCGCGACTGCGGGTGCCACGCCTATGACCGCGAGTGCGATACCAATCTTGCCCATCGCCGAAAAAATCGGCGCGGCATTGGCCAAAGTGCATGCGGAAAAAAATGTGAAGCTGACACTCGCCGTCGGCGCCGAGGTTCAATTCATGGGGGATGCCGGTGATCTCACCGAGATGCTGGGTAATCTCCTCGACAACGCCTACAAATGGAGTCGAGACAAAGTTCAACTCGGCGCCGCGTTGAATGCCGGAGAACTAATCATTCGTGTAGAAGACGACGGCCCCGGCATTGCGACCGAGCGCGTCGAACAATTGGGGCAACGCGGCGTGCGCATGGACGAAATGGTCCCAGGCCACGGCATAGGCTTGGCGGTGGTAAGAGACATCGTGGAAGCCTATCGCGGGCGCATGGAAATAGGCAGGAGTGCCTTGGGCGGTGCGGCGATCAGTGTATATTTTGCTTGAGCTGAGCGAAATTTCACGTAGCATTTTGAGGGATTGTCGGAACAGGTGAGCTTGTGACGCGCTGCCTACCCTACCTTACCCGCTATTAATGGGTTTTGGTTTTAGCTCGCGATATGATGTAGATCCGAAGTTTCAGCTATCGGGAAATGTATGGATCCGGAGCGCATAAATTCTGGGCTCGACGGTAGGGCGTAGACAGATTTGATGACGGATAGGAAATGATATTGATTCAAGCAGGTGTCATTTGTAGCAATGGGTACTGAGCAATTCTCATTGCCGCTGCCACCCGCGATAGCGGGCGATAAAGGCTGTCTTTCGCCTGAAGGCAAAGAGTCGGCGCGCGCCTTGTATGGGGCGCGACCATTTGCATTTTCGGCTGCGATGTTGAGTGCGTGGGCGATGATAGCCGCCGCGATATTTCTCGCGGAGTACTCCGGCCAGTTATGGGCGAAGCTACTC
>CAZKHT010000049.1:12063-14195 GCA_964552595.1 uncultured Burkholderiales bacterium
TTTATAGGCACGCGGATGAATATTTTGGCGCTGCTGGTGCATGAGCAAGCGCATAGTCTGGGCTACAAATTTAAATATGGAGATGTGTTGGTGAACTTGCTGGTGGCCTATCCGCTGCTGGTGCTCACGGTGGACGGCTATGCGAAGGTGCATTTATCTCATCACCGGTTTTATTTTACGGATCGCGATCCCGATCTGCGACGGAAAAGCGGGGAAGAATGGATCTTTCCGCTGCCGCCGGGAAAATTATGGAAATTATTTCTGGCAGATCTCGCAGGGCTAACGATAATAAAATTAATTCGAGGAAAGAAATTTGAAACCGAAGCCTTTCCTCGGCGCGTCATTACACCGGCGTGGGTGAGGCCTTTGTATTTAATCTGCCTTATCAGTCTTATCGTATGGGTGGGGGGCGGGCGGTTGCTGCTTATTTATTGGATACTGCCACTCGTGACGCTGTTGCCGTTGATCGTGCGCCTGGGGGCCTTTTCGTAACATGTCTATATTCCCAATGCCGGCCTGGTGGAAACATCGCCTTTGATTATTCCGCGCTGGTGGGAAAGAATCATTCTTCCTAATTTGAATTTCACGTATCACATTTATCATCATTGGCATCCAGGGGTGGCATTTTGTAATCTGCCGGTGCTGCATGAACTCTATGTACGCGAAGGACTGGTTAACCAAGAAAATCTTTTTCATGGCTATTACGCTTATCTAAAACACCTTCAAAGGCGTGATTCATTAACGCCGCGTTAAACCCAGCCAACCATGTGGAAGAATCGCGTAAGTGACGCGCCGCTATTTAGGTAGAAGCTGATTCAAAAGCACGCGCTTGAGCCGTTGGACGGGGCCACGCATACCCCAAAAATAAGTCTTCTTCCGAAAGCGCCGTAATAGGGCGTCGAATTGATAAATCTCCGGTACCCGCATACGCGTGCCTTTCTTCGTCAGCAAGGCAACAACTTCGGTCGCAATCACCCCCGCAATCATAAACGGCGCTGCACCCACGGAGGGCAGCCTATGTCCTTCCACATCCGGCTTGGAGCGATCCAGGTATTTCAGCATAAAGAGTCGTGGCGCGATGCCGGCAACCAAAGCGACCACTTGCTGCCTCTCGGTCATGCCAGGACGAAAGCCAAAATAATCCTCGAAGGTCATTCCCTTGGGATCGAATATTAAAAGCGTAAATCCAAAGCCGAGGGGAGGCGCGGTCAACACCCAAATACCTTTCGCGCGGGCTTTGGAATGCAATAAAAAACGTTCTTGAAAGCAATAAAAATCCAGCGAATCGATAATGGCGTCTACACCGTCTAAAAACCTATCGATATTTTCCGGGGTGATGCCGGCATCAAATAGCGTGACCTCGGCTTCGGGATTAATGCCTAAAATTGTTTCCTGCGCAACGTCGGTTTTTTTTCTCTGTAGATTGGCAACGGTGGCGCCGCTTTGGCGATTGAAATTGACGAGCTCAAACGTGTCCGGATCGGCTAAGTGAAAACGGCCCACACCCATGCGCGCAAGTGCGTGAACCTGACCGCCTCCCGTCCCGCCTAAACCGGCGATGGCGATTTTTGCATTTTTTAGGAGAGATTGTTCATCGGGTGAAATAAAACCAAGATTTCGACTAAAGGCCTTTTGATAGTCATACATAGCACGCTCCAATATTATGATGTGAGCTCTCTGCGCGCACTGAATTTTGACCACCCCGAGTGCTTAATTTTAATTACGCGAACATCTCTATCATGTCGGGGCATAAATGGCGATTAAGTCTATCTGAATTGTGTTTGAATTTCCTCCTTTCATATGAAAGCGCCGGCTGCGGATGATTCATCATCCTCATCTGAATCACGCTGGGGATGCTTCGCGCCCCCTGAAAAAATCTATCGCGCGTTCATCGATGCGGATGCGATGGCGAGATGGCTTCCTCCCAATGGATTCACGGCCAAGGTCACGCACAGGGAGGCCAAAGTCGGTGGCACCTACAAGATGTCGTTCACCACCCATGCGCCCACCCTCTCTACGGAAACGCTTAGCCCCCACTCAGCGCCTGCACAATAATCAGCTCATCCGTCGGCGTTAATTTTTGCGCGAGATCGTGCACTTGCTCGCCGTTCAAAAAAAACCGGATATGCGGG
>CAZKHT010000050.1:0-11811 GCA_964552595.1 uncultured Burkholderiales bacterium
GCAGCCATCAAATGGTCGCCCCCTATACGCTGGGCGACGCCTTGCCGATTTCGCTGGCGCCGGAAAATCTACCGCTGTACGCCTTGCGCACCACCTTGCGCATGGCCTTGGCGATGGCCGCGTCGCTGATCTTCACCTTCATCTACGCCGCGATTGCCGCGAAATATCGCCGCGCCGAGATGGTGATGATTCCCGCTTTGGACATTTTGCAGTCCGTGCCTATCTTGGGTTTTCTGTCCTTGACCGTGATGGGTTTTATTCAATTATTCCCGGGCAGCATTCTCGGTCCGGAAATGGCGGCGGTTTTTGCGATTTTTACATCGCAAGCCTGGAATATGACTTTCAGTTTTTATCATTCGCTGCGCATGATTCCTAACGATTTGCGCTTGGCTGCGGATGTGTTTCAGCTTTCCGCCTGGCAGCGCTTCTGGAAGCTGGAAGTCCCTTATGCGCTGCCCGGGTTGATTTGGAACGCCATGATGTCGGTCTCCGGTGGCTGGTTTTTCGTGGTGGCCTCGGAAGCCATCACGGTTTCCAACCAGACCATACTCTTGCCCGGCGTGGGCTCGTATATCGCGCTGGCAATTAAACATAAAGACCTGGTCGCGATAGGCTATGCGATTCTGACCATGTTGATCGTGATCATACTGTACGACCAATTATTGTTTCGCCCGCTGGTGGCGTGGTCAGAGAAGTTCAAATTTGAGTCGACCGGTGCTCAGGAAACGCCTCAGTCTTTCGTGCTGACCTTGATCCAACGCGCGCGCTGGTTGCCTCTGGTGCTATCCGTACCCGCGGCGCTATGGGAATTTTCCTTGCGCTTATTTCGGCGCCTGCCCGCGGTGCCGCTCTCCAGCTTAAGCCTGCGGGTGACGCGGCGCGAGCAGCGTCTATTTAATCGCCTGCTTATCGTCGCGCTCAGCGTCGGCGCCATTATCCTCACACTCACTCTGGCCCGCTTTGTCATGCACGAAGTGAACATGGCGGAGATCGCGCAGGTTTTATTGCTGGGCTTGATTACCGGCTTGCGGGTTATCGTTTTAATCGCCCTGGCCACTTTGCTTTGGGTGCCGGTTGGGGTGTGGATAGGCATGCGCCCTCGCCTGGCCGCGCGGGTGCAACCTGTTGTTCTATTTTTATCAGCCTTCCCGGCGAATCTGCTGTTTCCCTTGGCGGTCGTGGTCATCGCCCGCCATCATCTGAATGTAGAAATCTGGCTTTCGCCCTTAATGATTTTAGGCACGCAGTGGTACATCTTGTTTAATGTCATCGCGGGCGCGGCGTCCATTCCGGCGGATCTCAAAGAAGCGGCAGCGAATTTAGGCGTGGGACGCTGGCAATTATGGCGGCGCCTGATTTTGCCAGCGGTGTTTCCGGCCTATATCACCGGCGGGCTGACGGCTTCCGGCGGCGCATGGAACGCCAGCGTGGTGACCGAGGTCGTAAACTGGGGCAGCACGACGCTTACCGCCACCGGCATAGGCGCATACATCGCGCAACAAACCAGTGCCGGCGACAATCCGCGCATCGCCCTGGGCATCGCGGTTATGAGTATTTATGTTGTGATTTTGAACCGTGCGCTGTGGAACCGACTGTATGGTTACGCGCAACGCCACCTCGCTTTGGAATAAGGCTCGCCAGCATATGGAAAATCCCGCCGCATTAATTGAAGTAAGCCAAGTTAGCAAAACCTTCGCGGCCGAAGGCAAAGGCGTACTAACGGTATTGGAAGACATCCATCTCAGTGTGCGCCCCGGAGAGATCGTGGCGCTACTAGGAAAATCCGGCTGTGGTAAATCGACTTTGCTGCGCATCTTAGCGGGCTTAGCCAAACCCAGCCGGGGCACAGTGCGTTATCGGGGACAGCGTGTCAGTCGTCCGCAACAAGGCATCAGCATGGTGTTTCAAAGTTTTGCTTTATTTCCATGGTTGAATGTTTTGCAAAATGTGGAACTGGGCTTAGAGGCACAAGGCGTTCCGCCTGCGGAGCGAGCGAAGCGGGCCAGCACCGTCATAGACATGATAGGTCTGGGGGGCTTCGAATCCGCCTATCCGAAAGAATTGTCCGGCGGCATGCGGCAGCGCGTGGGCTTTGCCCGAGCCTTGGTGGTGAATCCCGACATTCTGTTGATGGACGAGGCTTTCTCGGCGCTGGATGTGCCGACGGCTGAAACCTTGCGCGGCGATTTACTCGAGCTATGGCTAGAGCGGCAGATTCCGACGCAAGCCATCGTGATGGTCTCGCACAATATCGAGGAAGCCCTGCTGATGGCGGACCGAGTCATCGTGCTCGACGCCAATCCCGGTCGGATTAAAGCGGAACTGGCGGTCACGCTCAAGCATCCGCGCGATCGCGATGCCTTGGGTTTTCGGCAAATGGTGGAACGCGTTTATAGCGCCATGACCAGCACGGCCGGCGGACAACTGCCCAAAGTGGAGCACGTGGGCATAGGCCATCGTTTGCCGAATGTGTTTGTCGCGCAAATCGAAGGCGTGCTGGATCAAATCGATGCGCAGGGCAACGTGGAATTGCCGCAGTTGGCGGATGCGCTGCATTTTGAAATCGATGATTTATTTCCTATCGTCGATGCGCTGGAGTTGCTTGATTTCGGTCATGTGCAAGGCCGCAGCTTATTGCTTACCCGGCATGGCCAGGCGTTTTCCGAAGCGGATATGTTGCGGCGCAAGGAAATCTTCGGCGAACATTTGCTCAAGCGCGTGCCCTTGGCCGCGCATATTCGACGGGTGCTGGATGAGCGTCCGGGACAACGTGCGCCTGAGCAGCGTTTTTTGCGCGAGTTGGAAGACTATCTCAATGAAGAAGAAGCCGAGCGCGTGCTTGCGGTGATTATAGATTGGGGGCGCTATGCCGAACTCTTCGCCTACGATTACAACGCCGGCATTTTAAGTCTGGAAGCCCCTAGCCTTGAAACCGCCCATCCCGAAGCCGGCGATTAGAGCCCGCGCTGCATGCGTATATGCGGAATCCCCGCATCCAGAAATTCCTCGCCCTCGGCCTGAAAACCGGCTCGGGCATAAAAACCCACCGCGCTGAGCTGGCGTTTAAAAATACCGAACTGGCCCCCGCGTCGCGCGCGGCCTTGAGCATCGCCGCCAATAAGGCCCGGCCCACGCCTTTTCCGCGCCAGGCCGGCAACACCGCCATACGTCCGATATGCGCCTGCGTTCCATGCAGTAATAGACGCACGCAGCCTATGGCCTCGCCACTCGCAGACCGTGCCAAGGCATGCACGGCATCGTCATCCAAGCCATCCCATTCCAAATCCTCGGGCACTTGTTGTTCTTGAATGAACACCGTGGTGCGTAGTGTGCGTAAAGCCGAGACGGCCGCGCTCCATGTCACTTCTTGCACCTCAAATTTTCCGTCCATAGCGGCTGAAGTTTAGCATTGCTCTAGCGCCGCCTTGCGCGGTTTAGCGTTTGCCTTGGGCACGAAGACGGCGACCGTCAACTGCACCCAAGCCTCTAAGCCCAATAGCCAGCTCGCGTCTAATTCGTAGCTGAGGGTGGTTTTCTCCGCTTCGCGCGTTACCGCGGCGCGGCTAGAAGCTTCAACCAATAATCCGTAAAACATATGCGTCTCCTTAAAGGTTTAGGGGGTGCCATCAGTGGCGAATATGGTGGGAAAGCTAGGCTGGGTTTGCGCGTGTTCCAAGGGCAGCGATAAAGTCGCCGCCGTGGTCATAAACAATCCCATTGCGATGAGACTCAGACCCAGCGCGTAGAGGCTGAGCCGGCTAAATCGTTTTAATTGCTTCATCATGATGTTCCTTTCGTAAAAATTCGCTGCACAAGTTTCGCTTAGCCTTCTGTGACGCGTTCCGCACTCACCACATAGCGCAATGGTCCGCCGGGTCGCAGGGCGTCGAAGGGATAGCAAGTCACTAGAGTGAGTTGCTCGCCGGCTCCGCTTTGCAAAACGCCGACATCGTGTTGATCAACGATGCGCAAATCGGCGACGCGGTAGCGCAGGGTTAGGCCCGCGGGCGTTTGTATTTGCAAGGCATCGCCGATTTGCACCCCGCGCAGGAACGCGAAGTGGGTATCGCGATGCGCCGAGAGCACGCTATTGCCTGGTTTTCCGGGGAGCGCCGTGCCATCGATATGACCCGGGCCGAAAGCCAGGCTGCGGCCGCTGGCACCGGCAAGAACAATGAGATCGATGCGCGCCTTGTCATCGGTGAGGCGTGCGACGGGAAAGGTATCGGCCCAGGGCCAAGGTCGCGCTTGCACCTGCCCGTGCAAGGTTTTATCCCAAGCCTGGCGCAGCAGTTGTTGCGCCAGTGCTGCCTTGGCGTAGAGATACATGCCATGACCCAGATTCCACATCCCCAGGCTTGCGCAAGCAAATACCAGCCAAAGACCGAGGCGCCGTTTAAACACGCGCGACTTTCCGCCGACGCAATAAGTGCACGAGGGCCGCGCAACTCAGGAAAAGGCTGCCGATTAAAATCTGCCATTGCGCGGGGGTCGCGCTTTGCGGCAATTGCCCGAACACGGCGTCGTAATTCCAGCCTTCCGGCAGATTGGTCGCCACCGGTAAATTTTCGGCCATAGCCGCGTGCGCCGGGCGCACCGGCGTGACGTCCACCGCTACCAAGCTGGTGTATTTACTCACTAGATGATGCGCGAGCGCGACTGCCGTGACTTCCTTGCGCACGGTTTCGGTTTCCGCGCCGGCATGCACGCTGTCCAGTAAGCTTTGAATTTTGCTGCGCGCCCACAGCGTGTGCACGCTGGCGGGAGTGTTGACGTCTAAGGCCAGCGTCGCCTGCCAGGGATTACTGCCACGCAGGCCGCTGAGTGTGATCATGGTGTTCGCCGGTACTGCGCCGTCTATCGCGGCCGTGAATACCAGGGGTTCGCCGCTATATACATCCGGTAATTTTTGCGGCCACATTTCCGCGGCGACACCCTTGGGAAACTCAACGTGCAACTGCGTCAGCACCGGGCTCTCCAACTTGGCGAATAGCGCACCCATTTTTTCGCCGACTTCTTGCACCTTGCCGATATAGGTGAAACTGCCTCGCCCAAACTCCGCGGCTTTACTCATGAAATAACTATTCGGCGCACTGCCTATGCCTACGGTGAACAAACGTCTATCACCTAAGCGTTCACGGATTAATTTAAATAATTCGTCTTCATTGCCTACCGCGCCATCGGTTAAGAAAATCACTTGGCGCACCCGGCCCGGGGCTTCTTGCCCCTGAAGCGCGGCGCTCAAGGCGGGCAGCATTTCCGTGCCGCCGGTGGCATATAGGCCGCGCACATAGTCTTTGGCGCGCTGAATATTCGCCGCGTCGGCCGCGACCACCTGGGGAAATAAGCAGTCGGTGACGGAGTTAAACTGAATGACGTTGAAGCGATCGCCCGCATGCAGCCGGTCTAAGGCGAGGAGCAAAGCTTGTTTGGCCTGATCGAGCGAAGTGCCTTGCATAGAACCGGAAGTGTCGACGATGAACACGGTCTCGCGCGGCAAGTGATATTGGCCCAGCTCGGCCGACAGGGGCGGCATCACCATCATCAAGGCGTAGGTCTTGCCTCCATGCTGTTCAGTGAATACCGTGGCCTGCGGCGTAGCGCCAGGTTGGGGTGACCACACCAGCTCAAAATCTTTATTCGCGGGCACGCTGCCGGCGTTTAAGCGGATGTGGTATTGATGGTCTGAACGTTGCACGACATCGATTTGGTGATAGCTGCTGGTCAATTTCGCCAGTGCGAAACCCGCATCTAAATCGATCTCCAAGCTCAGGGGATTGTGGATTTTTGGCTCGGCCTCGCTTGCGGAAGGCGGCAATACCGGCGGTGTAATCCGCGCTGCATCGGAGACTTGATCGGTATTTTGCGCCCAGCTGCGATCCGGCTTGGCGGCGGTATCGCCTGCGGTAATGGTCCCGGGTATATAGCGCGGGCCCACCACCATGGGAAAGCGCAAGCGGTACGCGCCTTGATCAAAATTCAAAACTTGTTGGTATTCGATGACGACTTTCACGTCTTGGCCCGGCCCTAGATTGGCTACGCTGGTGGTAAAAATATTCGGCCGCTCTTGCTCGACCAAAGCCGCTTGCTGCCCGGCTTGCTTGGCCTTGTCGTAGGTCGCCTTGGCAGTGCTGCGCTCCTGAATTTGGCCTTCGATTTCGCGCTCACCTATGCGCATTTTTAAATGGTCGACAGCCGAATTTTCCGGCAGCGGAAAAACATAGACCCCTTCCACCCATTGCGTGGAAGGGTTGTGAAAGGTTTGGCTCACCGTCACGCGCGCGGTCATGCCGCTCACCCGCATCTGCACCGCTGTCGATAAAAGCGGCGCCGCAAGGTAACGGCCGCTTTGCGTGGTCTTGAGTAATAAACTGCCTTCGGAGACTTCGGATTTTTTAACCCCCGCCTCCGCGCTAATCGCTAAGGGCGCGGCTTGGACCAAACCGGTCGTCGCTAAGACCAAAAGACTTAAGCCCAGGCTCACCAGCGTGCCTATGCCCAAGGCCAGCAGGGCGAAGCGCGCTAAATCCCAATACACGACGCGGCTAAAAATCGGCTGTGATGTGTTCATGTTTTCCTTTTGCAATGACGTAGTTTTCGACAACGCCATTTCAACTGGAACTTATGGCCTAGGCGGGATGAAAAAGGGCGAGGCGGCGATCAATTGTGGCGAGAAAAAGGCATTCAGGGTGCCGGCTTAGGGCGTGGGGACTATCGTGTATAGTCCGCCTGAATCGTTTAACTCGCTAGGAATGCGCGCGATATGAGCCGCCAAATTGCCATCGTCGAAGACGAACCCGCCATACGGGAAAACTATGCTGACGCCCTGCGCCGGCAGGGATATGAGGTAATCACTTTTGCCAACCGGCAAGCGGCCCTGACCGGGATGCAGCACCGCTTACCCGATCTGGCTTTGATCGACATCGGACTGCAAGATGAGATCGACGGCGGATTTGCCTTGTGCCGCGACTTGCGCGCGAAATCGGAAACCTTGGCGATTATGTTTCTCACGGCGCGCGACAGCGATTTCGATACCGTGTCCGGCTTGCGCATGGGCGCCGATGATTATCTAAGCAAGGATATCAGCCTGCCGCATTTGCTGGCGCGCATCAGCGCACTATTGCGCCGCCGCGACGCCCTGACCAGCCGTGGCGACGCGGAGGAATTGCTAGAGCGCGGTGCCTTGCGATTGGATTTGAAACGCATGAGCGCCTTATGGAAAGAGCGCGTCGTGCCATTGACCCTCACCGAATTTTGGATGGTGCATGCGCTGGCCAAGCATCCAGGACACCTTAAAGACCGGGACAGCTTAATGAGCGAAGCCAAGCTGACGGTGGACGACACCACTATCACTTCTCACATCAAGCGCATACGCAAAAAATTTCTCGCATTGGATGCCGACTTTGATGCCATCGAAACCCTATACGGCATGGGTTATCGGTGGAAGGCCTGAATCATCCTAAGCAAACAGCGATGTTTAAACCCCGCCTCGGTTTACGCAGCAAGCTTTTATTGGTCGCGCTGATTCTGGTCGCCGTGCCCTGGGTAGGCTTAAGTTTCGTGCGCGAGATGGAGCGCTTTTTACGCGCCGGCCATGAGCAATCCGTGGCGGCCACCGCGCAAGCCGTGGCCACGGCTTTGCACGACCGGCCGCAATTATTCGAAGCCCAAGTCGGCTTGCCTTCGGCCTGGCATGAGCCCGGCGATTTGTATTTATTTGCGCTACCCACGCCCATAGAACTAGACGGCGCGGCGCAGGATTGGCCGGCCACCGTGCATGCCCGTCATTACACCGCGAATAGCGACGAGGGGGCAGCAGGCGCAGCCAGTTTTGATTTGCGCATAGGGCAGTACGGCGCCTATCTCTACGCTTTAATAGCGTCGACGCAGACGGCGCCGCATTATCGGGCCGCGCAAGAAACGCAAGTGGAAACCGGCGATCATGTAGAGCTGGCGTTCACCACGCCCGAGGGCGAGTTTCAGCGATATGCGATTAGCCCCTTGCGTGCAGGCAGCGGCAATGCCTATGCCTTGCATTACGAAGCCGGAAAATTGGTGTTAGGAGAAATCGAGCCGCGCATACGCGCGACCTGGCGCGAAACACAAACCGGCTATGCCGTGGAGTTGGCTTTGCCCTTGTCACTCGTCGGTGAAAAATTGGCCTTGGGTACTTTCATCGCGGCCAGAGAAATTCCCGCGCTTGAAGGCGCGGCATCCGGCGTCATGCCCTCCGCTCCACCCTCCACCACACCGGCCATTTGGCTAAGCAGTTCCACACTGAGTCAGCGCGCGGGCATGGGTAATTTAATTATTCCCTCACCCGAAATTCAGCAAATGGTACAAGGCTTAGCGCGCAGCACTAGCCGCATACGGGTGCTGGACAAAAATCAAAGAGTGATTGCCGAAACCGGCAGTCTTAAGCGCGCGCAACAAGCGCTTACGGCGCTACCCGCAACCCTTTGGGAAAGAATAAAAGCCCACACTTTAACGCCGCTGTACGCGCATCTTCTGACGCCGGTAAATGAAGACTTCAAGGACGATGCGCGTTTGTCCTCGCCAGAACTAGACAGTTCCTTGCGCGGGGTGGGCCTCACCGGACAAAGGCGCTCGGCCGACGGGCTCGCCCTCATCGTCTCTAGCGCCGCTCCGGTTTGGGTAAAAGACCAAGTAGTAGGCGCGGTGGTGGTCGAGGAAACCACGAACGCCGTGCTCGCTTTACGCAACCAGGCCCTCAGCGGATTAATGAATAGCGTATTGGCGGTGTTCGCCATTGTGAGCGTGGTATTACTGGCTTTCGCCTCGCGCTTGTCCTATCGCATACGCAAATTACGCGACGAAGCAGAGAGTGCGATCGACGATCAGGGCCGCTTGCAAGCAGGGCTAAAACAAAGTGCGCACGCTTCAGATGAAATCGGCGATTTGTCGCGCGGCATCTCCGCGATGCTGCAGCGTTTGGGCCAATACCATCATTATTTGGAAAATCTCGCTTCCCGCTTGTCGCACGAATTGCGCACCCCCATCACGGTAGTGCGCTCCTCTTTGGATAATTTGGAACAACAAAGCTTACCGAGCGATAGCAAAATCTATGTCGAACGCGCTCAGCAAGGTGTGCAACGCTTGAGTACGGTGCTGACCCGCATGACCGAAGCGCGGCAATTAGAGCAAGCTTTGCAAAATACGCCGCGCGAGCGTTTCGATTTGGTCAACGTCATCGCCAGTTGCATGGCGGCTTATGCCGACGCCTTTGCGGCGACGCAATTTAATGTGCGCTTGCCGGCGCCGCCTTTGTTTGTCACCGGCGGTGCCGATTTGATCGCGCAAATGCTGGATAAACTCATAGGCAATGCGGTGGACTTCCATCAAGCCGGCAGCGCCATAGATGTGGCCTTGACCCGCGAGAGCGAGGAAGTGATTTTAAGTATCGCCAACGAGGGGCCGCCCTTGCCGCCGGAGATGGCCGAGCAGCTATTTTTCTCCATGGTTTCCATACGTCCGCAGAGCACGAGCGACGAGCCTCACCTGGGTTTGGGCCTGTATATCGTGCGTTTAATCGCCCTCTATCATGGCGGCAGCGTCCATGCCGAGAACCGCGCCGATGGCGCCGGCGTCGTGTTTCGCGTTACCCTGCCCTTGGCCGTCAGCGCTTAAACCTGGTTTTACACTATAAAGACCGGGCTGCGCGGGTCGATAGCCTATCTAGATATGATCACCCAGCCCTTAAAAGACGTTGCCGCCTGGATCGCTTACTTTGATCAAGCGGATATTCCCGTGCTCAGCCGCACCCAGGCCGAGCTCATGCGCTTGAAACGCGACGAGGATAATCTCAACGGCCGCGAGCTGGCCGACGTCATCATGCATGATCCCTTGATGACGGTAAAAGTCCTACGCTATTTGCAAAGCCATCACAGCAAGCGCCAGGCGATGGAAATCACCACCATTGCCCGTGCCCTCATGATGGTGGGCACCTCGCCCTTTTTTCGGCAGTTCGCGCGCTTGCCCACGGTAGAGACCAGTCTGCGGCAACACCCCGACGCGCTGCAGGGCGTGATGCGCAGCATGAGCCGCGCGCGGCACGCCGCCTTGTACGCCCAGGACTGGGCCATGTTGCGCCACGATATCGAATCCGATGAAGTCATGGTCGCCGCGCTTTTGCGCGATCTGGCGGAAATTTTAATGAGTTGCTTCGCGCCCGATCTCATGGGAAAAATACGCGCCGAGTTGCAAGCGCATCCAGGCTTGCGCAGCGCCGAGGCACAGCAGCGGGTCTTGGGATTTCGCGGCCTGGATTTGCAATTGGCCCTGGCCGAGCATTGGCAATTGCCTAAGCTCTTGCAACTCCTCATGGACGAAGAAAATGCACGGCAGCCGCGCGCCAAAAATGTGGCTTTGGCTTGCCGCCTCGCGCGGCACTCGGCCCTAAATTGGTTCGACCCCGCGCTGCCGGACGATTACACGCATATCGCGGAACTGCTGAGTGTGGACAGCGAAGAAATCCAAGGGCGCATCCAACGCGTGACCTTGAACGCCGCTAAATCTTGGAGCTGGTATGGCATACCGCCACCGGCGGCGGCTTTGCTGTACTTGCCGCCACCGGCCGGGCCTCTCTGAGAAATAAGCTTTTTGCGGTAGTATGACGCCTCTGTTTAAACCACTAGGAGGCTCACGCATGTATCGTTTTGCATCCGCTGCACTTATTGCGACGCTAGGATTCGCTATTTCCACCGCCACCTTCGCCGCCAAATCGGAAGACGCGATTGAATATCGCAAGGGCGTGATGGCCGCGCAGGGCTGGAATTTCGGCGCCATGGGCGCCATGGTTAAAGGCGAGCGTCCTTACGATAAAGCCGAATTTTTAAAGCGCGCAGAGAATCTCGCCGCTTTATCCAAAATGTCTTTAGAGGGCTTTACTGTAGAAGGCTCGGAAAAAGGCAAGACCAAGGCCAAAGCCGAAGTCTTTTTAGATGCGGAGAAATTCAAAGGTGGCATGGATAAGCTGGCAACTGAATCCGCGAAACTTGTCACGGTCGCGCAGGGTGGCGATATGGCCGCGATTAAGCCGCAATTCAACGAAGTCGCCAAAGTGTGCAAAGGCTGCCACGATAATTTCCGCAGCAAATAATTGGGCCCTAGGCAAATCAAAAACCGCGTTTCGACGCGGTTTTTTTTTCAAGCGAGTAAAGCGGTTTTACAGTTTATTCACGATCAGCCACACCGCACCGGCGGCTATCAATAAAAAAAGCAAGGCCCGCAGCGGACTAACTTGGCGCAGAGCAGGCGTATCGGCGCTCACTTCCTTATCACCAGTGAGCATGGGCTTGAGTAAATTTTCGCGATGCACCAAACGGTAAAGCAGTATCGCCACGATATGGATACCCACTAAGACCAGTAAAAGATTGAAACTCAGGTGATGGATGTTGGTGATGCTATCGCTTAAGTCTTTACTCACCAAATGGTAGAGGGGTCCTTCGCTTGCAATATCGTCATTCGAAAATAGGCCGCTGCCGGCTTGCGTCAATAGCAGCAATAGCATCAAAATCACACTCCATGCCCCCAGCGGATTGTGTCCCAAGGTCGCGGCGTATACCGGCGAAAAAAAACTGCGCAAATAGTGCCAAGCCGCGCCGGGGCCACGCAGGAAATGCGCAAAGCGCGCGCTTTCGCTGCCGAGCAAACCCCATAAAATTCGGAAGATCACCAGCGTCAATATCGTATAGCCAGACCAAAAATGATATTGCATGGCCGTGCCGCCGAGCTCGGCGCTAATCCAGCTGAAAGCGAACAACAGCACCAGGCTCCAATGAAATAAGCGCC
>CAZKHT010000050.1:11821-13860 GCA_964552595.1 uncultured Burkholderiales bacterium
ACACGAATTTTTTTCTTTGCGGTCGTCATGGTCATGGGCTTTCAGTTTAAATTCAATTCCAGCATCACCGGCGCATGGTCCGAAGGCCGCTCCGCCTTGCGCGCTTCTTTATCGATCACGACTTGCTTGCACAGCGGGGCTAAAGTCGCCGAGACCAGAATGTGGTCTATGCGTAGGCCCATATTTCTACGGAAGGCGTTCATACGATAGTCCCACCAAGAAAAACTTTTTTCGGGCTGATCGAATAAGCGAAAACTATCCTTCAGTCCCAGCTTCAATAGCGCTTGGAAGGCGGCGCGCTCTTTTTCCGAAAATAAAACTTGACCCTCCCAGGCCGCCGGATCATGCACATCGCGCGGCTCGGGCGCGATATTGTAATCGCCGAGCAAAACCAAATTGGCATGGGTTTTCAATTCGCGGCTCAATAAGGCGGTCAGCGCTTCCAGCCAGGCCAACTTATAAATGTATTTGTCCGAATCCACGCTTTGGCCGTTGGGGACATACACATTCACGATACGCACGCCGCCTATGGTGGCGGACAACACGCGCTTTTGCGCATCCTCATAGTCGGCGATGCCATGCAAAGTATCTTGCATAGGCAAACGGCTCAAAATCGCGACGCCGTTATACGTGGCTTGCCCCGAACACAAACAGCTATACCCCGCTGCCTGTAATTCCGCGTGCGGAAATTTATCATCGACCAGCTTGGTTTCTTGCAGCGCAAGAATATCCGGTTTATAAGCGGCGACCCATTCCAAGACATGGGGCAAGCGCACCTTGAGCGAGTTGACGTTCCAGGTGGCGATTTTCATTGCGGGGACTTTCTAGGAATTATGGTGCGACGTTAGGAGGTAGGCGAGTTTGCGGCAGGCCGCGAATATCGTGAGGCAAGGCCGAGACCCCACTGGCCATTGTTTATATCCCTTCAATACCCCTTATTTCCAGCCTCAGCTGGCGGCGTGGTACTCGCCGGCGTCGAAGCCGGAATCGGCTGCTTCTCGGTTTTCGTGGTTGCCGGGGGCGGGGCCTTGCCGCCGGGGAAGGCGTTGGATTTCGGATAGCCCGCTTGATCTAGCGCGCTGGCCCATTCGGATTCGGAGTAGCCTTTCAAGGTGTAGACCTTGCCCACCACCAATACCGGAATCATGTTATCGCTAGAGACTTGCTTAAAGGCCGCCACGTCTTCTTGCTTCGTTCCTGGCAGGCGTAGCGTATAGGGCACGCCGCGCTTAGATAAATAAGCTTGCGCATTTTTACAGGCTTCGCCGCAGTCGCCGGTATACAGCGTGACAGGGAAATTTTTCACGGCGAGTTGCACGCTATAGGGCATATTTTCCGTGCTCACAGCCACATTGCCGCCAAAACTTTTTTCTTCGACTTTCTTGGCCGAGGACGGCGGCTTAGTATCGCTGTAATGGACTTTTCCTTCGGCATCCACCCAGCGGTACATCTCGGCTTGGGCCGTGCCGGCGATGAAAATCAAACTCAGTGTCCAAAGTAATCCCATTGGCGTAATCAAGGAAAGCGTTTTTGATAATAGGCTTGTAAGCCGCCCATGCCGATGCCGAAACCGCCTAACAAACAAGGAATTCCGGCGAGGCCTATCATCCACCAAAACCCTGTCGCTTCCGGTGTGTGTTTTTGTTTTAATTCGCGCTGCGCGCGTTGAATTTCATCGCGCAAGGCTTGCACCGTGCTATCCGGTACAGGGGCATCCGATACTGGCTTTATTTCCGGGGCCGCGACCGGTGTCGCGGTATTAATCCGCACCAAACGCAAAGGCAGCCAGCCCACTTCGTTATCCTCGGTTTTCACTTGCACATAGGCCCGTTCCAAGCGCAGTACTTGCAACTCGGTGCCCGGCTCTAATGCTTTTATCACCCGATAGGTATCGGTCTTACCACTCCGTAAATTGACTCGCGTACCGTAGACCACGGTAGCGGTGTCCGCCACACTCGCACTGGCTGAAAACAAACCTAAGAGCAGCACCAAAATTCGCATGGTCGCATTTCGCGGCGTGGAAATGCTGCATGTCTTAA
>CAZKHT010000051.1:0-1309 GCA_964552595.1 uncultured Burkholderiales bacterium
CAAGCCAGTTGTCCTCGCCCGCGCCAACTCCGGCGGAGTGGCCGTTGAGCAGCGCCCGCTGCCCGTAGCCCTTGACGACGTTCTCCAGGTTGACCAGGTTCACAAGGTCTCCGTGCAGCCGGGCGCGCTCACATCGGCGCCGGGGCGATGCCGGTCACGCTGGCCCCGGGCACCGGGCCCAGCACGTGGACCACCGTGCGGCACACCCCGGTCGTGCAATACATGTCGGAAGCCAAGGACAGGATTGAGACCGAAGGCGAAAGCCATCATCCAGCGCCGCTCTCGGAACAAGGGATAGACGTTGTTCAAGGCGGCGACGACCACAGACAGCGCGATCGTCGATTCCACCCAGCGCGACGGGAGGCTGATCACGCCCAGCGTGGCCATGCTTAAAGTAATCGAATGCGCGACGGTAAAAGCCGTGACGATTTTTAAAACTTCCCAAAACGCCGGCTTGAATGCAGTGACCGCTTGCCAAGCACGGCCGCTGCGCCTAACCACAGCCGGCAGCAAGAGCGCTAACAAAAATAATATATGGTCATAACCTTTCCAGATGTGCCACACGCCTTCGCGCGCATAGTCAAAAAATTGGCTGAGTTTGCTCGCGGTTTTCAATTCGAAAACTTGAGTCGCTTGCTCTGGGCTAAAAATCGCGGTGCGGGATTGTCCGCCGTAAATCAAGCGGAGTAAGCCCTTGTGTTGCGGATCAATATCGAAGAACAAGCCATAGCGCACACTCAAGTTCTGCGCGGCCTGTGGACAAGTCGCGCGAAAACGCAACACGGCGTAAGCACCATCGGTATGGTCGTCGATGAGATATTTGGTAGCGACGGCGGGACAGGCTTGATGGGCGCTGCTGAGGTTCAAGCGCGACAAAGCATACGCGGCGATCTCACTCTGTTTGGCTCGCACTTCGCCCCAGGTAATTTCGCCATTGGCATTCGCATCCAAACCCAGCGCAAAATTTAAATCGCGCAAGGCGATATCCCATTGGCCCTCTACCGTGTTGCCTTGCACTTGCAGCGTTAAATAACTATCGCTGGGCTTGTGCGCCCAAGCGTTTACACTCAAGCAAACGAATACAATAAAACTCAGCAGCTGTTTCATGGCAAGGCTTTCACTTGCTGCGCCAAGCGGATTAAATAGGGATCTTCAATATGACTGCTCTCCACCCATTTCAAGACCGCTTGCGCGCCGCGGCGATCGCGCGTCGCTAGCCCGGCTTAGAGAAATACCCGCCCCTCCCGGGGCTACGGCTGCACTTGCCAGTGCGAATGCGCCAGGTTTAAGGCGTTGTGTTGAACTGCTA
>CAZKHT010000051.1:1319-13699 GCA_964552595.1 uncultured Burkholderiales bacterium
TTGTCCAGCGTGAAGGGCGCTGCTTCTTGGTGATGAACGGTATAGGCGGGCCTCTGCGCCGCGGCATAGCGGTCGGCTAAGGTCGTTTGTAGTGTTTGGGCATCGGCCGTTTTCAAGCGATACGCGGCGAATACCAGACGCAGAAGTAAAACATCCGAACGGACTTTATCTTTGAGCAAGATATACGCTTCTTGCGGACGCTGCTTATCCAGCAAAAAATCCGCGTAAGCCGCCAACAAAAACGTGTCTGGAATTGCGAGAGCCAGCGCCTGCTTATATCGCGCCTCCGCGACGCCATCCTCTCCCAAACGCTGCGCCAACTCGGCAAGCCGGGTATACACCCATAATTTTTGTTCGGGGCCGGCATCGGGGTGGTTTTGCAATTGCGTGTTTAAGGTCTGTTCGGCTTGCGCAGCGTGACCCGTCAGCCCGTATATCAGCGCCAAACACGCGCTTCCCACCAATTCATTCGGCGGCTGGGCCAGGGCCATGCAATCCGGCCTGGCCATGGCATAGCGGGCTTGCACAATATGTATCGTCGCGCGCAATGAACGGGCTTGCGCCTGGTTGGGATCACGCTGCAGTACTTGATCCAAGTCCGTCAAGGCACCGGAAAAATCGTGGCGAAATTGCCTTAAGCTCGCGCGCAATACCTGAACATCGACAGGCGGTGTTGGTAAATCCCACCATGGCGCCAAGGCGGCCTGGGCATATCCTAAATAGCGCGGATCGCCTTCTTCGGCCACCAGGCCGTAATAGCGCCAGCCCAGCTTGACCGCTGTGGCCCGGTCCTGGGGATTACGCTGCAAAGCCGTGCGCAAGCCAAGAATTTCGCGAGCGATCGGGTCATTCGGCTTAAACGGCAGGCGCTCTAAGACTTGATCGTCTTGCTTAGGAATATAGGGGGCTGCGGCGAGGGGGAAGCTGGCGAGACTCAGGATGAAGCCACACAAGGCAACGCTACCTCGGCTTATCCGGGGCAAGCGCGGAACTGAGACCATATCGGGTTTTCGTGGGAAATAGACAGCGCATGATACGGAGTTCAGGCCTTAGGAGCAAATTCCGGCGCTTGCTCGTCCTGACATTTATCTATTTATATCATACGCTTACTTTGGTTAAAGCGGCGCTGGGCGAGGTAAAAAGCGTATGCCCTACTAAATATCTGCCTTGCTCTGTCAACGTCGCCTAAGACGGGGCGTTTATAGCTCCGACACATGATTTTGGTGTCGCTGTAATCTTAAAAAACTTTTAGCTAAAAGGATCTAAAAATGAGCAAATTGTTATCCGCCTTGGTTGCGATCGCCTTCTCCGCCGTCAGCTTGAACGTTTTGGCTGCCGCCCACACTGGCGCCGCTCCTGCTGCTGCTACCGCACCGGCTGGCGAAATGAAGAAAGATGAAATGAAGAAAGACGAAGCGAAGCCTGCTAAAAAAGCCAAGCACAAAGCTAAAAAGAAAAAAGGCGGCGAAATGAAAGAAGACAAAGCCGCGACCCCGGCAACGCCCGCAACTCCGGCTACCCCTGCTGGCAAGTAATTCGAGTTCACTCGAAGAAAGGCAGAGTTCGCTCTGCCTTTTTTTTCGCTTAGGCTACTCAAAATGGCATTTTCGTCATTCCGTTTTTCCCGTTGAATAGCGCAAATTGCGCTAAAATGCGCTGGCACTGCAAAAGTGCCGCACTTAAAACAAACCTAATTAGAGAGGATTTACCATGAGCAAGTTACTCGCCGCTATTATTGCTGCCGCTTTCGCTGCTGTTTCCATGACCGCTATCGCCGCCGACGCCCCTAAGGCTGAAGTGAAAGAATCCGCGAAAGAAATGAAAAAAGACGCCAAAGAAGCTGCGAAAGAAGCGAAGCACGACGCTAAAGAAGCGGCCAGGGATGCGAAAGAAGCAGCCAAAGATGCCAAGCATGACGCAAAAGAAGCCGCTAAAGACGCTAAGCAAGATGCCAAAGACGCGGCTAAAGATGCGAAAAAAGATGCCAAAGACGCTAAAAAAGAAATGAAAGAACACGCACCCGCCAAATAATCCCGGCGTTGCGAGAAAATAGGCAGGGGGTTTCTCCCCTGCCTTTTTTATTGCCTATTTTTTAGGGCTTTTAGGATGGCGCATGAACTCGGATAAAAATTGGCAAGCGCATGTCACCGTCGCCGCAGTGGTCGCGCGCGACGACAAATTTCTATTGGTGGAAGAAATGGTCGGCGCAGGGCTGCGCTTGAACCAGCCCGCCGGTCATTGGGAGCGCGGCGAGAGTTTAAGCGCTGCGGTCGTCCGCGAAACCTTCGAGGAAACCGGCTATATCGTCGCTCCGCGCGCGCTCTTAGGAATTTATACCTGGCAGCCTGAAGATCTCACGCGCACGTATTTGCGGATCGCGTTTAGCGTGGAGATTCTTGATCACGACGCTCAAGCCACATTGGACCAAGGCATTGTTCGTGCCTTATGGTTAAGCCCCGCTGAGATGGCGGCGCGGCAAGCGCAACATCGCAGCCCCTTGGTCATGCGTTGCGTTGAAGATTACTTGAGTGGAAAAAAATATCCTTTAGACCTGATTCGCGATTACAGCTTTATTTAAATATGCGGCGTTTGATTATTTTATTTTTGGTGAGCTTTGCACTTAGAGCGCAGGCGGCAGAGAGCGTCACGATTTGCTACAACTACCGTTGCGCCGTGCAAGCCGAAGTGACATTCAGCGAGGACGATATGCAGACCTTGGCCTCCTTGTTCGCCGATGACGAAAACCCCGGCGATGAACTCGGCGCGATACAGCTCGCGGTCAGCTTTATGAGCCGTGTCGCGGGTCAGCAAACGCCCATACACAATGACAAAGGCGGCAATTACGATGATGACGGCGTGGAAGGACGTATGGATTGCATAGATCATGCACACACCACCACGGCGTATTTGCGCTTCATCGCCGCGCACGATTGGTTGCGTTTTTATAAAGTGTTGAATCCGATTCGGCGCGCGCCGCTGCTCTTCGATGATCATTGGGCCGCACGGATTCAAGATAAGCAAACCGGTGCGCAATACGCCGTCGATTCTTGGTTCTTCGACAACGGCCAACCCCCCGTGATTTATCCTTTGGAGCGCTGGTTGAGCGGCGCCCACCCATGACCCCGACCAAGCCTGACCGCGTGGTAGTCGGCATGTCGGGCGGGGTGGATTCCTCCGTCGCGGCTTTGCTGTTGCAACGCCAGGGATACGAAGTCATAGGGCTTTTCATGCGCAACTGGGAAGACGATGAAGACTGCCCGGCCAAGCAGGATTTTTTAGATGTGCTCGCCGTCGCCGATGTTTTGGGTATAGAAGTTGAAGCGGTGAACTTCGCGCGCGAATACAAAGAACGCGTGTTCGAATATTTTCTGCGTGAATATCAAGCGGGACGCACGCCTAACCCGGATATTTTGTGCAATTCCGAAATTAAATTTAAAGCCTTTTTAGAGCATGCCTTAAGCTTGGGCGCGAGCAAAATTGCGACTGGCCACTATGCTCGTGTTTCGGAAAACCAGGGCGTCTATCAATTACTAAAAGGGAAAGATGCCGGCAAGGATCAAAGTTATTTTTTATACCGCCTGAATCAAGCGCAGCTCTCCAAAACGCTTTTCCCGTTAGGCGAATTACAAAAATCCGAAGTGCGAGAACTGGCGCGCGAAGCAAAGCTGCCGACCCACGCAAAAAAAGACAGCACCGGCATTTGCTTTATAGGCGAACGCGATTTCAGAGAGTTTCTCTCGCGCTACTTACCCAAACAGCCGGGCGCAATCGAAGATGAAAACGGCAAAGTCGTCGGTCAGCACGAAGGCCTGATGTACTACACCCTAGGCCAGCGCCAAGGCCTGGGTATAGGCGGCCCCGGTGAGCCATGGTTCGTTGCCGGCAAAGATATGACGCGCAATGTGCTGATCGTGGTGCAAGGCCATGAGCATCCTCTGCTACTTAAAAATACTGTACGCGCCAGCGATCTTAGTTGGATAAGCGCAACACCAGTTATAGATGCATTATCGTATGCGGCGAAGACCCGCTATCGACAAGCAGATGCGGCATGCCGTTTTGTTGAACTGCATGACCATGGTTTCGAGTTGCTTTTCGAACAGACCCAATGGGCCATTACACCTGGGCAATCCGTGGTGATATATGAAAAAGATATTTGTTTAGGTGGTGGCGTGATCGCGTAGCTGGCGATGGGAAACAATAGCTATTTATATCGATGATGCAACATTGAAATGCGTGGACATTGCGAAGCTTAGCGCCGCCGATAACTTCAGAATATATTTCACGGTCTACTGGGAGGCTGGTTTGCCGCCCCCCTCACTGGAAGAAATTGGCAGTTGCTACCGTCACCCTTGTTCACCAAGCAAGTCTCCACGCAAAATAGCAATCCAATCGAAGGGAAAATCATGAAAATCTATCAACTCAAAATCACCCTCAAGCACATCAAGCCGCCGGTATGGCGGCGCATCGAAGTTCCCGCCGACATCAAGCTCGGCAAGCTGCATGACGTCATCCAAATCGCCATGGGCTGGACCGATTCCCACTTGCATGCATTCATCGCGGACAAGATCACCTACGGCACGCCCGATCCTGATTTCGGCGGCGGCACAAAGAGCGAGCGCAACGTACGCCTCGACAGCATCGTCAAGGAAGGCGGCAGGCTACTCTACGAATACGATTTCGGCGACGGCTGGGAACACGGAATCAAGGTGGAAAAAGTGCTCGATGCCGACGCTGCCACCCACTACCCGCGCTGCACCGACGGCAAACGGGCCTGCCCGCCCGAGGACTGCGGCGGGCCGTACGGGTATGAAGAATTGTTAACGGCGATTGGCGACCCGGATCACCCCGAACACAACAACATGATCGAGTGGATCGGCGGCGAATTCGATCCCGAAGCCTTTGAATTGGCGCAGATCAATCAGGCGCTGTGGCGGAGGCGATAGGCTGAGTTAGCTGGCTCACCTAGTGAGCTAGTAGGGCTGTAATATGCGTTAATGTAAATAGGTTCTCTGCTCAGTATTCCCGGAAAAATAGGACAAGGAGCGAACACGCAAAACCGCTGAAAAAGAGCGAATTGTGTCGAATCCCAATGTGCTTGCAGGTAAACCGATGGTTGCGGGCACGCGCATATTCGTCGAGTGGCTTCTGGATTGCTTGGCTTCCGGTTGGAGCATAAGCCAGGTAGTGAAGGAATACCCGCATATTGCCCCGGAAGATGTATTAGCGGCGTTCGCTTTTTCCGCCGATGTGCTGCGGCGGAAACAAAACCGTATATCACCGTTTGTTCCAGCTTGCGGGGGTAGGATACAAATGCGATTACAGGATTAGTGGGCCATTAAATTGAAAACACAGACTGTGAAAAAAATAGGCCGAAACACAGAAGCTGGGGACGAGGCAAGTAAGCCGCAGTTCATTGCTCACCATCGCAAATCGGATGGGGCAACGCAATCACTTACGGCCCATTTGTGTAATGTGGCTAAGTTGGCGAACACATTCGCAGGGAAGGTCGGCTTGCATAAACAAGGGGAACTGATCGGCCTGCTCCACGATTTGGGGAAATTCAGCGCAGCGTTTCAGGCCTACATCAAATCCGCCGTCGGCTTGCTCAACCAGGATGAGGACGAAGAATTCGTCGATGCAGCCGGGCTTAAGGGCAAGATCGACCACTCCACTGCCGGAGCCCAATTGGTGTGGCGAGATATCTCCAAACAGGGACAGCTTGGGCAGATCGTCGGACAAATTCTCTCCCTTTGCATCGCCTCCCACCATTCCGGGCTGATTGACTGTCTGTCTTCCGACACGAACAGCCTTGGCGAAGACGTGTTCGGCAGGCGAATAAACAAGAGCGATGACCGTAGCCACTTTCATGAAGTGCTTGGCAAGGCCGACGAGGTTATCCTTGCCCGCGCTCATGAACTCACCAGTCAGCCGGAAATGCTCAAGGCCATGCAAGCAGCAATTTCCGGGATTGTACGTGTCGCACCGGGTAAGGATGATAAGAGCACTGTAGCGCAGCAGCAGATCGGGTTGCTGGTGCGCTTTTTATTCAGCTGCCTTATTGATGCTGACCGCATCGACAGCGCCGATTTTGAAAATCCCAAGGGGAAGAGGCTCAGGGCGAATGGCGAATACGCTGCATGGGATGTTTTGATCGATCGTCTGGAAGATCACCTTGAAACTTTTCAATCCCACCATCCCATAGATGAACTTCGACAAGACATCTCTCGTCATTGCCTTGAGGGCGCGTCGCGCGGCAAAGGCGTCTACACCCTGACAGTGCCCACTGGTGGCGGAAAAACTCTGGCCAGCCTGCGATTTGCATTGCATCACGCGAACAAGGAAACGAACGGCAAGAAAATGGATCGGGTGATCTACGTTATTCCATTCACGTCCATCATCGACCAGAACGCCGACGTAGTGCGGAAAATTCTTGAACCGGATGGCGTAGAGCCTAGCAGCGTGATTCTCGAACACCATTCCAACCTAACTCCCGAGGAACAAAGCTGGCGTGGAAAAATCCTGGCTGAGAATTGGGATGCGCCCGTCATCTACACTACCAGCGTCCAGTTTCTGGAAACCCTGTTCGGCGCGGGCACCCGAGGCGCACGACGGATGCATCAGCTAGCCAACGCCGTGCTGATCTTCGATGAAATCCAGACCCTACCCATCAACTGCGTTCACCTTTTCAACAACGCAATGAATTTTCTGGTCGAACAGTGCGGCAGCACGATCGTCCTATGCACCGCCACCCAGCCGCTGCTGGACAAGGTCAATGCAAACAAAGGAGCCATCCGCATCCCCGAGGGCAACGAACTCATGCCGGATGTGAAAAAATTATTTGATGATCTGAAGCGCGTTGAAGTCAAGAATCGCCGCAAGCCGGGTGGCTGGACGATCGATGAGATTGTCTTGCTGGCGCGGGAGGAAACCGCGAGAGCCAACAGCTGCCTGGTCATCGTCAACACCAAGAACGCGGCGCAAACGATCTATCGACTATGCAAGGAGCGAGACGGAATCCCGGTTTACCACTTGAGCACCAATATGTGCCCGGCGCATCGCAACTCAATATTGGCCGAGGTACGGGCACGACTGGAAAGACAAGAACCGACGTTATGCATTAGCACCCAACTGATTGAGGCCGGTGTGGATGTTGATTTCGGTGCGGTCATCCGCTTTACCGCCGGGCTGGATTCCATCGCCCAAGCAGCGGGGCGCTGCAACCGAAATGGCATTCGTGAAATTGGGTTTGTCCATGTAGTCAATCCGCAAGATGAAAGCCTGCGCATGCTTCCTGACATCGGCATCGGTGGCGACAAAGCTGAGCGCGTGCTGGACGACTTCGAGGAAAATCCAGATAAGTTCGGGAACAACTGCATCGGGCCGGAAGCGATGGCGTGGTATTACCAGAATTACTTTTTCGACCGCGCCAGCGATATGGATTACCCGGTTTCCGACACAACGCTGGGACACAACGACACCTTGCTTAACCTGCTCTCGGTCAACTCGCAAGCCACAGCCGAATATGGCAGAACAAAAGGACAGGCACCCAACGTCTACCTGCACCAATCCTTCATGGCTGCCGCCAAGGCGTTCAAGGCGATTGATTCGCCTACACGCGGGATCATCGTCCCGCATGGAGAGGCAGGGCGCGCCATCATCACGGAACTTTGCGCAGCCTACATGCCTGATAAAGAATTCGATCTGCTGCGCCGGGCGCAACAATTCAGCGTCAACGTATTTCCGCAAACTCTGGAACGGCTCACCAAGGCCGGTGCGGTGCAAGAAATCCTGGAGGGAACAGGCATACTGTTTCTGGCCGACTCACGCTACTACAGCCCCGAGTTCGGCCTGAGCGAAACACCGGATGGAAAAATGGAGGTTCTCTGTGGCTGAAAGAAATAGCATTGAATTCAAGGTCTCGGCACGCCATGCTCTGTTCACCGATCCGCTCACCAAGATCGGTGGCGAGAAGTGCTCGTACCACGTCCCCACCTACGAAGCGCTCAAGGGTATCGCCAAGTCCATCTACTGGAAGCCCACCTTCATCTGGATCGTTGACGAGGTGCGCGTGATGAAGCGTATCCGCACCCAGACCAAAGGCACCAAGCCATTGGAATTCGGCGGCGGAAATACTTTGGCTATCTACACATTCCTAGCCGACGTGGAATACCAAGTGCGCGCCCATTTTGAATGGAACACGCATCGGCCTGAGTTGGAAGACGATCGGGTTGAGGGCAAGCACTATGCCATCGCTCAACGCACGTTGGAGTGTGGCGGTCGGCAGGATATCTTTTTAGGTACGCGGGATTGTCAGGGCTATGTCGAACCCTGCGAGTTCGGCTCAAGTGTCGGCGACTACGACGGTGCAGGTGAACTCGCCTACAGCCTGATGTTCCACGGCTTTGACTACCCCGACGAAACCGGTGTGAAAGAACTGCATGCCCGTTTCTGGCGACCCACCATGATCGACGGACATATCCGCTTTATCCGCCCAGAGGATTGCACCATCCGCAAGTTCGTTCGGGACATGGGCGCAAAGAAGTTCGGCAAGGGCAACCTACGTAGCGCCGAAGACGAAGCAGCGGAACTGGGGGGCTGACATGGGCTGGATTCAGAAACTCCATGAAACCTATGAGCAGTGCGCGAATTTGGTGGACACGTCCGGCGTAAAACCTTGGCCGCTATCACATCTTGTGAAGAAAGCGCACGTTGAGGTCGTCATCGATTCGGCGGGAAATTTCAGGAGAGCAAGGAAACTCGACGGAATCGAGGCGCCAACATTGATTCCCGTTTCTGAAGCTTCTGCTGGTAGAGCGGGCAGCGTCATTGCCCCGCATCCTCTCTGTGAAGAAATTAGTTACTGCGCTTCAGATTTTCCCGATAAGGACGCAAAAAAATGTGAGGCATATGAGGCGCAATTGGCGCAGTGGTGTGATTCAAAAGACGCACACCCCAAAGTCTTATCCATCCTTTCCTACCTGAAAAAAGGACGTCTTTGGTCAGACCTCAACGAGCAGAAAATTTTCCCCGTTACCGTCGAGGATGCGCGAGGCAACAAAACAAAAATAAAAGACAGGAAAGTATTCGTGCGCTGGCGTGTAGAGGCCGTTGGCGATCCACGATCTGGTACATGGGAAGATCAAGAGCTGATAGACGCTTGGGCCTCCTTCGATCAGACACATGCCAGCAGGCATGATCTCTGCATGGTTCTAGGCCAGAAGGCGCGCATTTGCAAAAATCATCCGAAATTCATTCGTAGATCAGATGATGGCGCCAAGTTAATCTCTTCCAACGATTTCACTGGCTACACATTCAGAGGCAGTTTTACTGACGGTAAAGAGGACTACGCGAAGCAGGCGTGTACTATCAGCTTCGAGGTAACCCAAAAGGCCCACAACGCCTTGCGCTGGCTCATCCAGCGTCAAGCCCATCGAAATGAAGAGCAGGTGATCGTAACCTGGTCCGTTGCGGGCAAACCTGTACCCGACCCGTTCAAGGACTCGCTCTCGCTATTTTTCAGCAGTGAAGAAATCCCTGCACCAGCAGAAGAACCCGAGCAAGCCGACGCTGCCGATGCAGGCCAAGCATTCGCACTACGGCTAAAAAAAACGATTGCAGGCTATCGCGCACAGATTGAGCCGACTGAAGGCATTGTCGTCATGGCTCTGGACTCTGCAACACCTGGGCGTATGGCCATCACTTTCTATCGCGAATTGTTGGGCTCGGAGTTTCTGGATCGAATTCAAGCTTGGCATGAGAATTACGCATGGCCGCAAAATTTTGGTAAGGAATCTAAGTTTGTCGGCGCGCCCGCGCCACGAGACATCGCCGAAGCCGCCTTCGGTCGCCGCCTCGACGACAAATTACGCAAGACCACGGTGGAACGTCTGCTTCCCTGTATCGTCGATGGCCAACTGTTTCCTCGTGATCTCGTCGACTCGGTAGTACGTCGAACCTGTAATCGGGTGGGCTTGGATCATTGGGAGTGGGAGAAAAACCTGGGTATTGCCTGTGCCCTATTCAAGGGATTTTTCAATAAAAGGGAGTATCAAATGACACTGGAAACAGACCGGACATCCCGGGATTACTTGTATGGCCGTCTCCTGGCCATCGCCGAACACATTGAGGGCAGAGCGCTGTATCTCGGCGGCGAAACACGCGACACCACTGCCGCCAAGCTGATGCAGCGCTTCGCCGACAGACCCGCCAGCACATGGCGAATCATCGAACCTGCTCTTAAACCTTATATATCGCGTTTACGGGCAAAACGTCCCGGTCTCATGCGCGAGATGAACAAGCTGCTCGACGAGATTATTCCAAGCTTTGTTGGGGATGATTTCCTGAATGACCGGAAGCTTTCTGGCGAATTTTTGCTCGGTTACCACTGTCAGCGGCAGATACTGAATCCACCCAAGGTGGCTACTGCCGCCATCGACGAAGAAATACCATCCGAATAAACTAATCCAAGGAGCCAAAAGTGACCACCCTACAAAACAAAATCGACTTCGCCGTCATCCTCCGCGTCAAGAACGCCAATCCCAATGGTGATCCACTAAATGGCAATCGTCCACGCACTGACTATTCGAACTTCGGGGAAATGAGCGATGTTTCGATCAAGCGAAAGATTCGGGATCGGTTGCTGGAACGCTGGATAGCGGATGGCAAGAACGACGACGGAAACATGATCTTCGTTCAGTCAGATGATCGAAAAGCAGATGGGGCAAAAAGCCTACGCGAACGTGCGGAAGTTTTTTTGGGAAACAAATTGGGGTCTGATGAGACGGCCAAGCTTGCCTGCGAAAAGTGGTTTGACGTGCGCGCCTTTGGGCAATTGTTCGCGCTGAAGAGCAACAAAAAAGCCGGAAAGAAAAAGGAAGATGGTAGCGATGATGAAGGCGATACCGGCGTGTCTATCGGCATCCGTGGCCCAGTCACCATCCAGTCGGCCTTCAGCGTCGAGCCTATCGACATCACCAGTACCCAAATCACGAAAAGCGTCAGCGGCGAGGGCGATGGCAGCAAGCGCGGTTCCGATACGATGGGCATGAAACACCGCGTCGATCAGGGCGTGTATGTGTCTTACGGCAGCATGAACCCACAACTCGCCGAGAAAACCGGCTTCTCAGACTCTGATGCAGAAGTCATCAAGCAGGTGCTGCGCAAGTTGCTCGAAAACGACGAGTCATCTGCGCGCCCGGCGGGCAGCATGGAAGTGTTGAAGGTTATCTGGTGGAAACACAATTGCAAAGCTGGCCAGTATTCCTCTGCCAAGGTTCACCGCACACTCACAGTTAACCCCGATGGAAGTACTGTGTTCGAAAATTTGGATGGGCTCAAAGCCGAAGTTTTGGACGGCTTTTGAGGCGTGGCCCTTCTATGAAAGTGCCGAATGCCTACCACCGCCCAACCCAATAGTCCGGGCGACGGCTTTGATGCGCCACGGCGAGGACGCGCAAGGTATCGGCACTCGCGCGGTAGAAAATAGAATATGGATAGTGATGAACCACAATGCGGCGAGTATTGCTTGCGGCCGGGGCACCCATGGATGGATGTTCCGCTAACAGGACGAGGGTTCGGTAAACGGCGTTCCTGAAATCCGCAGCACGCTGCGGACCGGCCTCGTTCGCATACCACCGGGCGGAATCGGCGAATTCGTGGTGGGCCTCAGGCGAGAACGTTATTTTCAACGAGTGTGCTTGGCGATGATCGCGTCAACCTCTTTAAAAACTTCTTCTGCGGGTATCCATTTGGTGCGACCGGCCTCCATGTCGGCCACGCGTCGGGCGATTTCTTCATCCCAAGCTTTGGCGATGGCTTCCGGTGTGTCTTCGGGCTGGCCATGTAGGCTGATGATCAGACGTTCGGCTAGATCGCTGCGTTCCCGTGGCGTTAGTTTCAACGCTTCCGTTTCCAAGTCTTTCAATTTTGCACTCACCATATTCTCCAATAAATTACGAGCCCGTAAATCATACTAGCACTCTGCCCATGGTGGAAATAGACACCGTTGCCCTCTCCGCCCTGCAACACTGGATATACTGCCCGCGCCAGTGCGGTCTAATTCATCTGGAGCAAACCTTTGCGGACAACATCCACACGGCGCGCGGGCAGGCGGTGCACCATCTGGTCGATACGCCGGGCTACGAAATAAAATCTGGCGTGCGGGTGGAACGCGCCTTGCCGGTGTGGTGTGATCGGCTCAACTTGATTGGCAAGGCCGATCTGGTCGAGTTTCACCCGGATGGCAGCGTGTACCCTGTCGGGTTCAAGCACGGCGCCAAGCGGCAGAAATTACACGACGATATCCAACTCGCCGCGCAATCACTTTGCCTGGAGGGCAACCCTAACCGTACCGTGCCTAAGTGCCCTATTTTTCACCACCC
>CAZKHT010000052.1:0-6253 GCA_964552595.1 uncultured Burkholderiales bacterium
AATTTGGGTTTCAAAAAGTCAGCTTTAAAAACGGATATGCCGGCCCAAGGCGGTAATCGTTCCGCCAATTTTTTCCACCATGCCAACCAAACGAAACGTGCCGATGTGAGGTTTGCTCACATATAAAATTTCCGGCGGCGCACCGGCGGCGACGAATTCGCTGAGCACTTTTCTGCCTTAGTGCTTGGGGTCTTTGATTTGGCTGTGCAGTTTGCCATCGGAAAAGGTGCCCGCGCCGCCCTCGCCGAATTGCACATTGGATTCCGGATTCAATACGCCTTGGCGCCATAAGCCAAAGGTATCTTTGGTGCGTTCGCGCACGGGTTTGCCACGCTCCAAAATAATGGGGTTTAAACCCATTTGCGCCAGCAATAATCCGGCGAACAAACCGCAAGGGCCGGTGCCTATGACGACAGGCCGTGTGGCTAGCTTATGCGTAGCCCGCGCGACGAATCGGTATTGCGTGTCTGGGCTGGGCGTTGCGATATTTTTTGACACGCGCGCGGCGAGCTCGCTCTCGTTTTCTAAGCGGACATCCACGTTGTATACCAGGCCTATCCCGTTGCAATTGCGGGAATCGACCCGACAAGCACCTACGGCGTAATAAGCCAAAGCTGGGTCGGGCAACCGTAGGCGTTGAACAAAGGACGGGCGCAAAGCCTTTTCGCCGTGATTTAACGGGAGTTTTATTTCGGCCAGGCGCAGCATGCTTTATTCTAAAAAAAAAAGAGAAGCCCGCATTTTACCCGATGCCCCGGCTTCAAATCCTCAACACGGCTCAATCGGATTTGCAGGCCGCTAATACAACTGTCCTTCCTTGCGAGCTAGATGCGTAGGATATCTAGCCCGCGCTACCGCGGCCCAATGGCTTTGGGTTTCTCATCCATGCGCCAAATATCGACGTCCTGACCTTGCTCACGAAATTTTTCTGCGCGTGCCGAAAGATAACGTTGAAAGCTAGGCTCCGTACGATAAGCCCCGTCCGCGACATACGCCAAAATGCCCTGAGTATGAAAAGTTTTGAAAAAAGCCTCGGAACGTATGATCTCTTTCCCCTGCGCGTCGAATACCACTATGGTAGGCGCGTATTTCACATCCAAGCTCTTCGCCCAAGCGCGCGCCGTGGTGGATTTGCCATCGGGTGTGCCGACCGGGGCATTGCTCCACATATCCAGTTGCACCGCGTCAAAACGTTTCAGCAGCGCGCGGGTTTCCGCGTCACTTAAAATTTTGCTATGCAAATCCGCACATGCGGGGCAATCTTTCTGCTCAAAAAAAACCGCGAGGGGTTTGGCTTTTGCACTCGGTGCAGCGCTTAGGCGATAAGGCGCCGGCCGAAAAAAATCTTCGGCAATAAGTTCACCGGTATTGGCCGGGGGTGCCACGCTGGCGACGTAATCGCGATAGCTCATTTCTTTTTCTTTCGCTTGCGCGATATAGTCCAAGGCAATTTTAAATTTCGCCGGTGGCAAATACCCGTTCAGGCGTAAGAGCATTTTGCCTTGCTCATCGAAAAATAAAATTGTCGGCGTGAATTGCACTTTTTGATTCGCGGAGAAAGATTTTTCCGTGTAGTGCTTGCCGTCCATGCCTGTGACTTCCTTATCGCCCCACATATTCACCGCGACCACATCGAAGCGGGTTTTAAGCAAGGTCTCTATATCTTGCTGCGCTAAATTGCGCTCCACCAGTGCGTTGCAATACGGGCAATTTTCTTGGGTGAACAATAGCATCACGCGCTTTTTTTGCGCCGCGGCTTCAGCAACGTCTTCAGGTAAATTTAAAAAACTGGATTTAAACCATGCCGGATATTCGGTGGGCATGGCGCCATAAAACCCGCCGCGTTTTGCTTCCGCAGCGTATGCGGTGGAAACGGCAAAGCAGTAAACCAGGAATAGCAGACGCAGCAATGATTGAGATGGCATGACGCGCTCCTAAGGACTGAATGCCGCGAGTATATGCCTTAGGCGGCGCGTAGCAAATGCACGCTAAAGCGCTCCTCGCTATCGGTCCAGCCCGCCTGGGGAAGATAACCGGCGTCGCCGGCCAATTGCTGAAATTGGCGCACGCTGTATTTATAGGAATTCTCGGTGTGTATGGTTTCACCGCCCGCGAATTGAAACCGGCGCCGACCTATTTGCACGGTTTGTCTGCGTAAGCTGACCAAATGCATTTCTATACGGCTCAAGTTCGGATTCCAGATGGCTCTGTGCGCGAAGTCTGCGAGATCGAAACGCCCACCCAATTCGCGGTTTATTCTGCGCAATAAATTCAGATTAAAGGCGGCGGTAACACCTGCGGCGTCGTTATAGGCGGCTTCCAGTATGGCGACATCCTTACGCAAATCCACGCCGATTAACATGTACGCCTGTGAACCCAATAATTGCCGAGTACGCGAGAGAAACATGCGCGCTTCCAAGGGAGTGAAATTGCCTATGGTGGAGCCCGGAAAAAACCCCACTTGGGTTTTTGCCGTTACCTCGGCCAGGCTGGGTAGATCGAAAGCTTGGGTGTAATCGGCGCACACCGGAACGATACGCAGTTGCGGAAAATCGCGACTCAAATCCGTGGCGGCGGCAAGCAAATGCGAACGAGAAATATCGACTGGAATATAAGCAGCGGGTTCTTGCATGGCGCGTAGTAATAAGCGGATTTTGTAACCCGCGCCGGAGCCGAATTCAATCAGGCGCGCTTGATGGCCTAAATGCCGCGCGATGTCGGCGGCGTGTTGTTGTAATAGCGCGCACTCGGTACGGGTCGGATAGTATTCCGGCTGCTCGCAAATGCTGTCGAATAAACGCGAACCTTCGCTGTCGTAAAAAAATTTACAAGGCAAGGTTTTGTTGCGGCGGGACAAGCCGGCATAGACCGCGGTTTGAAATTCATCGAGCGTAGGCTCTAAATCATGCAGATGCTGCGCGATGTCCGGGTAATTCATGCGTCCTCCGCTAACCGAAATCCGCTGAACTGCCAGCGCGCGTGGGGATGAAAAAAATTTCTATAAGTGACGCGGCTATGGCCCGGCGGCGTCGCACATGATTTGCCGCGTAAGACCATTTGATTCACCATGAATTTTCCATTGTATTCTCCCAAGGCATCGGCGCTGGCGCGGAACCCGGGGTAGGGCAAATAAGCGCTGCCTGTCCATTCCCAAACGTCTTGCGCAAAGCCAATGTTTAAAGCTCCCGGATGCGCGCTCGCGGCTACTCTGTCATCGACAAAGCCTTGCTGGCGTGCCGCAACCTCCCACTCGAATTCGCTGGGCAAACGCTTGCCGGCCCAGGCCGCGTAGGCTGCGGCTTCATAAAAACTCAGATGGCAAACGGCTTCATGCAAGGGCAATGTCCGCGTGCCGTATAAGGTGTAGAGCTGCCAGTTTTTTCCTTCTTGCGACCAATACGCGGGCGCCTGCCAGCCTTGTTCTTGCGCTTGCGCCCAACCATCGGATAGCCAAAATTGTGGGCGTTGATAAGCGCCATCTTCGATAAATGCCAAATACTCGGCATTGCTCACCGGGCGGGTGGCGATTTTAAAATCGCGCAACAAGGCTCTATGGGCAGGTCCTTCGTTATCAAAAGCGAAACCCTTCCCGGTATGGCCGATTTCATAAATTCCACCTGGAATAGCGAGCCAGTCCATCGCGGTGGCTTGCCTGTCTACACCGATTGGTGCCGAGGTATACGCGGGTTGCAGCGGATTGAGGGAGAAGGCATGTTTGATATCGGTCACGATTAATTCTTGGTGTTGCGCTTCGTGTTGCAATCCGAGTTCGATTAAAGCCGCGCAGCTACTCCTGGGTAGGTCCTCTAAGAAACTTATCATCGCCGCATCGACATGCGCGCGATAGGCACTAATATCCTCTATACCGGGACGCGACAGCATGCCGCGCATAGGCCGGGCGTGCCTAGGACCCAGTGCTTCGTAATAAGAATTGAACAAATACGGGTAAGCGGGATTGAAAGCGCGATAACCCGGGCAATGCGGCAATAAAATAAAGGTCTCAAAAAACCAAGTCGTGTGCGCGCGGTGCCACTTGGTCGGGCTGGCCTCGGCCATGGATTGCAGGGTTTGATCTTCGGCGCTTAAGGGCGCGGCTAAGCCTTCGGTGGCCGCGCGTGTGCGCATATAGCGATCGCGTAAAGCAGAAAGATAAGCCTGATTCAAATTCACACCGGTGCTTCGCATAGGCGAACCGGCGTCTTCCAAGCGACTACGCATGCACTATCCTTGTTATAGAGGAACACGGCGCGAATACTGAGTTGACCCGCTTTGCGCGACCCGATTCAACTATAGTCAGCGAATCCCGCTTTTACCAGCACAGCGAAGCAATCGCCTGCTACACCGAAACACGTTTGAAATTTTTCAGGAGCGCTTTTATTGCGCAATCGCCGACCCCATTTACTGTAATCCAGAATGCGATTTTTATGGCGGTTTTAAGCCCATGCAAGAAGCCCAAAACCATAATGCAAGTTATTGATCTGTAAATGTAAACAAACTGAGACTTGTATTGCCAAAGCCTAGCGCAATGTCTAGAATTGCCTTCCTATCTTATTCGGCAGCGCGATCACGCGCGGCACACATTCATCATCATGGCTATGGACACTGAACCGGAAGAGCGTAGCGGTTACAAAATTCCCGCGATGCGCGCCTTTTCGGAAATCGCCACCAGCTTAAGCAGCGATGCCGATTTAGAGCAATTGCTAGATCGTTTTTTGCAAACCATGATACGGCTGGCGGGGGCAAATGGCGGCGCGGTGCGCGTCTTGACCGCCGATGGAACGCATATGCGCATGGTGGGCGCCATAGGCTTACCGCAAGAGGTCATAGAGCGCGAGTATTTAATTCCGGTCGATTGCGGCGTATGCGGTCGCGCGGCGCGGGAAATCGGTATCCAAACCGACGAAGCCAGCCATGTGTGTCATGAAGCCATGGCCCTGGATTTTTTTGGAAATCGTTGCAAATACGTGATTGCGGTGCCGCTGCGGCATAAGGGCAAAGTCATGGGCGTGTACAACTTATTCATGCCCGATGATAGGACCATACCGGAAGAAGTCTCGCTGTTGTTTCTTTCGATTAGCGAACATTTAGGCATGGCTTTGGAGAATGCCAGACTCACCCGCGAGAACCTGCGCATTACGCTCATGGATGAGCGGCAAATGCTGGCCAATGAGATCCATGATTCCTTGGCGCAGACCTTGGCTTACATGAAAATGCGCTTGGCTTTATTGCGCGAGGCCATACAAGGCGAGGAAGCCGCGAACACGGAGAAATATCTGGCGCAAGTCGACGACGCCATGGAAACGGCGTATTCCGGCTTGCGCGAATTGCTGACGCAGTTCCGCCAAAAAATGGATGCGCGTGGTTTGATTCCGGCCCTGGAAGACGTGGTGCAGCATTTTCATAGCCGCACCGGAGTGGAAGTGGAATTCGTTAATCAGGTGCGTGACATCAACCTGACCCCGGATCAAGAAGTCCAGGTATTTCATATCGTGCAAGAAGCCTTGGCGAACATCGGTAAGCATGCGCATGCCTTGCATGTGCGCATCAGCATAGAATCTAAAGCCAACCGCTATATCGTCAGCATAGAGGACAACGGCATCGGTCTGCGCTCTAAACAAAGCACGGGGCCGGGCATGCATTTGGGAATGAATATTATGCGCGAGCGGGCGCAACGTTTGGGGGGTGAAATTGTTTTTGAAAATCGTGTGGGCGAGGGCATGTTAGTGCGTCTGGAATTTCCGGCGCTGACGTATCGCAAAGTGAGCGGCTCGTGAGCGATAACATACGCATCGTATTGATAGACGATCACACGCTGTTTCGCAAAGGCTTGGCCGAACTATTGGAGCGTCACGGCAAGGTCAGTGTGGTGGCCATGACGGGAAATGCTCACGAGACGCGGCAACTCTTGGACACGCATAAACCCGATGTCGCCGTTATCGATTTGAACATGCCGGAGATTGATGGCATTAGCTTGCTCGGGCAATTGCGCGCCGAAGGATATAGCTTGCCAATTTTATTGTTGACGGTGAGCGATGCTCAGGATGACTTGGCCGCGGCTTTGCGCGCGGGCGCGCGCGGTTATTTGCTCAAGAACATGGAGCCTGACGAGGTCGAGGATGCGATTCTACGCGCCGCGCGCGGCGAGACCGTGGTCGCCGCCGAAATGACGGGCAAGCTGGTGAGTTTGCTGGATCAAAAGCAGGGCACCTCGGATTCCATTCTGGCCCAACCCACCCAACGCCGACCGCGAATT
>CAZKHT010000052.1:6263-13612 GCA_964552595.1 uncultured Burkholderiales bacterium
TGCTGGCGCAACTCACTCAGCGCGAGCGCGAAATTTTGACTTATCTGAGCCGGGGGCAGTCCAATAAAGCCATCGCCCGCGCGCTGGATATCAGCCACGATACGGTGAAGCTGCACGTGCGGCATATCCTGGCTAAGCTCAATCTTTCATCGCGGGTAGAGGCGGCGGTGTTCGCGGTGGAACATAAGTTCGCCTCGCGCGCACCCAGCGGCAATTAAAAACTAACTGACTTTCTCTTCTTGCAGCGGCGCGGCTTGCAGTTTGTCTTTGGAGTCGGCCGGATTAAACCATTGCAGTTTGTGATGCAGCGAGACCACGCTGCCGACGATGATCAGGGTAGGCGGTTGCAAATGCGCATCCGCGGCCAGCCCGGGCAGCGTGCCCAAGGTGCCGGTTAAGACGCGCTGCTTGGAGGTCGTGCCTTGCTGCACGATGGCGGCGGGTGTATTGGCATTCAAGCCATGCGCGACCAGTTGCGCACACAGCGTGGGCAAGCCCAAAAGGCCCATGTAAATCACGATGGTCTGACGCGGACGCGCTAGCATTTCCCAATCCAAATCCATGGTCCCGTCTTTGAGATGGCCGGTGACGAAGATGCAGGCCTGCGCATGATCTCTATGGGTCAAGGGAATGCCGGCGTACGACGACACGCCAGACGCGGCGGTAATGCCCGGTACGACTTGAAAGGGCACGCCGTGTTGCGCCAAGGTTTCGATTTCTTCCCCGCCGCGGCCGAAGATAAAGGGATCGCCGCCTTTTAAACGCAATACGCGTTTGCCTTCTTTCGCCAGACGGACCAATAATTCATTAATGCCTTCTTGCGGCAGCGCATGATTGTTTCGTTGCTTGCCGACGTAAATTCTTTCGGCGTCGCGGCGTGCCATGTCCAATACCGCGGGCGTGACCAGATTGTCGTGCACCACCACATCTGCTTGCTGCATTAAACGCAAGGCGCGAAAGGTCAGCAGATCGGGATTACCCGGACCACCGCCGACTAAATATACCTCGCCCATGGGTTGCGTGGTTTCGGTTTCGGCCGCGATGAGGGTTTCTAACGCTAGACGCGCGGCATGATCTTGGCCGGCGAATACCATTTCCGCGATGGGACCTTGAAAAACTTTCTCCCAGAATTTACGGCGGGTATCGGAGCGCGTGAAGCGCGCTTTTACTTTTTCCCGGAATTGTCCAGCGAGGCTGGAGAGGCGGCCATAAGCTGAGGGAATCAGCGTTTCCAAACGCGCACGCAAGAGGCGCGCGAGTACCGGCGATGCTCCGCCCGACGATACTGCAACCAAGATGGGCGAGCGATCAATAATCGAGGGTAAGATAAAGGAACAAAGATCGGGTTGATCAACCACATTCACTGGAATTTTTTGCGCGCGCGCCGCTTCGGACACCGCAAGATTTATGGTGTCGTCTTCATGCGCCGAGATGACCAGGGTTTTTCCGCTCAGCATTGCGCTCTCAAATTCAAGCGGCAAATGCTGCAATTGATGCGCCGAACTGAGCGCTTCAAAAGCGGGTGCGAGGGTAGTCGCGGCGACGCTGACCTGTGCGCCGGCTTGCAGTAAGAGCGCGGCTTTACGCGCCGCGATTTCATTGCCGCCTACGACTAAGCAAGCTTGGCCGCGCAGATTAAAAAAAACCGGTAAAAATTCCATGCCGTATCACTTTCAAACGCTATTACTCATGTCCGGCGTAAATGCCGGGACGAAAAATTTCTTTTTCAGACTTCGAAAACGCGGTGGTACAAGGCTCAATCGCGGTCTCAAATTCCTCGCACCAAGAAGGATGGCTATACGATAGCTCGCGGAAGAACCATAAGCCTCTATCCGATTGACAAGCGGCGGTCATCATTTGAATTTGCTCGCCCGCTTCCGGGCCCACCACGCAACCACCCAGCAATTGTCCGGTCTCGGCATCGTGCACCACCTCTACGAAACCTTCGGTGTCGTGGTAGGCGCGGGCTTTTCCCGAGCCGCCAAAACTGGTGCGCGCCGCTTCCGGCGAGAAACCCGCCGCTTCGGCCTGATCTTCGGTTAAGCCAACGGCCGCGATTTCCATTGCCGAATGAATTACCACCGGTACTTTGAAATAATTAAATACGCTTTGATTGCCTTCCACGGCATTTGCCGCTGCGACTTTAGCATCATGTAGCGCGGCGTTCGCCGTCATCGGTCCCGGCTTCACGTCGCCCACCGCATAGATGCCCGGTATATTGGTTTCTAAGTAGGCCGAAGTGGGAATATAGCCTTCGTCATCAACGGCGACGCCGGCTTTGTCTAGATCTAAACCCTGCACCACGGGAACACGCCCAACCGCGACCAAGACTTTATCGAATTCCATTTCGCTACCGTCGCTCAACGCGACCTTGGCCTTGCCTTCCGAGACCTGACAACGCGTGACGGTGGTACCGACTCTGTAGTCCAAGCCGATACGCTTGAATTTGCGTTCCAAGGTGGCGCATGCGTGATCAGGCACGCGGTTGTGTGGCAGCACCCGTTCTTCGCGCTCGATCAGGCAGACTTGGCTGCCAAATTGATGCATTAAAAACGCCAATTCCACGCCTATGGTGCCGCCCCCGACAAATAACATGGTGCGCGGCAACTGATTTAAATCGAACATAAATTCGCGCGAGCTGATGACGGTGACGCCATCGTAAGGACACTCCTTGAGCGGCTTGGGCGCCGAGCCGGTAGCGATGATGATTTTTTCCGCGTGCAATAGTTGCCGGCCGGCACTGCGGGGAGAGAGGGGATCATCCTCCGATGACGTCACTTCGACTTTATACGTGTCGACGAAGCGCGCATGGCCATTAAAAATGTGTACGCCTAGACGCCGCAGCCAAATCGGGAAGTTATTGCGTATGCCGTTAATCACTTCGTCTTTATGTTGCATGGCAGCATGAAAGTCACCATGCACTTGACCGACTAAGCCACGCCCTTGGAGGTGCTGCATGTCTTCTATTAAAGACGCGAGATGCAGCAGCGTTTGCTTAGGGATGCATCCTTGGTTTAAACAATTACCACCGGGCAAGGATTTTTCGATGAGCGCGACCTTGGCGCCTAGTTGCGCGGCGGTGAGCGCAGCTTTATAGCCGCCCGGTCCACTGCCAATGACGATCACATCGAAATTTTGCATACTTACTCCCGCAACGCTAGGCGCTGCGTTCGCCGCCCTGTGCGTTGGCCTCGCCGCTGGCTTCGTCATCGGCTTGGGGAGGAATAAAAATAAAATGGAATTGCCCGGGCTCCAGCTCCACGTAATCGAGGGTCACGCCTTCCAATAATTCGCGGCTGCTGGCGCCGATTAAAATATTAATGCCTTGCACCGCGATCTCTAGGTCGAATTCGCGCTGCTCATCAAAGCCCATGCCGTAATCGATGTCACCATTCGGCAGAGTGCGCGCGGCGACGCGTAGCGCCGCTTGCTCTGGCGGTAAATCGGGAGGCATCGCACTTTTGATTTTTTCGGCGGCTTGCGCTGTGACAGTAAACATCATCTCTCCTAACAAAAAGTGTTAGCCCGCGATGCGGGCGGGCCTAAACGCTGCATGCACACGGCGAACGTGTGCGACGAAGCGCGCGGCCCAGTTGTATTGATCCAAGCTACGTAAATGGGTGTAAGAAGCGAGTAAATTTTTATAGACGATTCCATCGTGCTTGCCGTCGACTCCGTGACCGCGTTGTACTTCGTAGGCGTAGATTAAGTCTGATGGTAAATTTTCCAAGCTTGAATAATGAAACTCATGCGCCGGCACTACAGCCGGCGGATGCTCCGCAGCCCAGGGAAAATGCGCGGTTTCGCGCAGGCGCACATAGCCTCTGCCCACCGGCTTTTCATGCATGAGCACATCGCCGGGAATAATCCCGGCCATGGCATGGGTTTGTCCCTGCCAGGAAATAGAGCGGGTCAAATACATCAAGCCCCCACATTCCGCGTACGCCGGCATGCCGGCTTCTATACTGGTGCGAATCTCTTCACGCAGCGCGGTATTGGCGGCAAGTTCCGCGGCATATATTTCCGGAAAACCGCCTCCCAAAAAAAGACCATCGACGGCGGGCAAGCTGCGATCCCGCAAAGGACTGAAGGGCACCAGTTCCGCGCCTGCGGCGCGCAAAGCGTCTATATCGTCTGCATAATAAAAACCAAACGCGGCGTCTTGAGCGATACCAATGCGTATCGCCGTTGGCTTATCGGAGCGTGAGGGCGATGCAACCGCCAGGGCGGGCAAGGGCGGTGCGGTGCGCGCTATGACCATTAATTGGTCCAAGTCCACTTGCCCGGCAATGATTTTTCCCATTGCCTTGATTTGTTCCGTTGCCTGTCGGTCCTCGTTGGAGGGCATTAAGCCCAAGTGGCGCTCATCAATGTTTAGCGCCTTATTGTGTTGCACCGCGCCGACGACCGGGATATCGGTGTAATGCTCGACCACCGCGCGCAATTTGCTTTCGTGGCGGCTACCGCCGACGTGATTCAAAATCACACCCGCGATATTCACGTCGCGATCAAAGGCTTGATAGCCCAAGAGCAAGGGCGCCACTCCGCGTATGACGCCTCGGGTATCCAGCACTAAAATCACCGGCAGTTGCAATAGCTTGGCCAGGGCGGCATTGCTATTACTGCCGTCTAGCTCTAAACCATCGTATAAGCCTTTATTGCCTTCGACTAAAGCCAAATCCGCTTGCTGCGCATGGCACGCAAACACGGTTCGAATTTCCGCGCTTTGCATTAAATAAAAATCGAGATTGCGGCAAGGACGTCCCGATGCACTCGACAGCCACATGGGGTCTATATAATCCGGGCCCTTCTTGAAGGTTTGCACTGCCAGGCCGCGCGCCACCAAGGCGGCGACCAGGCCTATGCTAAGCGTGGTTTTGCCCGAGGATTTGTGGGCGGCGGAAATGAGGAGACGGCTCATGGGATGCGCGACAAGATGCGGCGGACCGCAAGGCTAGCTCGCTAAGCCCGGCTCTGAGAGAAAGTTCTATACCGATTGAACACGGGCTTCTCCTGTCCGCCTCTCCTCAGCCGTGGCTTATGCCTTGGCGTGGGGATCGACTTCTGAATCGGCTAGGCTTGCGGGTAAAAAACGCAAAACCTTGATGCCGAAAGTGACGATGGTGAGCGCAATAGCCACGCCACCCACGCCTAATAACACTTCTGGAAGGCTAGGGGCGTAATGATGAATGACGCCATCAAAAAATACGCTGGACTCGTCCCAGCCGGGGAAAATATCCAGCGGGAAAGCCTGGCCGCCGATAATAGTGACGTACATTTGCGATAAGCCACCTAAGACTATGGCAAGGCACGCCGCAACCAACAGTCCCCGCGACGAACGCAATTTTGGATTAAATAAAATCACCATGGGCAAAATACCGCCTATGGCAATTTGCCCTATCCAAAATAAGGCTGGGTATACGCCGCCGGTGAGCAGAATAAATTTCTCAACCGCATGTTGTTTTGTAAAGTACAAATTGGTCAGATGAAACACAAACACAAAATACAAGCCGCCGGCAACAAACACGCCCAGCAGCCGTCCTAAGCGATTCAACAGCGCTCCGCCTAATTCGCGGCCGCTCCAGGTATAAGTGGCGAGCACGATCAATAAATAAATCGCCAAGCCATAAGCGAAGGATAAGACGATAAACATGGGCGCGAGCAGCGCCGTGTTATACGCATCGCGCGCCACCAGGAAGCCGAAGATGGAACCCGTGCCCGTGGTTAAAATGAGGCGCCAAACGAAAGCGGCGACACCGGCGGCCTTGGAATAAGGATTCATGCGCTTTTCCATCATGGTCCACAGATAGACCGCGACTATGCTGAAAAAGCCCGTATAGAGCACTACATTCCAAGCAAACACAGATTTAAAGTTGTAATAGGTCATGGCGACGATGAGTCTATCCGGCCGCCCTAAATCCAGCATTAAGACGGTCAGGCCGCCGGCGAGCAAAGCGATGGCCAGCAAACCGGACAAAGGCGCTAAAGGCTTATAAGTGAGTTTGCCGAAGACCGAGGCGATGGACGCGACATTTAATGCGCCGGACGCCGCAACAATAAGAAACACCGCGAACACATGGGGTGTGCCCCATACCACCGAATTATTCATGCCGGTGACGATATGGCCGTGATGCTCCATGTAATACGCCGCGCCCAGACCCAGGGCCGCGAATAAAGCAATCAGGCTCAGCAAAATCCAATAGCGGCTGCTAGATCCGTCAAGCTCGCGGAATGTAATGGAAGCCATGCTTAAAATCCTTCGTAACGCACGCCCGGATTGAGCGCTAAATCCGCGCGCAATTGGGTAGTGGGGCGGGCGGCTACCCGTTTTGCGATTTCGCTGTTCGGGTCATTTAAATCGCCAAAAATAATGGCCTCGTGCCCGGCCTGAGAACAGGCTTCCACACACGCCGGCTTTTCATCGCGGTCCACGCGCTGTACGCACATATTGCAGGATTCCACGCAACCCTTGCCACGCGGCACATCGGGATTTTGGTCGGTCAGCGTTTCGTGTATGAAAGAGCGCGCTTTATAGGGGCAAGCCATCATGCAGTAGCGGCAACCTATGCAAATATGCCTATCCACCAGGACGATGCCATCTGCGCGGCGGAAAGATGCGCCGGTGGGGCAGACGTCGACACAAGGCGGTTCTTCGCAATGCTGGCACATGACGGGTAGGGACTGGGTACGGCCGGTACTTGCTTCTTTGAGCTCGACTTTACGTATCCAGTGCGGATCGGTCTCGGTCTTGCCATGCACAATGTGGGATTCCTGGTCACAAGCGGTGACACAATACGTGCAACCATCGGCACATTTGCTGGCATCGACCAATAAGCCCCAGCGGACTTTATTGGTGACGGGCTGGTCGTCCGGCTTGGCATGGGCCAAGCCATACACCACCACGCCTGGGGCGACGGTTAAGCCGGCTAAGGCGGCGGAAGCACCGATAAAATTGCGGCGGTGTTCGTCTACTATTTGCGCCGGGCTTTTTTCAGGCGCGCCATTTACTTCGCTCATTTCTTATCCCCTCCGACGCTGGGATGCGCGGCAGGCATCGCTGCGTTCGGAACGACGGTTGAAGGCTGCGACCGTGCGACAGCGGGCTGTACCGATTTTGGCTTGGGAGAGTGGCATTCCCAACAATCCAAACTCACGGCGGCATAGGTGTGGCAGCTTTGACAAAAATGTTTATCGTCGCCAATCACGCTATTGTCAGCGGTGCTGGCGTGACAATTAATACAATTTTTTAGACTGTATTTTTGCGTGCGTATTCCTTTGTGCACGGTTTCATCACGCTGATGCAGCAAGAGCTTCATGTGGTTCTTGCGCATGTAAGCCGTGTCTTCGAC
>CAZKHT010000053.1:0-13610 GCA_964552595.1 uncultured Burkholderiales bacterium
TGGGAGCCGAATATATTTCATGCGAAAGCGCAAGCCATACGCAACTATCAAAACGGCGCACAAAATGTGCAACTCCGTATTTATTATTATCGCGACCAAGTCAGCGGCAAACAGATGATTAGCTCGTCGAATGTCATGGCCAGCGAGGGCGACAAAGATTGGGTGGTAATAGGGCAGGGCACGCGCCATCTTTCGACCCCTGATTTGAAAGTCATACAAAGCCGCATGCGCGGGCCCGGGCCTTATATGCTGAGCTGGCACTGGTATTGGATAGGCGATCGCTTCGTCACCAATCCTTATCTTGCGAAATTGCTGCAAGCGCGGGACAAACTACTGGCTCGCGGCGATGACGGGGCCATCGTGATTTTGGCCGCGCCTTATGAAGAAAATCCTAAGGCCGCGATGGAGGCGTTAGAGGCGTTTGCCCGCGACAATTTACCGGAGATCACGGCCACATTGCATGCGGTACGCGCGCAACCATGAGCTCACCGCCTTTGATCGCCCATGTACTGCATCACTTTGGCGTGGGCGGCATGGAAAACGGCGTGGTGAATTTAATTAACCATTTGCCGCCCAATCGCTATCGGCATGTGATTATTTGTCTCACTGCGTATAACGATTTTCACCAACGCTTAAATCGGCCGGTGGAATTAATCGCCCTTCACAAGAAAGCCGGCCATGATTTTGGGCTCTATGCACGTTTGTTTCGCGTCTTGCGCCAGCTCAAACCTGCCTTGATACACACGCGGAATTTGTCGGCCTTGGAAGCCCAAGCTGTGGCCGCCGCGGCCGGCGTGCGTGCTAGGGTACACGGCGAGCATGGGCGTGATATTTACGATTTATACGGACGCAGGCTTAAATATAATTTGCTGCGCCGTGGTTTACGGCCTTTGATCCACCGCTATATTGCCGTCAGCCGCGATCTCGCGCATTGGCTAAAAGACACGGTGCACGTCGCGCCGCAGCGCGTAGTGCAAATTTACAATGGCGTGGACAGCGAAAAATTTGCCCCCCGGAAAACTCGTACACCCTTAGGTCCGCCGGGCTTTTCGGATGCCGATAGCTTCATTATTGGCAGCGTAGGGCGCATGGCCGAAGTTAAGGACTATCCTGCGCTGGTGCGCGCTTTTCTCCGGCTTTTGGAAATCGCGCCGGAACTGCGGCAGCGCGCGCGTTTAGTCATACTCGGCGAAGGCGTGACACGGGCGCATTGCCTAGAGTTGCTTCAGCAGGCGGGCGCGGCCGATTTAGCCTGGCTGCCAGGAGAATGCGAGAACATCGCCGAACTCATGCCGCAATTTGATCTGTTTGCCCTGCCCTCTTTGGGGGAAGGCATATCCAATACCATACTCGAGGCCATGGCTTGCGCCTTACCGGTCATCGCGACCCAAGTGGGCGGGAATGGAGAATTGGTGGAAGCCGGCCGTACTGGCGAACTGGTCCCCGCCGCCGACCCGGAGCAGATGGCACAGGCATTGCTAAAGTACATGCGAAATGAGGCTTTGACCCGCAGTCACAGCCAGGCCGGGCGCGCCAAAATCGAAGCGCATTTTTCCATGGCGGCCATGGTGAGCGCGTATTCCCAGGTATATGACGCGGTATTAGCTGCCGCCTGACTTTAAAATTCTTAATCTGTTAATGAAAGCGACCTCTTTTTCATGTGTGGCATAGTCGGCATGTTTGACACTCAAGCGCGGCGCGTGGTCGATGCTGAACTGCTCTCACGGATGAATGAGGCCCAGTTTCACCGCGGCCCGGATGAAGGCGGCTTGCACACCGAGCCCGGCGTGGGTTTTGGGCATAGACGCTTATCCATTATTGATCTTTCCTCCGGCCACCAGCCTTTATTCAATGAAGACGGCAGCGTGGCAGTGGTCTTCAACGGCGAGATTTTTAATTTCCAAGAATTGATGCGAGAGCTGAGCGCGCTGGGACATACCTTTCGCACCCATTGCGATACGGAAGTGATCGTCCACGCCTGGGAGCAATGGGGCGAGGCCTGTGTCGAACGCTTTCGCGGCATGTTCGCTTTCGGGATTTGGGACCGCAATCTGGACCAGCTTTTTTTAGCGCGTGATCGTTTGGGCGTGAAGCCTTTGCATTACGCGCTACTGCCCGATGGCTGGCTGGTCTTTGGCTCGGAATTAAAAACCTTGCTAGTGCACGCCAATTTACAGCGCGATTTAGATCATTACGCGGTGGAAGATTATTTTGCCTATGGCTATGTGCCGGAACCGCGCACGATATTCAAACACGCCTTAAAACTCGCGCCGGGGTATACCTTGCTGTTTAAACGCGGCACCCCCTCTCCCACACCGAAACGTTATTGGGATGTGCCTTTCCAAATGCACCCTGATATGACGGAACAAGCGATGCAAGCGGAGTTGATCGAGCGTTTGCGCGAAGCGGTGAAAATACGCTTGATGTCGGAAGTGCCGCTAGGTGCCTTCTTATCCGGCGGGGTGGATTCCAGCGCCATCGTGGCTTTGATGGCGGGACTGATGCAAGAACCCGTCAATACCTGCTCGATTTCGTTTAACGATCCTTTATTCGACGAAGCGCAATTTGCCGCGCAAGTCGCGCAGCGCTATCAGACCAAGCACCATGTCGAGCAGGTCGATACCGACGACTATGCCTTGGTCGACAAACTCGCTGCCTTGTACGATGAACCTTTTGCCGATAGCTCCGCGATTCCCACTTATCGCGTCTGCGAGCTGGCGCGTAAACGGGTCACCGTGGCTTTATCGGGCGACGGCGGCGATGAGGATTTCGCCGGTTACCGGCGCTATAAATATTTCATGCTGGAACAGCGCTTGCGCGATCGCTTGCCGCTGCCCCTGCGTAAAACCGTCTTCGGTTTTTTAGGCCGGGTCTATCCCAAGGCCGATTGGGCGCCGCGATTTCTGCGCGCCAAGACCACCTTCGAGGGCATGGCCAGAGATTCCGTAGAGGGCTATTTTCATGGGATCTCAGTGTTGAGCGATGGCATGCGCGAGAAATTATTCAGCCCCGCGTTTCGCGCCGCTCTGGGCGGATATAGTGCGCTGGAAGTCATGCGCGGCCATGCGGCAAATTCGCCGACGCAAGATCCTTTATCTTTGGTGCAGTATTTGGATTACAAAACCTATTTGCCCGGCGATATTCTCACCAAGGTTGACCGCGCCAGCATGGCGCATGCCTTGGAAGTGCGGGTACCGCTGCTCGATCATCCCTTCGTCGAGTGGGCCTCCGGCTTACCTTCGAATATGAAATTACGCGGTGGCGTCGGTAAATATATTTTCAAAAAATCGCTGGAGCCGCATTTACCGAACGATATTTTGTATCGCTCTAAAATGGGTTTCTCGGTGCCGCTGGCATCGTGGTTTCGCGGGCCTTTGAGACAGCGTTTGCGCGACGCGGTCTTAGGCCCCACTTTAAGCGAGACCGGATTTTTTAATATGCCCTATTTGCGCGAATTAGTAGATCAACACCAATCCGGCGTGCGCGATTACAGCGCGCCGCTGTGGTCGCTATTGATGTTTGAAGCCTTCATACGACAACAGCAAAGCGTGCCGCAATAGCGTGGCGCGATGCCACGCGAATCGTTCCCAACCATAAAAAATATGCGCGTCTTACACATCTTCGATCACTCGATTCCTCTGCATAGCGGCTACACCTTTCGCAGCTTATCCATTTTGCGCGAGCAACGCGCGCTGGGTTGGGAGACCGTACACCTTACCGGCAGCAAGCAACTCCAGTGCACCGAACTGGAAGAAACCCACGAAGGCTGGCATTTTTTTCGCACGCCGCCGGCGCGGGGCTTATGCGCGCGCTTACCCTTGCTTAACCAACTGCAAGTCGTGCATGGTTTGGAGAAACGCCTGCTGGAAATTATTCCGCGAATTAAACCGGATATTTTGCATGCCCATTCGCCGGCTTTAAACGGCTTGGCTGCTTTGCGGGTGGGTCGCAGGTTGGGCATTCCTGTCGTGTATGAAGTGCGCGCGTTTTGGGAAGATGCGGCCGTGGATCACGGCACCAGCCGCGCTGGCGGACTGCGCTATAAGCTAACACGAGCCTTGGAAACCTATGTCCTGAAGCGTGCAAACGCGGTGACCACCATATGCGAAGGCCTACGTGGCGACATCGTCGCGCGCGGCGTGCCCGCGGATTTAGTCACGGTGATACCCAATGCGGTCGACATCGAAAAATTCAGCATCAATGGCCAGCCGGACGCCGCGTTAAAAACGCAGTTAGGTTTGCAGAATGCCCGCGTACTGGGATTTCTTGGGTCCTTCTATGCATACGAAGGCTTGGATTTACTCATCCTAGCTTTGCCGCGTTTATTAGCACGCGCGCCGGAAATCCGGGTCTTGTTGGTAGGCGGCGGTCCCCAAGAAGCGCAGCTCAAACAATTGGCGCGCGAATTAAACGTCGCCGATAAAATCGTTTTTACCGGGCGGGTACCGCACGAAGAGATTAATCGTTATTACGATTTAGTCGACGTCTTGGTTTATCCGCGGCATTCCATGCGCTTGACCGAATTGGTTACGCCCCTTAAGCCTTTAGAAGCGATGGCGCAAGGTCGCCTACTCGCCGCGTCTGATATCGGCGGACACAGAGAATTAATTCGCGACGGCGAAACCGGGGTCTTGTTCCGCGCCGAAGATCCACAAGCCTTGGCGGACAAAGTATTAGAGCTATTGCAGCACCCCGAGCGCTGGGCGGATTTAAAAGCCGCGGGCCGCCGTTTCGTCGAGACCGAGCGTAACTGGCGCGTCAGTGTTGCGCGCTATCCCGCCGTGTATGCGAAAGCCCTGGCGTGATCAAGATCCTCACTTTTAGCACGCTGTTTCCAAATAGCGTGCGCCCGGGTCATGGGGTATTCGTGGAAACGCGTTTGCGCCATCTGGTTGCCAGTGGCGAAGTACAAGCCAGCGTGCTCGCGCCCATACCCTGGTTTCCGTTTTCTCATCCGCGCTTCGGCGACTACGCGAAATTCGCGCAAGCCCCGCGTTCGGAAATACGCTTTGGCTTGCAAGTCGATCATCCGCGATATTTTCTGCCACCGAAAATCGGCATGACTTTAGCGCCCTTCCTGCTCGCCTTGAGTGCGCGGCGAGCGATACAGCGCAAGCTGGCGGCAGGGGAAGATTTCGATTTAATCGACGCGCATTATTTTTATCCGGACGGCGTGGCGGCGATTTTATTGGGACGCTGGTTTAAGAAGCCAGTGGTCATTACCGCGCGTGGGACGGATATCAATCTCATACCCCAATACGCCCTGCCGCGCCGCATGATACTTTGGGCAGCCGCGCGTGCGGCGGGCATGATCACGGTATGCCAAGCTCTGAAGGACGCGATGGTGGAAATGGGCATAGGCGCGCAAGCCATCACGCCTTTGCGCAACGGTGTGGATCTCGCGCTTTTCCAACCCGTGGACCGGGCCGCTGAACGTGCCCGCTTGAACCTCACTCGGCGGACTTTGTTGTCGGTCGGGTATTTGATTCCACGCAAAGCCCACGATTTAATTATTCGCGCCTTACCTGATCTGCCGGACACGGATTTACTCATCGCCGGCAGCGGCCCGGAAGAAAACGCCTTGCGCGCTTTGGCGGTTCAGCTCGGTGTGCAAGCGCGTGTGCGTTTCGTGGGCGCGCTGCCGCAGACGGAATTGCGCGCTTACTACGGCGCGGTCGATGCCATGGTGCTGGCCTCCAGCCGTGAAGGCTGGGCGAATGTCCTGCTCGAAGCCATGGCTTGCGGCACGCCCGTCATCGCCAGCCGCGTTTGGGGCACGCCGGAAGTCGTGGCCAGCCCCACTGCCGGAGTGCTCATGCCCGAACGCAGCGCGGCCGGCGTGGTCGCCGGGGTACACGCCTTGTTCGCACATTACCCCGACCATGCAGCCACCCGCGCTTACGCGGAGGGTTTTAGCTGGGACGATACGACGCGCGGGCAGATTGATCTGTTTCAAAAAATATTGAGTAAGCACGCATGAAAAGCTTGCGCCGCTCCTTGGCTTGGTCTTTCGCCGAAAGCTATGTGGGAATGGCGGCGCAATTTATTTCGACCGTTATCATCGCGCGCTTAATCACGCCCACGGAGTTAGGCATTTTTTCCGTGGCCGCGATGTTGGCGGCCTTAGCCAGCGTCATCCGTGACTTCGGCGTGGGCGAATATCTGATACAAGAAAAAAACTTAGACCCCCAAAAAATTCGCGCCGCGATCGCCATGAGTTTCATCATGTCCTGGTCCATGGCCTTGCTCATGCTTCTTGCGCGAGGTCCGGTGGTGGCTTTTTATCATGAGCCGGGGGTGGGCCAAGTGATGTTAGTCCAGGCGCTGAATTTTTTCCTGATTCCCTTTGGCGCGGTCACGATCTCTTATCTACGCCGCGAAATGCAGTTCGATAAATTATTTTGGGTGAATACCTCTAGTACGGTAATAGGCAGTGTCGCGGGCGTGCTGCTAGCGTGGCAGGGCTATAGCTATATGAGTATGGCCTGGGGCGGTTTTGTCAGCGTCAGTGTCTATGTTTTATTGACGCTCGCCTTTCGTCCGCCTAGCTTGCCGCGCTTGCCTGGGCTTCAAGGACTGGGTGCCGCCTTCACCTTTGGCTGGTACGTGAGCGGGGTTTATATCGGTGGGCAAATCGGCAAAAGCATGCCTGACCTGATCATAGGCCGTGTATTGAGTTTTTCCGCAGTGGGAATTTTCGGGCGCGCGGTCGGTTTAATCGAGATTTTCAACCGCAGCGTATTGCGTTCCATTCTGCCAGTGATCTTGCCCTACTATGCCGAGCAGCTGCGGAAAGGGGGAAATTTACGCCACAGCTATCTGGCGACAATCATCAATCTGACCGCGCTCGCCTGGCCCTTTTTTGCGGTGATAGGCATTCTCGCCTACCCGATGATAGATATCTTATACGGTAAGCAATGGCTAGCGGCCGCGCCTTTAGTTGGAATATTGTGCATCGCCGCAGCGGTAGATGCCACATTCTCCATGGCGGGAGAGGTGCTCATCGCCAGTGGCGAAGCCAAATCCGCTTTATGGTTGCAATTAGGGACTCAAGGTTTACGGGTACTGCTCATTTTATTATTGGCGCATTTAGGTTTAGAGGCCATTAGCTGGGGCTTGATCGTTGCAAGCCTATTAGCGGGCGTGATGACGCATTTTGCGACAAGAAAACAATTGCATATGGATGCCATTTTATTTTTGCGGACTAGCCTTCCCGCTTTGCTGTTAACCCTGGCGGTCGGGTTTGCGGTATATGGTGTCGACTATGCGCTCGCGGCAAATGGAAGTCATACGAGTCTGCGTCTAGTGGCGGGAGGCGTGACCGCCGCTGTCGTATGGCTAGGGGTCTTATTCTTAACTCGTCATCCCTTATACTTGGAGCTTCTTAAGCTTAGGCATAGACAATTGAGTAAAGAAAAAATACCGCAAGGCAAACACGATGCGTGATGTCCTCGTTACGCTTATCGTTTTTGGCGGCCTGTTGTTTGCGTTTTCGCGTCCCTACATCGGGGTCTTGATCTGGAATTGGATCAGCTTAATGAACCCCCATCGCTTGGGCTGGGGCTTCGCCTTTAGTTTCCCTTTCGCACAAATAATCGGCATTGTGACTTTGGTCTCGGTATTGTTCTCGCGCGAGAAAAAAAGCTTTCCTTTCACTGGCGTCACCGTTGTCCTCGTGCTCTTTGCGGTGTGGGTTACAGTCACCAGTTTTTTCGCGGTTAATCAGCAAGACGTATGGTGGTCTTGGGGCCGCTCCATGAAAATTCAGTCCATGGTACTCATTACGCTGCTGATTATGAACAGCCGCCACAAACTCACCGCCTTGGTTTGGACCATCGTCGTCTCCCTCGGCTTTTATGGCGTAAAAGGGGGAATTTTTTCCGCAACCGGAGGCTCAGGATTGGTCTGGGGACCTTCGGGAACCTTTATCGGCGGCAACAATGAATTGGCCCTTGCGCTGGTCATGACGATACCGCTGATGTGGTACCTGCAAGGCCAATACCAGCGACTGGTGATACGCATGGGTTTGTGGGGCGCAATGGGCTTAACCACCATCGCGGTCATAGGCTCTTATTCGCGCGGCGCCTTGCTGGCGATAGTGACCATGGCCGCGTTTATGTGGCTTAAAAGTAGTAAGAAGATGTTGTTGGGAATGTTAATTGCAGTGACCTTAGTCGGCGCGCTGCCCTTCATCCCTGAGAAGTGGTATGACCGCATGTCCACCATAGAGAGCTACAAGGAAGATCAATCGGCAACCGGGCGTCTCAATGCCTGGGCATTCGCTTTTAATTTAGCGAAAGCGCGGCCCTTTGTCGGTGGCGGCTATGATGCGTTTACGCCGGAATTGTTTTTTGAATACGCACCCGACCCTTTGGATTATCACGACGCGCATAGTATTTATTTCCAGGTTCTGGGCGAGCATGGTTTTGTCGGATTGATATTGTTTCTTATGTTGTTTGCTTTGTCCTGGCGCGACGGTAGTTTTATTCTGAAACAGACACGCGGTGTCGCCGCATTAAAGTGGGCCAGCGATCTCGCGGCCATGATACAAGTGAGCATGGTAGGTTATATCGTAGGCGGCGCTTTTCTGGGTTTAGCCTATTTCGATTTGCCCTATTTGCTGATTGCCATCCTCGTGCTGACCCGGGTCATCGTGGTGCAAGAGCTCAATCTCGGCAGTGGTAAGCGTGTGTCTAGCAATGCGGCGACGCGTATGTTGCGCGCGCGGCGCGAGCGCGAAGCACCTACATGATAGGTCTGCATACGGCCGTGAAAACGGCCTCGGCTGTAAGCGGTCCGCGCTTATCCATTTTGATCTTTCATCGGGTATTGGCGCAGCCCGATCCGTATATGCCGAGCGAGCCCGACGCGCCCACCTTCGATGCCTTAATCGGCGCCGTTGCTCGGATTTTTAATGTGATACCGCTTTCACTCGCGGTGCGCCACCTGCGCGCAAACACGCTGCCGCCGCGCGCCTTGTGTATTACTTTTGACGATGGTTATGCGGACAACGCCGAGATCGCATTGCCGATTTTGTTGCGCCATCACCTTCCCGCGACTTTCTTCGTGGCCACGGATTTTCTCGATGGCGGCCGGATGTGGAACGACAGCGTGATCGAGAGCGTGCGACGCGCGCCGGGCATTCGCTTGGATTTACGTAGTTTGGGTTTAGGAACTTACGCCACAGACAACCTAGACGCGCGCCGCCAAACCATAGATGCGCTGTTAAATCAGCTTAAATATTTACCGCTGGCGCAAAGAAGCGAGCAGGTCGCGGCCATCGCAGCGCGTATTTCCACGCCCTTGCCAGATAATCTTATGATGCGCGCGGAGCAAGTACTACAGTTGCGCGCCGCCGGCATGGAGATAGGCGCGCATACCCACACTCACCCCATACTGGCGCGCCAAGCGGGCGAAGCGGCGCTGACCGAAATGCGTCTTGGGAAGATGCGCTTGGAGGAAATTGTGGGTGAGCCCATCACTTTATTCGCTTATCCGAATGGCAAGCCGGACCAGGATTATGCCGCCGAGCACGTAAAAATGGCGCAGGACTTGGGCTTTGATTGCGCAGTATCGACTGCTTGGGGAAGTGCCACGCCGGCCAGCGATTTATGGCAGTTGCCGCGGTTCACGCCGTGGGAAAGAAAACCATTACGTTTTATTTTGCGCTTAACGCAAAATTTATTTCGTGCGCAAACCCAGTTCGCGCATTAAGCCGCACGCTCATGTTGCTGCAGCCATTGCTCTAGCATCATCAACACCCAGATCATGCTGCCGTAGTAGCCGGCATGTTGATTGAGATGCACATTGCACAATTCGTCGATGAAATCGTTGCGCACGATTTGTCTTTGCTTTAAGGCTTGTAAGCTGTCCATTACCACGGCCTTGAGTGGCGCGTGGCTAGCTACCCAGGGTCCGAAGGGCAAGCCGAAACCGTGTTTCGATTTCGTGAGTATGGCGTCCGGCAAAAAACCTTTGAGCGCGGCCTTAAAAAACCAGCGCAGGCGCGTACCTTTTAATTTGAAACCAGGCTCCAGCCGAGTCGAGAAATCTAGCACGGCATGCGCCAACATGGGATAGGCGACTTCCACGCCGGCCAATTCGCAGCTCTTGTTTACCTTGGGCAAATCGCTGTCTGCCAAGGTGAATTTGATGTCTAGCGCCAGCATGCGGTTAATCAGGGTATGCGCCAGCGCGCCGTCATAGACCGACTGCATTTCCTGCATGGGGCGGAATTGATGGACCTTATCTAAAAAACCAGGCGTAAAGATGCGCGCCGCGCCGAAACGTAAAAGCAAGTTATAGGTTTCCAGGCGTTCCGGCATGCCTAGATTGGCTTGCTGAACATAGCTCGCCGCTTTGCGCAGCAAGGAGATTTTTTGCGCCCCAGGCAAATTTAATCCGGGCTCAATAAAAGCCGAGCGCAACAGCGGCGGCAGTAACTGATAGCGCTCGAATAAGGTTTGCTTGGCATAGCGTTCATTGCCGCCGAACAATTCATCGCCGCCGTCGCCGCCCAGCAAACGCGTGACGCCATCCTCACGCGCCAATTTTGCACAGTAATACGTAGGCACCGCGGAAGAATTACCGAAGGGCTGATCGTAAATCGCGGCGATACGGGGAATACCGTCTACGATGTCTTGCGGCGTCACATAATATTCATGATGATCGGTGCCGAAATGTTTGGCCGCGATGCGTGCATAGCCCATTTCATCGTAACCTTGTTCCGCGAAACCGATGGAGTAAGTGTGGGCGGGCGCGCCGCTAACTTCGGTGAGCATGCCCGCCAGCGTAGAGCTATCGGTGCCGCCACTGAGAAAAGCGCCAACTTTTTCCGCGCCACGCGCGCTGTCCGCTACCGCCTGTTTTAAAGTCTCCAAAAATTCCTGGCGTAATTCGGAAAAGGGGCGGCGCACTGTTTCATCAAAACTGAGATTCCAATACAAGCCGGTTTCGAGACGGCCTTGGCGCAGCCGTAAATATTCCGCGGGCAGTAAACGGGTTTGGTTTTCATAGATGGTTCCCGGCGCGGGGATCATATGGAAATACAAATAATCGAAGATGGCTTGCGCGCTGATCTTGGCTTCGACTTGCGGATGCCGGCGCATGCTATCTAAAGAAGTGCCGAAGACTAAACCACGCGCGGCGGCGGTATAGCATAAGGAACCCACGCCCAGCCTATCCACCGCTAATAAGGCTTCGTTCTCGGTTTCATTTAAAGCCACCAAGACAAAAGGACCGTTGAGTTTTTCCAGGACCGGAATGCCATAGTCGGCATAGGCTTCGACAAAAGTTGCGGCGAAGCCAAAAGTGCGTGCGCGCGCTTGCAAATATTCGTCTCTGAATTCGGGACGACCCTGTAAGGCGATTTGCCAAGACCCGCTTTGCACAAATTCGCCTTCATTGCCAAGCTGGGCCATGGCTAAACCCGATAGGCTACAAGTGTGGGTTTTTAATGCGCTGTGATCGAATTGCGTTAAAGGTTGTGCCATGTGCACGAGCAAGTGCGAGGGATCTGTTTGTGCGAGGCCAAACCAGCCGGTAATACCACTCATGCGTCAACGTTCCTAGCTTGCATTGTTATTTTAATTCGTCGTTTAAACCAAGACTTCGACGGCGTGAGGATGACTCAGAAAACCGGCGGGGCTGGCGCTTAAGCCATAAGCCCCCGACTGGAAGACCACGACGAGGTCGCCGGCCTCGGCTTGCGCTAAATCCATTTTGTCGGCCAGTAAATCGAGCGGCGTGCACAGCGGCCCCACCACCGACGCCGATTCACGCGCGCCGCCCCGCATTTTATTGCCCACCGCGACAGGATAATTTTTGCGTATCACTTGCCCGAAGTTGCCTGAGGCCGCCAGGTGATGATGCAGGCCGCCGTTGGTGACTAAAAAAACTTGGCCGCGAGAAATTTTTCGCTCTAGCACTTGACACACATAGACACCGGCTTCACCCACCAAGAAACGGCCCAGCTCAATCACAAATTCGGTATTGGGCAAGGCGGCTTGCGCGGCGGGCAGGACAGCGCTTAGGTGTTCACCTATGGCGTTTAAATCCAAAGGCGTTTCGCCGGGGAAATACGGTATGCCGAAGCCGCCGCCCAAATTTAAAACTCTCACCGGCCCCGGCGCCGCCTGACTTAAACGCTGCGCCAGCGCCAAGGTTTTATCTTGCGCCTCGGAAATCGATTCAGCCTTGAGATTTTGCGAGCCGCTGAATATATGAAACCCCTGAAAATCAAATTGCAACTCGCCTATACGTTGCAGCAGGGCCGGCACTGTCTCCGCGTCTACGCCAAATTGCTTGGGTCCACCGCCCATTTTCATGCCTGAGGATTTCAATTCAAAATCCGGATTCACGCGTACCGCCACTCGCGGTTTTAAATCGGTTTCGCGCGCAAGCTTAGTCAGGGTTTCCAGCTCTAGTGGCGATTCCAGATTAATCGTAATGCCGGAGGCGAGTGCGCACAAAAGTTCTTGCTGGCTTTTACCAGGGCCGGCAAAGCTGATATCGCGCGGGTTGGCGCCCGCGTCCAAGGCGACTTTTAATTCGCCGCCGGAAGCGACGTCTAAGCCATCGACCAGGGGCGTGATGTATTGCACCACAGCCGGCATAGGATTCGCCTTCATCGCGTAATGCAATTTAATCGCGGCAGGCAGAGCGGCGCGCAGTTCGGCGATGCGCTCGGAAATAGCCTGTCTATCGTAGGCGTAGAAAGGCGTTTGGCCGACGCGCAAGGCCAAACGCGTGATAGGCATGCCGCCGATTTGCAAGACGTCGTCCACGACATTGAAGTAGGAAGACGCGGCGTGCTGTGGCGAAGCTTTGATGGTGTCCATTTTTACTTTGCCGGCAAGGAATCAAATTCGTTTTGCAAACCCTGTGCCAAGGCTTTGCGATCTATCTTGCCATTGGGATTGCGGGGCAAACTATCGCTACGCAACTTGACCGCCGCCGGCACCATAAAAGCCGGAAGCGCCTGTTTGCAAGCGTCTAGCAGGGTTTGCTCGGTCAATTGACCGGCTTTGGCTGGGGTCGCCACCAGAACGATAGCCTGGCCTAGCACAGGGTGCGGGATGCCCAGGGCTGCCGCTTCTCCGACAAGTCCTGTGGAATAGATGACTTCTTCCACCTCGGTGGGGCTCACGCGATAACCCGAGGTTTTGATCATTTCGTCGCGGCGGCTGATGAAATATAAAAAGCCTTCTTCATCCATGCGCACGGTGTCGCCCGACCACACGGCAATTTCGGGCAGCATTAAGCCCGGTTGCCGCTGTGGTGCCGGTTTAAATCGTTCCGCGGTTTTTTCCGCGTCATTCCAGTAGCCCAAGGAAACCAGTACGCCTCTATGCACCAACTCCCCTGGCTCGCCGGGCGCGCCCCCAAAGGGGGCCGCTGCCCAGGAACGTACTCGTCCAGTTCTGGGATTTCCCCCGGCGCGAAATCCCGTGAATGCTTAACGATCCCCTCGCGCACTTCAAACGTCAAGTTCAAACCGGGAAAACGCGCGTACGGATTCTCGAATGACTCAACGATGCGCAAGGCGTGGCGGTTGTGATCGAAGCTGTCGTTAAACTGCCGCATCAGGCGATCCAACTCTTCTTCGCCTG
>CAZKHT010000054.1:0-2524 GCA_964552595.1 uncultured Burkholderiales bacterium
CGACGACGGCGGGGGGATGCGCACGTGATCGTCGCGGAACGACGTCGCGCGGCGTTGGCTAAACCATAAAACCACACTCCGCGCGCGACCCGCCGCCAGGCCGCGAGCAGCGATAACAGGCTTAGCCCCAGCATCGCACCCAGGACAGCGACGCCGAGTATTCCCAGCAAGACATACAAGCCCAATTTAATTTCGCCGGCGCGATAAACGAGGACGGCGATTACCAATAGCGCGCCCATAACGTAAGCCAATACATTGGAAGCGCGCACCGCGCCTAAATCTCTGCGTAAAACCCGCGCGGCGGAGACATGCTTGAGCCGCATCAAAGGCGGCAAGGCGAATGCTAATAATAAAATTAAGCCCAAGGCCACGCCTTCGAAAAACGGCAGCGCACTGGCCATAGGCAAGTCATTTACGATGCGCCCGCGCAAGAATTCGCCGAGTAAAGCCTGCCCGGCATAACCCACCGCCGCGCCCAACACGCTGGCAAGCAAGCCTAAAATCAGAAACTGCAGCAAATAAATTTTTAATATTTGCGCTTGGCTAGCGCCTAAGCAACGCAGCACCGCGCAGCTATCCAAATGCCGCAGCATAAATTGCCGGCTGGCTAAGGCGATCGCGACACTCGCGAGTATCGCCGAGACCAAAGCCGCCAGCCCCAGATAGCGCTCGGCCCGTTCCAACGCGAACCGAATTTCGGGGCGGGCATCGCTCACGCCTTCTAGACGTTCGCCACGGCTCAAACGGGGCTCAGCCCAGACGCGAAAATTTTTAATTTGCGCCGCTGTTCCCGCCACCAATAAGCGGTAGCTGACGCGGCTGCCGGCTTGGATTAATTGCGTGCGAGCGAGGTCTTGCTGATTCAGCATCAGCCTAGGCGCGATATTGAAAAAATCGCCGGCGCGATCAGGTTCTTTGGTCAGAATAGAGGCGAGGCGCAGCCGCGTCCTGCCCAGTTCCACCTCATCGCCGGGTTTTAATTGCAAAGCTTGCGCTAAGCGGGCATCGGCCCAAGCGCTGCCGGGCGCGGGGCCGGTGGCGCTTTCTTGGTCGGGCGCATACGGCGCCGCGCTCACGCGTAATTCGCCGCGCAAGGGGTAGGCCGCGCTGACCGCTTTCACTTCCACGAATTGACTGCGTTCACCGACGCTGACCATGCTAGGAAAAGCTGCGGTATCGGCGATGCTCAAACCGAGCGCGCGGGCGTGGGCTGCGAATGCGGCCTCTAGGGGATGATCCGCGCGTAGGATTAAATCCGCCGCCAGTAATTGGCTGGCTTGGGTACTTAAGGCGAGATGCACGCGATTAGTGAAAAAACTCACCGTGGTGATCGCCGCCACCGCAAGTATTAATGCGCTGACGATGAGGCGCAGTTCGCCGCCCCGCCATTCGCGCAGCAATAAACGCCAGGCCAGTTTCATGCGGCCGCATCCATTAAGCGGCCCGCGGAAAGACTTAAAGTGCGGCGACAGCGCTGCGCCAAGGCGCTATCGTGCGTTACTAAGAGTAAGGTGGTGCCACGCTCCTGATTTAAATTGAACAACAAATCAATCACCGTCGCGCCGGTCGCGCTATCCAAATTTCCCGTGGGTTCATCGGCCAAGAGCAAGGCAGGTTCAGTGACGAAAGCGCGGGCGATGGCCACTCTTTGCTGCTCGCCGCCGGACAATTGCTTAGGATAATGTTGCAAGCGAGCGCTTAAACCCACGCGTTGCAGAATAGCCGCGGCGCGCTCGCGTGCATTCTCCAGGCCTAGCAATTCCATCGGCAGCATCACTTTTTCCATCGCGGGTAGACAGGGCAAAAGTTTAAATAATCGAAACACGAAGCCCATGCATCGGCCGCGCTGGGCCGCCCGCTGATCTTCGTCCAAGCTGAAGATCTCTTCGCCGTTTATCGCAACTTCGCCGCTGGTGGGCCGGTCTAAACCCGCGACCAAGCCTAACAATGTGGATTTACCCGAACCAGAAGCCCCGGTGATCGCGATGGACTCAGCGCTTTGGATGTTAAAGCTGACATCTTGCAATATCGTCAGCGGTCCGCTTTCGTGAGCGACTGTTTGGGTAAGATGGCTGACTTGCACCAGAGGCGTGACCGACATGAAATCTCTTTTCCGCCGCGCATTATTCGCGGCCTTATTCTTAAGCGCTACGATAGTGAGCGCGGCGCAAACCATCTTGGTCGTGGGCGACAGTTTGTCCGCGGCCTATGGTTTGCCTCAAGCCAGCGGCTGGGTGAATTTATTGCAGCAGCGCTTACAGCAAGAAAAGCAGCCCTATCGCGTGGTCAATGCCAGTATCAGCGGCGAAACCAGTAGCGGTGGTTTGTATCGCATTCCCCAGCTGTTAGCCGAACATCAGCCCGCTATCGTGCTGCTCGAACTCGGCGCCAACGACGGCTTGCGCGGACTCGCGCCGGAAGCCACGCGCGCGAATCTGGAAGGCATCATACAGCGCGCGCGCAACAGCGGCGCCCGGGTGCTCTTTATAGGCCTGCGTTTGCCCCCCAATTGCGGCCCCGCTTT
>CAZKHT010000054.1:2534-13493 GCA_964552595.1 uncultured Burkholderiales bacterium
TTCTTTGCAAGTCCATACCAACTACCTTTCGTGCCTTTTTTGTTGGGTCCCATCGCCGATCAGCGTGATGCCTTCCAAGCGGATGGTTTGCACCCCGTCGCCACGGCGCAAGCCAAATTGCTAGGCGTCGTCTGGCCGGCTCTGCAGCCCTTGCTCAAACCCGTGAAAAATGCGCGTGCTTCTTAAATTTTTTCGCCGCAGTTCCAGCACAATTCAAAATTCGCGGGATTTTCTTCGGCACACACCTGACAAAACACTGAACCGGGATTGATAGGCGCGCGCTCAAATTCCGCGATGATGGCGCGGGCCCGGGTTTGGTCTTGCGGATGGGCTACCCATACTTCGGGATAAGCCTCACCAAAGGGGATGTCGCCTAAACCGCCTTGAGCATTTTCGTTCAGCACACGCGCCTCTATGCCGGCCTGGCGCAAAAGGCCGGCGAGCAAATGCGCGCTAGGCAAATCCAAAGCTTTATAAATTCGAACCACCGCGAGAGTTTACGCGACAGGCAAGATAATCAGAAAGGAAGTACCGCCTAATTTACTATCACCCAAGGTGATATTACCTTGATGCAATTCTATAAATGCTTTTACTAAACTCAGGCCCAAACCGGTGCCCGGCAAGGTGCGGCTGGGATCGACGCGCACGAATCGATCAAATACTTTTTTGCGCATTTCGGACGGAATGCCGGGCCCGCTGTCATCCAAATGAATCTCGGCTTTGTCTTCCTGGATGGCGGCGGTGAGTACGATTTTGCCGCCTTCAGGCACATACTTGACCGCATTATCCAGCAGATTGGAAAAGGTCTGCGCAAGTAATTGCCTGTCGCCCTCTATCACTAAATCCGGCGGGATGTGCGCTTCGAAGGTCTGGCCCTTGTCTTCCGCCAGCGGCGCATAGAGCTCAACCACATCTTCCAAGAGCTGCGTTAGCTTCAGCGGTTTTTTACGTATGCGCATGCTGCCCGCCTCGGCTTGGCCCAGCGAGAGTAGCGACTGGAAAATCTCCTGCATATTTTGCAGCTCGGTCAAAACCCGCTCTAAAGTCAGGCGATATTGTTTGGGATCGCTCTCCTGCAGCGTCACTTCGACGTCGGCGCGCAAACGGGTTAAAGGACTGCGCAAATCGTGCGCGATGTTGTCGCTGACCTGGCGTATGCCTTGAAATAATTTTTCCATCTTATCCAGCATCGCGTTCATATTGGTCGCGAGCACCGAAAACTCATTATTGCCGACCACTGGTAAGCGGCTGGCCAAATTGCCGGAGTTGACGATTTTCATCGCCATTTGATTAAAAGATTCGATTTGCACCCAGAATTTTTTGGCCAGCCACCAGCCGCCCGCCAGCCCCAGTATCAGGATCAAGACCACCGTGGTCAGAAAGGCGGAACGGAAGCTCGACATCAGTTCCTCGGTCGGCTCCATATTTTTTGCCGTGTGCACGGTGATGCGATTGCCTATGGCAAAGGTGAGTAGACGGGCTTTGACCGCTACGCCCTCGGTTTGGCCGATACGGGTATCTATATCACGCAAGCCGGCGCCGGCAGGTAAGCTATCCGGCAATTGCAAATCCCCGACTTCCAGCATTTTCTTTCCGCTGTTATCGAGTACCCGATAAGTGCGATCACTTTGGCCACGGCTTTGCAATTCGCCCCGTATCGCGCGAAATAAGGCGGGAAAACCGGCTTCTTTGTATTGCACCGTCAGCCGATTTTGCTGATCGAGCAGAGTCCTATCGACCTGGCTGACCAAGGCGTCGTGCAGTTGAAAATTGAGGAAAACGAAAATGAGCAGCGTGCCGACTACGTATAAGGCAGTGAATGCCAGCGTCAGCCGCGCCGGGGTAGACAGCAGCGCTGCGGGGTTGAGCAATAAGCGCCGCATAGGCGCTTATTCTACGTCCGGGTCCCGCGTGGAGCGTAAGGTGTAGCCGGACCCCCGCACGGTATGCAGCATGGGATAAGGAAAATACTTATCCAGCTTATAGCGCAGTCGGCTGATGTGGACATCGACCACATTGGTTTGTGGGTCGAAAAAATAATCCCAGACATTTTCCAATAACATGGTGCGCGTCACCACGCTATCCGCATGTCGCATTAAATACTCGAGTAAGCGAAATTCGCGCGGCTTTAGAAATATTTCTTGCCCGGCCCGGGTTACGGCCCGCGACAATAAATCCATATGCAAATCACCCACCACGAGTTCGGTCTCGGGATAACTATCGAAGGTTTTGGTACGGCGCAATAAGGCTTCGATGCGCGCTTGCAACTCGGCCAGGGCATAGGGCTTAACCACATAATCATCGCCGCCGGCACGCAGTCCCTCGACTCTGTCGTCGACTTCGCCGCGTGCCGAGAGGATCAACGCCGGCACATGTTTGCCATCGTCGCGTAGGGATTTTAAAACTGATAAACCATCACGCTTGGGCAACATCACATCGATTAACCACAAGTCGTATTCATGGTCGCGGGCCATGGACAAGCCCTCTTCCCCGTCATGGGCGACATCGGCTTCATAGCCAAATCCGCCTAGACCCTTTTTGAGGTAATCCGCAGCCGAGGCGTCGTCTTCAATAATTAGAAATCGCATATTTTTTAGCCTCTCAGTCGCCCTTATTAAAATTAAGTTTAGCGCAGTGCTTCGCTACGCCAGCATTACAAATGGGTTATATACCTTGTTTTTCCTAATCATTTGCCATACTGTTGGCTCATACCCCTAGGAGAACCTCGCCATGACCCTCCCCAGTTATAGCGTGGAATTTTTACTTGTGGAAAGGCGCTTATTCGAGCGCCGTCTGTTACTAAAAGAAGCCGGCAGCTGCGAGGCCGAAAGACGTAAGCTACAGCGCCGCGCAGACCCCGATACTGCTCACAAGCTACCGGGCGCAAACGCCCACCAAGCCGTCGCTGATCGCGCGGCGGCTTGAGCCTTAAGCGCCGACCCTGATGCTGGGTCCAGGTGCGTCCTTGTCCACTTCCCGCAATTGGCCGATCAGCGCCGCCGCCGCGAAACCTTGAGCGTGAAACAAATCGAGCACCTCGGCCGCGATCTCGGGCGCGCACGCGACCAATAACCCGCCACTGGTTTGGGGATCGCATAAAATCGCGCGCTGCCATTCGCTGATACCCGCGTCTAGCCGCACCGCCGCGCCGTAACTTTCCCAATTGCGTGTCACGGCACCCGGCGCGTATCCACCTTGGGCTAAATCCGCGACATCGATGAGCAAAGGAATTTTCGACCACTGAAGCTCAGCCTGCAAATGCGCGCCGCGGCAAATTTCAAGCAAATGCCCTAATAAACCAAATCCGGTGACATCGGTGAGCGCGTGAACTTGCGGCATGGGGGCCAGCGCGCTACCAGGCCGATTCAGCTGAGTGGTGCTGGTGATCAAAGCGGTATAGCCCTGCTGGCTCAGTGCGCCTTTTTTTAGCGCCGCGCTTAACACTCCTACTCCTAAAGCCTTGCCCAAAATCAAACAATCACCGGCTTGGGCGCGGTCGTTGCGCTTCACTTGATCAGGATGTACCAGACCCAGTGCGACCAAGCCATAAATCGGCTCTGGCGCGTCTATGGAATGCCCGCCAGCAATCGGGATGCCCGCTGCCTCGCACACCGCCGCGCCGCCGGCGAGAATTCTTTGTATGGTGCTGACAGGCAGCTTATTGATAGGCATGCCCACCAGGGCCAAAGCGAATAAAGGCTGCGCCCCCATGGCATAGATATCGGACAAGGCATTGGTGGCGGCGATGCGCCCGAAGTCGAAGGCATCATCGACGATAGGCATAAAAAAATCGGTGGTGGCGACGATGGCTTGGGTTTCGTTTAGACGCCATACGGCGGCGTCGTCACTGCTTTCAGTGCCCACCAATAAGTTCGCAAATGTTTTAGCCGGCGCGAACTGGCCCAATATTTCCGAAAGCAGCGCGGGTGCAATTTTGCAGCCGCAGCCGCCCCCATGGGCATACTCAGTGAGTTTAATTGGGTCCTTCATGTCTGGCGCCTAGCCTGAATTGTCAAAATCGCCTGTGTTTCAAATCCGAGCGGCGCATGCATCCTGAAGTCGGTAAAATCAGCGTTTTAAAGGAGTATCTCTGGCATGACAGCGGCCGCTACCGTAGCACAGCTCGATCAATTTGACGAGGTCATCGATGTGCGCACACCGCCTGAGTTTGCCGAAGACCATATTCCCGGGGCAAAAAATTTCCCGGTACTCAGCGCGGCGGAGCGGGCCGAGGTTGGCACGCTGTATAAACAGGCTTCGAGTTTCGAGGCGAAAAAACTTGGGGCTGCTCTCATTGCACGCAATATTGCCCAGCATTTGGATGGGTATTTTTCCAAAAAGCCCAAACATTGGCGGCCGCTGGTGTATTGCTGGCGCGGCGGCAAGCGCAGTGGCGCCATGGCACATATTTTGAGCGAGGTAGGCTGGAAGGTCGCGCGCTTGGAGGGCGGTTATAAAGCTTTTCGCCGGCGCGTCATTGACGACTTGGAGCAACTCCCGCACAACTTTACGTTCGAAGTTATTTGCGGCCCTACCGGCTCCGGCAAGAGCCGCTTGCTGAGCGCCCTAGCCCAAGCCGGCGCCCAGGTTTTAGATTTGGAACAATTGGCCGCGCATAGAGGTTCGGTCCTCGGCAATTTGCCCGATACCGCGCAGCCCGCGCAGAAGATGTTTGAAAGCCAGGTCTGGCAAGCCTTGCGTGGTTTCGATCCCGGGCGCAAGGTTTACGTCGAAGCGGAAAGTAAAAAAATCGGCCGCCTGCGGGTACCCGAAACTTTGATTGCGCGCATTTGGCAAGGCGCTTGTGTACGGCTAGAACTCAATGAAGCGCAGCGCGTGCAACTCTTGCACGAAGATTATGCGCACTTCCACGCCCAGCCCGCAGAGCTATTGCGAAAACTCAGTTGCTTGGAAAGCTTGCATGGCAAAGCCCTGCTTGCGCATTGGACGACTCTGGCCGAAGCCGGTGCCTGGGACGAATTTGTTCAGGATTTATTGCGACGGCATTACGACCCGGCATATCAGCGTTCGACTCTGCATCATTTTCCCGGACTGGCTCAGGCACGCGTGCTGCGCCTATCTGATATTCGAGCCGAGAGCTATGCCGAAGCCGCGCAAGAATTATTAAGCGCAGCAAGCCAAGCCGCCTGAGCTAAAGCTGGATACCGGCTAGCGGCTAAGGGTGCAGAGGCCAGCGCTGCACGATCGCATAGTGGGCGCCGTCATGCCGCGCGGTCGAACGCACTAAAGCGAAACTCCGCACCGGCCAAATAATAGGCGTGGTATCCACGCCACCGCCCGCGCAACGGGCTTTGCGCAATAAACTCACATGCGGAAAAAAACGCCGCTCGTCGAATTTGAATCCCAGCGCCATCAAATCCAAGCGCAGATTTTTTACCAATTCATGCAAAGCGAGCGGTGGCTGATCGGGTGCCGCCCATGCGACTTGATTGGTGTGCCACCAGCCTAAGCGGCCGAAAGCCAATTCAAAGCATTGGGCATTGATTCGGCTTGCGGCAGCGACCACAGCGGGAATTTTTTCGCTCTCGGTTTCGCCCAAAAACGCCAGCGTCAAATGCATATTTTCACGGCGTGTTCTATGCCCGCCGCAGGCTTGCTGTAGTTGTTTTGCCGCGCCGACGAATTCGGCTTGGATCACGGCGTCCGGCCATAGTGCGAAAAATAAGCGCTCGGAGTGGGCGCTAGTCACCAGCGGTTTTTTCCAGAAGACAAATGGCTTGAGCCGCGATACCTTCGCCGCGCCCGGTAAACCCCAACTTCTCGGTAGTAGTGGCTTTGATATTGATCGCCTCCGGCTTAAGGTTTAAATCCGCCGCGATATGCGTGACCATGGTCGGGATGTGCGGTGCCATCTTGGGTGCTTGGGCGATGATGGTGGCGTCGAGATTGCTCACGCGATACTGTTTGGCTGAAATCAAGCCTCCCACATGGCGCAAGAGCGCGCGGCTGTCGATGCCGGCATAGCGCGCGTCGCTATCGGGGAAATGCTGTCCGATATCGCCTAAGCCCGCCGCGCCTAGCAGCGCATCGCAGATCGCATGCAGCAATACATCGGCGTCGGAATGCCCGGCCAAGCCCAAGGCAAAGGGTATGGTGACACCGCCTATAATCAATTTGCGCCCAGCCACCAGGGCGTGAACGTCAAACCCTTGGCCGATACGCAAACTCATAGCGCCGCTTCCTGGTATTGCTGCAAGCTGAATTCCGCCATTTTGAAGTCACTGGGATAAGTCACTTTCAAATTCAGGATATCGCTGTTGACCAGCTTGGGCTTCATACCCAAATGTTCCACCGCGCGCGCTTCATCGGTAGGGGTTTGCGCGCCTGCCGCCTCCAGCGCACGCAACAACACGCCATAGCGAAACATTTGCGGGGTCTGCGCTTGCCACACATGCTCGCGCGGTTCCGTGCTCACCACCCGCCCACCGGCATCGGCGCGCTTCAGAGTGTCGGCCACGGGAATCGCGAGCAAGCCCCCCACTTCATCGCCGCGTAAAGTATCAAACAGCATTTGCAAATGGTTTTGGTTCAAGCAAGGACGCGCGGCGTCATGCACTAATATCCAATCCTGCGGGTGCACTCGCGGTGCCAGCAAGCGCAAGCCGTTGAGCACACTTTGGGAGCGCGTGGCGCCGCCGCAAAACATGGGTTGCAGCTTACCCGCAAAGGCCGACCAATCATGTAAAGCATAGTGCACATCGTCCGCCGCAAGCACGACAAAGATTTGATCGATTTGCGGGTGCGCGTGTAACGCTTGTATGGCGTGCCACAACATCGTCGCCCCGGCCAAGGGATGGTATTGCTTCGGAAGATGAGACTCCATGCGGCTGCCACTGCCGGCAGCGGGAATTAAAGCATAGCGGCGTAATGGGGCATTCATTTTTTTTCTCGCCGACTATAGTAAAAAATTCTTAACTTATTTGTTCTTGAATTTCTACGCTGGTGGTCCATCTAAAACCCATTACCTATAGGAATAAAGCTGATGTCCAATGTACGCCCCGCCGCTGTGGCAGGCGCTTTCTATCCGAGCCAAGAGACTGAACTTGCGCGCACTGTTTGCGGCCTTCTGGATGCGGCCCCCATGCCGCCGCCGGGCTTACCTAAGGCAATAATTGTACCTCATGCCGGCTATCGCTATTCGGGACCCATCGCGGCAACGGCTTACCGCACTTTGCAAGCGGAGCGGGCGCAAATTTCCCGGGTCATCCTTTTGGCGCCCGCGCATAGGGTGGCCGTACATGGTCTTGCCCTGCCTAAAGCCCAAGGGTTTGCGACACCATTGGGCACGGTAGCGGTAGACAGTGCGGCCTGCGCCGCGGTGCGTGCACTGCCGCAAGTCACCGTCACTGATCTTCCGCATGCTCTGGAACATGCGCTGGAAGTGCAACTGCCCTTTCTGCAAACGGTATTGAATGAATTTACTTTTTTACCCTTAGTCGTGGGCGAGGCCAGCGCCGAGGAGGTTGCGGAGGTCCTGGAAAAAGTTTGGGGCGGGAAGGAAACCCTGATCGTGATCAGCTCTGACTTATCGCATTATTTGCCCTATGCCGTCGCCCAGCGCAGAGACAAGGCGACCATAAGCAAAGTCTTGGCAATGAAGCCTGAGCTCGGATACGAGGACGCATGCGGCGCAAATCCTTTAAACGGGTTTGCCGTCGCGGCGCGAGGCCATGCGCTAGTTCCTACCTTATTGGATTTGCGCAATTCGGGGGACACCGCGGGTGAGCCGGATCAAGTGGTGGGGTACGCCGCTCTCGCTTATTACTCGGAGGTGCAAGATGCATCCCGATGAGGGTGCCGTGCTTCTTGCCGTGGCACGCGGCGCGATCGCGAGCAGCTTAGACTTGCCCAAGGGCAGTTCGGCGCTGCAAAACGCGGGGGCCAGTTTTGTCACGCTGAAGCAATATGGCGCGCTGCGCGGTTGCATGGGGACCTTAGAGCCGCAGCGCTCGCTTTGGGAAGATGTGCACGCCAACGCACTTGCCGCCGCATTTCGCGATCCGCGTTTCCCCCCGCTGACCCGGGATGAGCTGGCGATCACGCAGATTGAGGTCTCCGTACTCTCCGAAAGCCGCGCGCTCACTGCACAGACCGAAGCGGAAGCGCTGGCGCAATTACAACCGAATCTACACGGCGTGATTTTGGAATACGAGCGGCAGCGCGCGACTTTCCTGCCGCAAGTCTGGCAAGATTTTCCAGATAAGCGGGCTTTCTTGGAAGCCTTGAAACGTAAAGCTGGTCTCGCGCCAAACTTTTGGTCACCGGACATCAAGATACGGGTGTACACCGTGGAAAAATGGTCGGAACTGGAAGCGGGTGAGGACTGGGGACGAAAATCGGCTTTGGCGCTTAGGAAGGACGCATGAGTGCGGAATCCGCACGCTGGTGGCATCCTCTAGCCGATGGCCGCATCCAATGCGATTTATGTCCTCGTGATTGTAAATTGCACGATGCGCAGCGCGGCGCCTGTTTTGTGCGCGAACGGCGTGGTGACAGCATGGTGTTATCCACTTATGGCCGCTCCTCCGGATTTTGCATAGACCCCATAGAGAAAAAACCGCTGGCGCATTTTTATCCCGGCAGCAGCGTGCTGTCTTTCGGCACTGCGGGATGCAATCTCGCTTGCAAGTTTTGTCAGAATTGGGACATCAGCAAGTCGCGCGAAATGGATACCCTCATGGACCAAGCCAGTCCCGAAGCCATTGCGCTGGCCGCGCATGAGCACGGCTGCAAAAGTGTAGCCTTTACCTATAACGACCCAGTGATATTCGCCGAATATGCGATGGACGTGGCGGATGCATGCCGAGCCCACGGCATACACAGCGTGGCGGTTACGGCCGGCTATATGCACGCCGAACCGCGACGGGCCTTCTACCCCAAAATGGATGCCGCGAACGTCGACTTAAAAGCGTTCAGCGAGGATTTCTATTTCAAGGTTACGGGCTCGCATTTGCAGCCGGTGTTAGAGACCTTGTGCTTTATTAAGCACGAAACCGAAGTCTGGCTGGAAATCACCACCCTCCTCATACCCGGGAAAAACGATAGCGACGCGGAAATCGCAGCCCTCGCGCAATGGATAGCAAAAGAATTGGGGCCCGACGTTCCTTTGCATTTTTCTGCTTTTCATCCGGACCACAAAATGCGCGATATTCCCGCGACTCCGTCGGCAACTTTAATACGCGCGCGCAAGATTGCGCTGGATCAAGGACTACGGCATGTCTATACTGGGAATGTACACAATGTCGCCGGCGATACGACTTATTGCGCGCAATGCGGAGAAGCACTGATAGTGCGCGATAGGTATGCGATTCAATCCTACCACTTGAGCCCGCAGGGCTCATGTCCCCATTGCGCTTCGCCCTTAGCCGGACGCTTCGAGCATTTCAAGCTGGCGACCCAGTTCGGCAGAAAGCGTATTCCTTTGAGCTTTTCTGTGCGCTGAGCGGCGGCGTCGCGAAAATTCGCCTACTGCTTATAGCCCCACAAGCCAGCCTTGTTATTCAGCGTCGCGTCGACTTTGGATTTGATTAAGACTTCCTTGATCGCAAATTGCGGATTGCTGCAATCGCGTTTGGCGGTACTCATGGCTTGGCCGCGCGGGTTGACGAAGCTTACTACTACCGGCGCCGTCGGCGCAGTGCCGTGACGCGTGACAACCGCAACTTCACCATTGGCTAGACGCACATAGCTCCCGGGTGGAAACACACCAACGACTTTAATCAAGGTGTCAGCCATGTCGCTGTCCAATTGTTTGCCGCGACGCAGATAAATTTCTTTCAGGGCTGCGTTACCCGGCAGCGCGCGTTTATAGGCATGGCCGGCAATCATCGCGGCATAACTATCGGCCACCGCGATTAGTTTCGCCTCGCGCCCTATGGCGTCGCCTTGAAGTTTTTCCGGATAACCGCTGCCGTCTAAGCGTTCATGATGCTGGGCCACCGCGTGTATCCAGAGGGGATCTTTCACATGCAGGCTTTCCAATAGCTCCACACCCAGCACGCAGTGCGATTGCATTTGCGCGAGTTGCGCCGGGCTCATGGCTTCGGTTTGCGCATGCAGCTTGTGTTGCAAAACCAGCTTGGCAACATTCATGGTCAGCGCGGCCGAGACGACACTCAATCTCGCCTCCTCCGGCCAGGCCAGTTGCGTTGCGACCAACTCACATAGAATAGCCGTGTGCAGCGGATGCGCAATCACATAGCGCGCTTCGCTTTCCAAGAACATCCACGCCAAGCACGCGTCTCTATCTAAAGCGCAGGCGGTCTGTACGGCTTTCGCTATGGTATGAACGCGCCCGACAAAATTGGGTTCTACCGACATGCGCCCAAATAAGCGTTCCGTTTGCGCCGGCAGGGCGTCCAGCAACACAAAGGGAGATTGTTTAGGCGCTTCCGGCTCGGGGTCCGCCTTATCCCGTTTGGGAATGAATAAGCCGTCCACTCTAAGCTCTTCGAGCTGGCGATGGGAGTGCACCACATCACCGGCTTTGAGCAATAAAGAGCCCTCCCTGTCATAGATATTGCACGGGAGGGGTTTACCCAAGGGCACTTGTTCGTGTCGTATCACTTGTAATTCCATAAGGCACACTCTTTCGGTTTATACCCTGTTTACGGCTTATTCCAGGCCAGACTTAAGTCCAGAGGGTCGCGAAAAGCAGCCTAAAGCTCTGAGAATCCCTCGCGATCTGAAAAAAAGTTCACCCAATCCAGAATCCGTAAGTTGGATAGCGCACGGTGTCCGCGGGCCGTGTTATGGAAACTGGGCAGCAATGCGACCTTCCGTATTCATGAAGACGCACATAGGCCACCATTGATCAGCGGCTATCGAATTAGCGTAGTTCGGTGGTAGTCCCCATTTTCGTAGGAGATAAATATGAAAAAACTTTTGCTTGCAGCGGCAATAGCTTCCGCGTCACTTGTCGGTCCCGCGTCTGCGGCG
>CAZKHT010000055.1:0-13445 GCA_964552595.1 uncultured Burkholderiales bacterium
ATTTCTTCGACCTTGTTCGGCTAATTCGTTCAGGGCAGAATGGGGTTTTTATACAACTTCGTTAGGCAAATCTATGAATACGTGGTTACGCTATTCGCTCCTAATAGTTTTGAATATATCGCAAGCGGTTACCGCCGACGATTCAATCGAAACGATCGCAGGACCTTTATTCCTCACTGTAAATAAAGCAACAAATAAATGCGAATATAAAATTAAAGAGCAAACTATTCTGTCCTTCGATTGCGAGTACTCATACACTCCAGATGTTTTGGGCGTTTTCAATGGAAACTTTAATGAATTTACGCAATTGGTGGTTATTCAGGAATCCCCGATGGGCAACGCCTGCAATGGTGGGCCACTTCACTTGATTGCATTTAATAAAAAGACGAAGCCGTTTATTTTTAAACCCATAGATTTTTGTGGCGGAAAAGACCCTATTCTAAAAGGAGATGCTAAATCCGTCACCATTACATTCCCCGGAGGCCCGCCAAATCGAGGCGAGGGTTACATTCCAACAGAAACTTGGTATTTTAACGGAAAAATTAGCAAGCAGAGAGCTCACTAATGCCTAACCATTCAATCGAGTTCATGCTTGCCTTCGGCAAGCATCGGACGTCGCTACGCGACGCCGCTCATTTCAAACTACAAGGGCTTCCCCAAATTTTCAACCGCCGTTGTGTTTTTCTTTCATCGCTGCATCCTCGTTTAATTTAAATCGCGCTGCTTTTGTTGTGTAAGAAGATGGACTGCGAAACTACAAACGGTCATGTTGGGCATCTTGCCCGGACCCTGATGAAAGACGCGCACCGGGGCCTCCATCGTTAGTCGGGAATAGCCTCTTCCCCTAGAGTTGATCAGGCGCTCCCGGTACGGGTCCAACCCGCTTCACATCAACACGTGCAGTGCACTGGTGATTCTTTACCGCCCTCAGGCGGCGTCTGTTCCTTTTCAGTATGCTTTCCTATAGACGCTTTTGATCCTGTGCTCAGATGACAGATTGGTTCATGCGAAAGTCTTCACCGTATTTCAACACCGCCCAAGCTAAGCGTGCATTCTTCGCGGCAATCGCCACCACCGCACGCCAATAACCGCGGCGCGCAACCAGTTCCCGTGCCCAGCGACTAAAGTAATCCTGCTTCTCGCCTAGGCTGTTGAGCACGGCGCGTGCACCCATAACGAGCAAACTTCTGAGATAGCTGTCACCCGCCTTGGTGATATGGCCCAGTCGCGCTTTACCGCCGCTGCTGTGCTGGCCGGGTGTGAGCCCGATCCAGGCGGCCACCTGCCGGCCGTTCTTGAAGTCATGTCCATTGCCGATGCTGGCCAAGAGCGCGCTGGCGGTGATGGGGCCGATGCCTGGGCGTTGCATGAGCCGTTTGCTTCGCTCATCTTCGCGCGCGGCTTGGGCAATGGCTTTGTCGTAATCACTAATACGCGCATCGAGCTGATCGGCGTGGGTCAAGAGATCATCGATGCAGCGACGGGAATAAGCCGGCAGCTGGTCGAGATGCTTGCCGATGCTTTGGCGTAGCCCCGTCACCTTCTGCGGCAAGACGATGCCGAATTCGGATATGAGGCCGCGCAGCCGGTTATAGGTGGCGGTGCGCTCTTCGACGAAACCTTGCCGGGTGCGATGCAGGCACAGGATGATTTGCTGGTGCTCTTCTTTGATGGGCACAAAGCGCATGTGGGCTCGGGTGACGGCTTCGCAGATGGCGGCGGCGTCCGCTGCATCGTTCTTGCCACGTTTGCCGCTCATGCGATAGGGCGTCACAAACTTAGGTGCAATCAGTTTGATGGTGTGGCCATGCTGACGAAATAGACGCGCCCAGTGGTGCGCGCCGGAGCAGGCTTCCATGCCGATGGTGCAGGGAGGTAAATTGGCAATCAAGGGCAGTAGCTGATCGCGGCATACTTTTGGTTTGACCAGCTCGGCCTGGCCATTTTCATTCACCCCATGCACCGCAAAAATGGTCTTGGCGAGATCAATTCCAATCGTGATAATAGTCATGACTTTCCCCTCCTGTAGGTGTTGATGAAATCTGGAAATTCCATCATGGCACTTGTGATGCCGTTTGCGACAACTTCGCCGCAGCCTCGGGACGGGGAAGTCCCTTTCATTCGTTGGGCATGCCAGTGAACGAGCCCCTTTCCATCACAGTCATAGTTTCCGGTTTGTGCTCTGGGGCAATTTTTGGTGCAGCAATCGTAACGGAGACAGAACGTAAAGTTCGACGTAATGCTACTGGCTGGTCGCTGTTCTCAAATTCGCATTTGTTGGGTGTAGTTCTTAATCAAATACTTTGGATGATTGGCCTGGCTACAATCTTCCTTGTAGTAGGGGTGGCTATCTTACGCATTGGAAATGCATACCCCCTTTCCCAGACCGATAGATACACTCTTGGTGTTGCGTGGTTAGTTGGTCTCGGTACAGCAAAATGGTTACGGTACCTCTATTGGAAGCGCCATGCCTAACTCTGCTCTTCGGACTTCCCACCCCCGTCAAGCAAGACGCATCTAGCGCCCGGTGAAACCGGGCGTTGCTTTTTGCTCTTCACACTTTTTACTACACCTGCAAATGCGCGACGCGCTTGAAGGATGGACTGCATCTCTCTACACGGCCTTGTTGCGTGATCGTCTTACCTACGCGGGCCAGAATAATATCCGCGCACGAGTGCTTCATTCGTTCATCGGCTAGGCCAAGGACGGCTGATCGGGCACCACCTGTGATTGCCAGCCATCAGGTTAGTCAGGCTCTTCCCATGCTCGGTCCTACCTCGTTGCTATCGCATTTTTGCAGTCACTACTCGTTTCACTTGCTGAATCGTTGCCATGCACTCGGGTCGTAGCGCTCGTCTCGCGCCACCATCGTTGGGCATGCCAGTGAACGAGCCCCTTTCCATCACAGTCATAGTTTCCGGTTTGTGCTCTGGGGCAATTTTTGGTGCAGCAATCGTAACGGAGACAGAACGTAAAGTTCGACGTAATGCTACTGGCTGGTCGCTGTTCTCAAATTCGCATTTGTTGGGTGTAGTTCTTAATCAAATACTTTGGATGATTGGCCTGGCTACAATCTTCCTTGTAGTAGGGGTGGCTATCTTACGCATTGGAAATGCATACCCCCTTTCCCAGACCGATAGATACACTCTTGGTGTTGCGTGGTTAGTTGGTCTCGGTACAGCAAAATGGTTACGGTACCTCTATTGGAAGCGCCATGCCTAACTCTGCTCTTCGGACTTCCCACCCCCGTCAAGCAAGACGCATCTAGCGCCCGGTGAAACCGGGCGTTGCTTTTTGCTCTTCACACTTTTTACTACACCTGCAAATGCGCGACGCGCTTGAAGGATGGACTGCATCTCTCTACACGGCCTTGTTGCGTGATCGTCTTACCTACGCGGGCCAGAATAATATCCGCGCACGAGTGCTTCATTCGTTCATCGGCTAGGCCAAGGACGGCTGATCGGGCACCACCTGTGATTGCCAGCCATCAGGTTAGTCAGGCTCTTCCCATGCTCGGTCCTACCTCGTTGCTATCGCATTTTTGCAGTCACTACTCGTTTCACTTGCTGAATCGTTGCCATGCACTCGGGTCGTAGCGCTCGTCTCGCGCCACCATCGCCCAGATCATGCGTGCGTGTTTGTTGGCGATCGCGACTAAGGTCTTGTGATAACCCACTCGGCCATATACATCGACGATCCATCGTTGCAGACGATTGTCTTTATCCGGTGGCTGACGCCGTGCGGCTTGCAAAACAGGATTGCGTGCCGTGCCTGTGCCGTGCAGAATGTTTGCGCACGCCCGAGAAAACGCAGACGCGGCAAGTGTCATTCTTCCAGGGGATGCGCGACAAGACCGAAAACCATGTCGATCAGATGAAGATAAAAATCGATTCAGCAGTCAGCAAAGAAATGATCACGCGCCGCTTTGCGACGGTGGAGCCGGTATTTGGCAACTTGCGCGGCAACAAACGCCTGCATCGCTTTACGCTACGCGGAAAAACCAAGGTAGACGGGCAATGGAAGTTGTACTGCATGATGCATAATATTGAGAAGTTGATTATGCGCGATAAAAAAGTGGGGAGAAGGCCTGTTCGTCTCTGTATCGCGCGCATGCGTTTGCCAAACCAGCAAGGTGCGCAATGAAAATATTTTGGGGAAAGCAGATGCCAAAAATAAGGACGGTCGTTTGGTTTGAGAAAAATCCACCTCAGGCTGAACCAGGTGTTCAGATTGGGGTTTTTCTACAGCGTCGTTAGGCACCCCGGAGCCTTCTTTCGAGATATATATGAAATACGAAACGCTCATCCGAATCCTTGACCAAATCAGGCAAGAAACCTCCCCGAAAGAATCTCCTAGGTATCACCCTGACCCGAACGATATTGAGAAAATTAATCAAGCGCGATCACGTGCATTTATTCATCTTTATTTGAAGGTAATGTTTGGTATTACAGAGTTCGCGCAGCGCGAGCGCACCATAACAGACGCCGGATATGACGGCGGCATCGATGGCTACTACATCGACAAAGACGCCAAAACAATCCATATCATTCAATCAAAATTCAGAACAAACGAGAAGAATTTTGAAGCAAAAGAAATATTATTAGAAGAGCTTCTTGCCATGGATTTAAATCGAATTCTCGAGGGTGAGAAGCACGACGAACAAGGCAATTCATACAATGGAAAAATATTTCAATTACAAAGAGAGGTTTCAGAGATACCGGATGTTGCAAGGTACTCCTACCGAGTTGTTGTCTTGGCAAATCTAAAGGGCGTGAGCCCCTCGAAAATACGTCAATTGACCGGCGGATTTTCTGCTGAAGTATTTGATTTTGAAAAAACCTATCAATTGCTAGTATTTCCAGTGTTAACGGGCATGTATTTTACCGCCAACGACATTACCATACCAATCGATCTATCAAGCAAGAGCACAGGGAGCAAAATTAGTTACAACGTAACAACTAGATATGGCAACTGCGAGATTACAGTCCTATTTGTGCCCACGCTTGAAATCGCCAAGCTTATGCACAAATATAAAAACGCAATACTTAAATATAACCCGAGAAGCTATCTCGACTTGGATGGACAAAGCGTAAATAGCGCCATACGGTCAACAATTCTACAAACCACCTCCAACGAGTTCGCGCTGTTTAATAACGGCATAACAATGCTCTCGGAAGAAACAAATATCAACGAAAAGATCGGCCAGAAAAACAAAGCCCAACTTCATGTCAAAAATCCACAAATCATCAACGGCGGCCAAACGTCATTTACCCTTGGCAGAATATATGCAGAAGATATTGCTGCCGCTGAACAGCGATTCGCTGATAAGGAGGTTTTGCTAAAAGTAATTACTCTTCTCGACGGAGATGCAAGTACCTCCAAGCTGCATCTGATTGATGAAATTTCAAACGCCACAAACAAGCAGACCCCAGTAATTAACGCTGACCGCTTCGCAAATGAAGACTTTCATGTAAATGTGCAGCACTCAGTATTTGAGCGCTATGGTTTACTCTATGAGCGAAAAAGGGGGGAGTTTTCTGATGGAATACGAGACGGCTATGTCCGTGCTTCTGATGTTGTAGAGAGAAATCATTTTTGGCGCTTGTACTACACTGCGAATGGAAAAATCAATCTTGGATTTCAGAAAAAATTATTCCAACGGAACGAGTTCCCAAACGTCAATGTTACTGATAACGCAAGCTTTGATCGTTTGTACTTGGCGATTCACGTGTTTAGACGGCTGAGAAAAGAACATTCACCCAATGCCAGAATAGAAAAAGATCTTTACGGCAAGGTGTATGCATATATTCAGAGGTACATTCATTTGGGTCTTATAACAGATGCGACCGAAATTGACGACAACTTGGCCAGACTTGAAAGTGATTGGGTTCAATTCCTGGATGCACAAAAAGACAAACCGGGTCCCGGGCGCTTGGCGTTCATCGATAAGCAAACTGGCGAGGCACGATCATCTTTCAGTATCAGGAAATATTATCGTGGTCATACTTTTGAAAAAGATTTGGTAAGCTATTTTACAAGCAACGCGTAATGCATTGCCTAACAATCGCTTCGAAAGGGGCGCTCCTCAAGCAAAACATTAGGCAAGAGTATGGACAACTCGCAACATTTCGACCTTTCGGCCCTCTTTCAGAAAGTCATCGAGAACAACTCGGCCACGACACTTGTGCTCATCACACTTGGCGCTGGTACCTGGCTCATTGGGGGGTAACATCCTTATCGCACGTCATTATCGCCGGCTCGGCAAACCAGCTTGTTCTGGATTCAAGCCGTTTGCATTCCCCTTTAAAAATTTCAACGCCCGAGAATGGCTAATTTTGCTTACGCTTGCTATCGTCAGCCTTGGCCTTTTCGGGGTCGCTATTGCTGCGAATGAAAGGTAACCATGGTGCTTCGTCTATTCATTGACCGGTCGAGGAGATAGGTAACACAATAGTCCGAGGACATAGGTGACATCCTATTTGCGCTTTAGTCTGCCATATTCATCCTCAATCCGCATGTGGCGCTCATGCAATCGCCCCTGCTTGAGCGGGCCGAAGTAAACATTCCAAAGTCCATCGTCGATCTCCTCCGATCCGATATATTCTCCAGCGCAAACGATAGAAATATTGATCCAGCTCTTGCTGCAACAATGCCCTATTCGCATTGACCATAATTCCCCTCAGATTTCAGCGATATAATTCCCTGACGCGCCTTTACAGTACACCCTAGGCGCAACAACATGAGTGTCTGCTGACGATGGTTTCGACGCTAAGAAATATCCATCTCTACTTTGCCGGCCTAGGCGTGGGTAAAATCATTCTATGGTGTTACCTTATTTGGTATGTCAGCACCGTGGCGCATCATTTCGATGCCTCGCCCAGTATCTGGCTCAATTCTATAGGCATTAGCGTGTTTATAGGCTTCGCCTTGATGCTGAGCGTGGGCAATAACTTTTCTTTGAGCAAAAATAAATGGCAAACTTTTCGTTTGTTTCTCATGCCCTTTTGCGTGTCCAGCTTTTCGGCTTTGATCAAAGGCAAAGGCTTTATTTTGATATTCCCTACGGCGCTGCATGAACTCGTCGTTTCAGCGGCCTTATGTATTTTTTTCATTTTTAGTGTGCTTGGACTCAGACAAACATCAGGCGTGGCGAAGGCCTGATCTCACAGCGTTGGCGTGGAGGCGGCATGAAAAATAGCACCTTGAGCATGAAAATCTTCGCCGCTTATCTTGCCCTCTTGAGTTTACTTTTATTGTTTTGGCCGTCGCCGTTTCTCTATCTTGGCTTTGAAAATATTTCTAATCCTTGGGTGCCCACCTTGGGATACGTCGTCGGTGCGCTGGCATTTTTCTATTTCATGGCGATACGCGAGCAGAACAAACGCTTTTACGCATGGACGGTGCGTGCGCGCATGCCTCTTATTTTCTTTTTTATGGTGCTGGTGGTGCAGGGAAAGGCGCCGCCGATTATGCTGCTGATAGGTGCCTTCGATACGGGCTGCGCTATTTGGACGGGGTATGCATTAAAGCTTGAGCGCGCTATGACCGTGACGTCTTCCGCCTAGAAATGTGGAATGAACCCTTCCGTAACTTCGCTAAGAGGAGCCAAGCCAAATGCGTCCAATACTCTATTTCCTGAGCGCCCTCGCCTTGCTGGCGTTAACGCCGGCGAACCGCGTAAATGCCCAAACAAAGGATAAGCCCGCCGCCTTGTATTCTTTTAAAACGCTTTCTGTCGAAGCAGCCTCCGCGGCCGCTTGGGGCGCCTTAAATGAATGCCGCAAACGCGGCTATTCGGTTGCCGCTGCCGTGGTTGATCGCGGCGGCAATGTGCAAGCCTTAATTCGCGATAAATTGGCCGGGCCGCACACGCCAGAGACCGCTACCCGCAAAGCGTGGACTGCAAATAGTTTCCGGCAATCCACCGCCGAATTAGCAGGGCTGCTAAAAGAGGGACGCATACCCAGCCAAGTGGGAAACAATCCCGGCGCCTTACTCGTGGGCGGGGGTCTGCTCATAGAATCGCAAGGCGAAATCATAGGTGGGATAGGCGTCTCCGGCGCACCACCCGGAGCCTCGGAGAGAGAAAGCATAGACGGAGCGTGTGCCTCAGCCGGGATAGAGGCGATACGTGAGCAGCTTGAGTTCGGTAGTTAATCGACTTATCAAGCACGCCTAGCCTGAACGCGGCATGCTTGCCGAGTATGCCAAGTGGTTTTATAGTCTGCTGAGTTTTCCCATCTGCTGTTCACTTTTTAAACCAAGAAAGGACTGATATGAGATTCAAACTCTCTGCTCTGGCTATGTTGTTTTGCGCGAGCAACGCAATCGCAAATACCGTGGTGCAAATGTCTATGGTGGACGCGAAAGGCGTGGGGACCAATATCGGGCAAGTCACCATTTCAGAAACGAAGTATGGCTTGGTGTTTACGCCTGCGTTAAAGGGCTTGCCCCCCGGCCTGCATGGTTTCCATTTGCATCAGAACGCAAGTTGCGAGCCTAAGGAGAATGAAGGCAAGATGGTTCCCGCGCTGGCCGCGGGTGGACACTATGATCCTATGAATACCAAACGGCATGACACCCCTTGGGGTGATGGCCACATGGGCGATTTACCGCCGCTGTTCGTCGACAGCGATGGCAATGCGAACCAGCCGGTGCTCGCGCCGCGTCTTAAACCGACGGATCTTGCGGGGCGTTCATTGATGGTGCACGTGGGGGGCGACAACCACGCCGATCATCCCGCGGCCTTAGGTGGCGGCGGCGCGCGCATGGCTTGCGGCGTTATAAAATAAAAATTTGCGGCGGCGCTGCGGACTGGGTCCGCGCTCCTTGCCGCCGCTGCTTTTCCTCCCGATGCAAAAAATCTTTAGCGCCAACTGGTTGCTACTTTAAAAACTGCTTTTTCATCCTCATGAGCGGGGACGGCGATATGACTCAAACAACTTTACATGGCAGTTGCCTGTGTGGCGGCGTGCGCTATGAAATCAGCGGTGATGCGCAACGCTTTTATCATTGTCATTGCCGACGCTGCCGCAAGGTCTCGGGCACGGGTCACGCCTCTAACCTCCTTCTAAAACCGGGCAACTTGCGTTGGTTGCAAGGCGAAGAACTCATACACGCCTATAAGGTGCCGGAGGCAGAGCGTTTCACGAACCGTTTTTGTCGCGTCTGCGGCAGCCAGGTACCCCGCTATGTCAAAGAGACAGATTTCTTCGTGATTCCGGCTGGGTCTTTAGATGACGACGCACCTTTATCACCGCAAGCCCGCATCTTTTGGGAATCGCGGGCTGATTGGTCGTGCAGCGGCGATGAAATTCCCAGGCATGCCGAATATCCGCCGCCGCTTTAAATCCGTGCGTGGCATTTAGCGTGCATCATCGCAAGAACCGGGTAGTCAGGCGCAGTTAGATATTTCATACTGCGGCTATGAATGCTGCTGCTTCTATAACTGTCCTCCCCGAGCCTTACGCGCAAGCGGACAATTACCAGCGCGTCGCAACCGCGATTACCTATCTGCGCGAACACGCGGCGGAGCAACCACTGCTGGCCGATGTCGCACGCCATGTCGGTCTGAGTGAATTTCATTTCCAGCGCATGTTTTCCGAATGGGCGGGGATATCGCCTAAGCGCTTTTTGCAGTTTCTCACCAAAGAGTACGCCAAGCGCTTGCTCGCGCAATCGCATAATGTCTTAGACGCGGCTTTGCAGGCCGGGCTTTCGGGCAGCAGCCGTTTGCATGATTTGATGGTGGCTTGCGAGGCGCTGACCCCGGGTGAATTGCGGGCGCAGGGTGCGGGCTTGAGTATTCAGTTTGGTTTTTCCCACACCCCCTTTGGGCAGGTATTGATGGGGGTGACGCCACGCGGGATTTGTCATTTGCATTTCGTAGATGGTGAAGAAGATAAAGCATTGGAAGATTTATTTCTCGCCTCGCCGAAAGCGCAGTTTGAGCGTGACGATGCCACTGTCTCGCGCGCGAGCGAGAAATTATTTTCGCGGAGGAAAGAGGCGGTGCCTTTGCATCTCTTGCTGCGTGGGACTAATTTTCAGATCAAAGTTTGGGAGGCGCTGTTGCGCATACCCTATGCCCAGGTGGCGTCGTATAGCAGCGTCGCCCAGCTTGCCGGAGTGCCGGGCGCGGCGCGCGCGGTGGGCAGCGCCATCGCCAAAAATAATATTGCGCTGCTTATTCCCTGCCATCGGGTGATACGCGAGAGCGGCAATGTCGGTGAGTATCGCTGGGGTAACACGCGTAAAAGTTTGTTACTTGCGCGCGAGCAGGTGCAGGGGGAGTCGTCGTAGGTAGGCATTGGATTGCGTGTGGTGTTGTTAAAAAAATAACGCAGGGCTGGGGGTTGTTTTCCCCCTCTCCCCTGCCCCTCTCCCCGCTGGGGAGAGGGAAACATCTTCACTCGCTTTGGCGGAAGTGGGAAACCACGGGCACCGCACAATCTCAATCTGCCTTGGACAAAATAAGGGCGTCACTTTCCCTCTCCCCGCTGGGGAGGGGGAGATAATTTTTCCTCGCCTTAGCGGGAGAGACCGGGAACCACGGACACCGAACAATCTCAAACTGCCTTGGACAAAATGCGGACGTCGCTCTCCCTCGCCCCAACGGGGAGAGGGCCAGGGAGAGGGGGAAAACTAAACTCCCACACAAACTCAAGCCGGTACCAAGGTGCTAAGCAGCACTACGCACCTCACGTCGCCGTAACAATAAATACGCCGCGGGCATCACCAACATCGATAGCAAGGGCGCGGTCACCATGCCGCCGACCATAGGCGCGGCGATGCGTTGCATGACTTCGGAGCCGGTGCCGCTGCCAAACATAATCGGCAACAAACCGGCGATGATGACCGCGACGGTCATGGCTTTCGGGCGCACTCGCAATAGCGCGCCCTCACGTATGGCGTCCAGTAAATCGGCTTCGGTGTTGTGCCCTTGGGGTAAGCTCTTGCTCCAAGCGCCTTTGAGATAAACCGGCATAATGACGCCGAATTCGTCCGCCACACCGGCCAGCGCAATGAAGCCCACGCCGCTGGCGACCGATACGTTATGTCCCAAAATCCACAGCAATAATATGCCCCCGGACAAAGCAAAAGGCAGCGTGGCTAAAATCAGCGCGGCTTCATCGAAGCGTTTGAAGGTGAGATACAGCAACACAAAAATAATCGCCAAGGTTGCCGGTACCACTAATTTTAATTTCGCGGTTGCGCGCTCCAGAAATTCAAACTGCCCGGACCAGGACAAGGAATAGCCTGCGGGCAAAGCTACTTCTTTGGCGACCGCTTGTTGCATGGCGCGCACCGCGGATTGCAAATCCCGGCCGCGGATATCGACATAAATCCAACCCGAGAGTCGCGCATTTTCACTGCGCAACATGGGAGGGCCATCGGCGATACGTATCGTCGCCACGTCACCCAGGCGCAATTGCGCGCCACGCTCAGTGACGATGGGAAGGGCACGCAAATTATCCAGGGAGTCGCGCAACTCGCGCGGATAGCGCAAATTAATCGGAAAGCGTTGCAAGCCTTCCACGGTCTCGCCAATATTTTCGCCGCCTATAGCGGAAGCCACTACACTTTGCACATCGGCGATATTCAAACCATAACGCGCAGCGGCATCACGATTAATATCGACATCCACATAGCGGCCACCGGTCAAACGCTCCGCCAGCGCGGACGACACCCCCGGCACGGTTTTCACCACGCGTTCTATGGCGGCGCTGATTTTGTCTATCTCCGCTAAATCGGTGCCGGCGACTTTAATCCCGACCGGGCTTTTAATCCCCGTGGCCAGCATGTCTATGCGATTGCGTATAGGCGGCACCCAAATATTGCTCAAGCCCGGCACTTGCACGATGCGGTCCAATTCGGCGATCAGCCCATCCGGTGTCATGCCCGGTCGCCATTGCTCGCGCGGTTTGAATTGAATCGTGGTCTCGAACATTTCCAAAGGCGCGGGATCAGTCGCGGTTTCGGCGCGACCGGCTTTACCGAACACGCTTTGCACCTCGGGCACGGTTTTAATCAAACGATCGGTTTGTTGCAATAATTGCGCGGCCTTGGCAGCGGAGATGCCGGGCAAGGCCGAGGGCATGTACAAGACGTCGCCCTCGTTCAAAGGCGGCATGAATTCACCGCCCAAGCGGCTGGCGGGCCACACGCTCACGACAGCGATCACGGCCGCAATCACCAAAGTCAATTTGGGATGATGCAATACCGATTCCAGTAAAGGACGATACAGTGCGATCAAAAAGCGGTTAAGCGGATTCGCTTGCTCCGTGGGAATACGGCCGCGTATCAAATACCCCATGAGTACAGGGATTAAAGTCACTGCGAGTATCGCGGCTGCGGCCATGGCGTAAGTCTTGGTGTAGGCCAGTGGCGAAAATAAACGCCCTTCTTGCGCTTCCAAGGTGAAGACCGGAATAAAAGACAGCGTGATAATTAAGAGCGAGAAAAATAAAGCCGGGCCGACTTCCATAGCGGCATCGGCTATCACTTGCCATTGCGCCTCGCCACGTAGGCTGCCTTGCGCTTCGGGATGCACGGCATGCCAGTGCTCGATATGCTTGTGCGCGTTTTCTATCATCACCACCGCCGCGTCTACCATGGCGCCTATGGCGATAGCGATGCCGCCTAGAGACATCAAGTTGGCGTTGACACCTTGGTAGCGCATCACAATGAATGCCGCCAATACGCCTAGGGGCAGGGAAATAATCGCCACCAGCGCGGAGCGCGCGTGAAATAAAAATAGCAAACACACCAAAGCCACGACCACGAATTCTTCGATTAATTTATGAGAAAGATTTTCGACGGCGCGTTGAATGAGGCCGGACCTGTCATAAGTCGTCACGATCTCCACCCCAGGCGGCAAGCTGGCTTTCAGCGACTGCAATTTTGCCTTCACCGCCTCTATGGTTTGCAATGCATTCTTGCCGGAGCGCATGACGATGACGCCGCCCGCGACTTCGCCTTCGCCGTTTAATTCCGCGACGCCCCGCCGCATCTCGGGGCCCAACTGTATACGCGCCACATCGCCTAAGCGCACCGGCACACCGGCGGCGTTAGTGTTGAGCGGAATTTTGCGGAAGTCATCCAGCGATTTTAAATAGCCGCTGGCGCGCACCATATATTCGGCCTCGCCCAGTTCCAAGACCGAGCCGCCGGTCTCTTGGTTGGCACGCTGCACCGCCGCGATCACGGTTGTTTGCGGGATGTTATAAGCGCGTAGTTTGTCGGGATCGAGCACGATTTGATATTGCCGCACCATGCCGCCTAGGCTGGCGACCTCGGCAACATTGGGCACAGTCTTTAATTCGTATTTCAAAAACCAATCTTGCAGCGCGCGCAATTGCGATAAATCCAAATGCCCGCTGCGATCCACCAAAGCATATTCATAAACCCAGCCCACCCCTGTGGCGTCCGGGCCTAAGGAAATT
>CAZKHT010000056.1:0-13388 GCA_964552595.1 uncultured Burkholderiales bacterium
ATAACTCCCGCGACTACGCCACCCGCAATAAAAGCCAGCCGTATTGTCGTGACCAAATCGGATAGTACAGTGCGCGCGCTCGCCGCGGATGGAACGATCTTGGCGCAATTTCCTGCGTCCATGGGGAGTGAGCACGATCCACTTCCCATAGGCACTTGGAAAATAAAAGGCGTGGCGAAAAACCCGACCTTCCATTACAACCCCAATCTCTTTTGGGATGCCGATTCGAAAGATTCAAAAGTGAAAGTGCCGCCCGGACCCAACAATCCTGTAGGCGTGGCGTGGATAGATTTATCGAAAGAACACTACGGCATACACGGCACACCAGAGCCCTCTAAAATTTCAGAGACGCAATCTCACGGGTGTATTCGCTTAACCAACTGGGATGTGCAGCGCCTGGCGCAAATGGTGAGCCCAGGCATGGTTGCCGAATTAAAAGAGTAATTACGTGCGCTCTAGGCTAAAAATTTTTCTGATGGGCGTAGTCGTCGGCGCGCTGGCCTTAGCGGTGGTGCTTTGGTATTGGGGTCGGCAATCGGCCACGCCCGTGGCGCAAGTAGCTCCCGCCGCGCAACCAACTCCCGCCGCGCAAGCGGGGCCGACTGAGCCGTCATCTCCCAGCCCAGCAGTGACGCCTACGCCCGCCGTGGCGCAGCTGGCGCCGGTAGTTGCGCCTACTGAGATGGCGGAAGCAAGCGCAGTAGCACCGGCGATTGCAGCCGACACTTCGTTCGAAGGTGCAAAAATGCCGACCGATCATTTGATCGTGCCGGTACAAGGCGTGGAGCCGTCAGCGCTCATCGATACTTATAACCAAAAGCGAGGCAGCGACCGCATACATGAAGCGCTAGACATCATGGCGGCAAAAGGAACACCGGTGCTCGCCACGGCCGATGGCACTATCAAAAAATTATTTAAAAGTGTTCCAGGCGGTTTGACGATCTACGAATTCGACCCCAGCGAAACTTTTGCTTACTACTACGCGCATCTCGATTCCTACGCCGCCGATATCAGCGAAGGAAAATTCGTCAAGCAAGGGCAGATCATCGGCTACGTGGGCTCAACCGGCAACGCCAACGCCAGTGCGCCGCACTTACACTTTGCGATTTTTCGACTCAATGCGGATAAGCATTGGTGGCAAGGCACAGCGATTAATCCTTATCCGCTGCTAAGGCGTTAGTCGATTCTCAACTAAGTCGCTGCGCACAAGGTGTTAGACAGAGATCAATAGAGTGAGAACTCGGTGCCTGAACTCGATTTATTGCTGATCGGGGAAAGTAGCAGATAAGGGTAATAGGATAGAGGGAAGCGCTTGCTATGACATGGGGCGTTTTAGGAAGCTATTTGGGCGTGAATCGCTCATTCATTCCGTTTTTGATCTGAACGCATTTATCTTCACTGCTTTGGGTCGCTCGGCGTGCTTGCCGCTTAGCATATTTTGCAGATAGGAAAAAACTTCCTCTGCCTCATAGACAAGACCCGTTTCTGCGACTTCCTGCATAGCCAAACGCGCCGTCTCAACGAACGCGCGACGGCGACTGTCAAAAGTTATAGGTCGCATCCTAAGCTGCCTTTAAAAAGCTGTACGCGCAGGGTCGACGATATTTAAGAGATACCTGGCGCGAATCGGCAGTGCCAAATTGTGCTCGAACCTTATCATCCGTATTTTCTTGTTTGTTACTTGTCATCCATCTGGCTTCCATAAGGCGTTTGACGTAGCTGCTCCTGGTATTCATCGGCGTTTTTGATACGCGGCCAGGTCAAATCTAGGAGCGCTAGCCATTCCTTCTCATCCATGAAAGGCGCGATCTCGATTAAAAACGGCAAGGCTCGCGCGTCCTCTGTTTGGTCGAGAAAGCTTTTTGCGTCCGAATAGGGAAATTTATCGAGGTGATTGACCATGCCTAAATATCCTTAAAGGTGAGGGGACAAACTCCACCGACGAGAGTGTCTGAACGAGTCTAGCCTATGCCGCCCTGCGGAGCGGCGGCACAGGCTTGCGGCGCTGACGTTTCGCTTGCCATAAATCATAAGCGGCCTGCAGCTTGAGCCAGAGGCCGGGCGTCTGTGCAAAAGCTTCGGAAAGCCGCAAATCCATATCCGCCGAAATACCTGCGTGACCATTAAGTACGCGAGAGAGATGAGGGCGGGAGACGCCCAAGTGTTCAGCGAGCTGGCCTACTGTTAGGCCTAGCTCCGGCAATATATCCTCTTTCAGGACTTCACCCGGGTGCGGGGGGTTGTGCATACGCATAGTCTGGCCCTTGCTATAGGCGAGAAAACCTACTTGGCCTCACCCATTACGCTGCTACTTGTTCGAAGGAAAAATGCGGAATATCAGCTCGCGAACTGGCGTGCTCGATAGTCATGCTGCAAATATTGCCGCCCGCATCGAGATCAAGGATAGTGTTTTCGTCCAAGTCTTTTGTTTCCGACACCTCGGCGGGACGGAATTCGATATACAGCGTATCCGTATCCTGAAAATACTTGATCTTCATGATTCAAATCCTCGATCAAAAAATGCATTGTGAACTGTTTCACTGTCCCGGAGCAAAACGACCCGTAAGAATTTTCCACCCGCTTCGGGGATTTTCACCCATCGGCGAATGCGCCCGTCAGTCTGGAGAAGTTGTTACAGTCGAGTTACCAGCAATCCAAATGAGTGAAATTTAAGGCCAGATAAAAAATTTCACCCTAGTCTTCTGCGTGGCTTAGGGGCGACATTCTGCGATGCATCAGGAATATACAAGACGTCATACATGCAGCAATAACTTTACGGGCAAAGGCAAGACCTGAGCCCGACTTCATGTGCCACAATTGGCAAATCCCTACGCGCCTCGACTACGCGGCCCAATGAAATACCAAAGGATCAAGCCCAACACAGGCAACAATATCACCGCGACAATCCAAATTAGTTTCTTCGCGTTCGAAACGGGGCTTTGAGAAATATTGATAATCGCCCAGATATCCCCGATCAATACTAAGAGGCCAAAGATGCCGCCAAATCTGAAGTTCATCATTTTTTTTCATTTCGGTTGAGTTGGGGCCATTAGGCCGCGTGCAAGTTGGGACGCCGCCTGAGGTGTATTTTTAGGGTAGTACATCAGGACATGTTTCGCCACTGCTTACGTTTGACTTTAAAGCGCTATTTATTTCTTTAAATTATCGCCAAAAATATCATCCGGTATCAAAGTATAGAAAAATGGCACATAGGTTAAAACGGTGCCTTGATACACGCCAAGACCCCTCCATGTTTCGGTAAGTTTTACTGAAAGCGTTTCGTTTTGCGGATCTTGCTTTAAGGCTTCTAAAATCGCGATTAAAGGCTTTAAGCTTTCTTCCTTTGCGTAGGTATTTAACATTTGAAGCGCGTGTTCAATGTTTTGAACATTCATATTTTCTGGAATATTACTCATATATTTTTTCCGTTTTAATTAAACATGCGTTTCAGTGCTTCGGTGTATCGTGCCGTCCTGCTGACGGGCTTGGTCTTTTTTACACAGCTTAACAGGAACCGCTCTCTGCGCTCCGACATCCAGTCCTGTTTATAGGCATCATTGCCGATCAGAAAGTCGATTTCATTCACCCTATCCGTATCGATCACATACTCCATCATGTAGCCGGTCAGGATTGAACCCGGTGAATACTGTCGCCACGCCTTGTCATATGCCAGTCTGAATATGCTCGCCTTATCGTTGTGGACAAACCAGAGCTGTGCGGCGATGGGCTGCCCCTTCACATACAGAATCGCCAGTCTGGACCAACCCGCCCGCGTAAATTTCTCGATAAAGCAATCCTGAAAGGCGGCATTCTTGATTTCATTCTGCTTCCAGCTGGCATGGTAGGCCACATAGTAATCAGACATGCCACGCAGTACTTCATCGCCCGTAAATAAGCGAATTTCGTAACCGTGTTCACGTTCAAGTTTGCGCTTTTTACGGACGATGGTATTGCGCAGTTGGGCAGGACGAGCCGCCATATACTCCGCATAGGATTGCCCAGACACACGGCAGATCCAGTTATAGTGCCGAAAGCGGTATTCACATTGATATCCGGCTGCCGCCAACTGCTTTTGCAAACCATTTAACGCGCTGTCGTCGTCGGCAACCGGCTCCAACAGCAAGCCATAGACCTGTAACTGGCGTAACCCCTCGACAAAACAGGTGATCACCCGCTCCTGATCATCCTTCGCCAGTAACAGGCTATAAATCGGTGTAAAGCCATGACGCAGCGAAAACCAGGTGTTAATACCGGCGCACTGCATCAGCGGCAGCATAGCCATGAGCTTGTCGCCGGACACCACGCAGGCCAGTACCAGCGTGTGGTCTGCCTCCAGCGCCGTGGCTGTCAGGCACTCAAACCACTGACGCGAAAAAAATAGGCTGCCCCGCTCTGCCTGCGCAAAGAGCGCGCTCGCGCTTTCTGGTAATTGCTTCCAGTCGTTGTAGCAGACAAACTTCATTAAAAAACTCGTTGAACACTAATCGTCGAAGGGATCATCTCCCCATGAAATATTTTGCTCTGAAATAGGCGGGTAAGGGGTTCAGATCTTCCTCCTGATTTCTGGCCGGATCGGTTAGCGCAAGTGGAAAAGTAAAGTTGGAATGTCAAATGTAAGGCCTGACAGTAGTCCCCAAAGTCATTCCCCTAAGACAAATAAATTTTATGGTGGGCGGCGCGGGTCAGGGAGAATACCTAATCCCCCGAGTAAGAATGACGGCACCAGGGTCAGGTCGCGGTGGCCCGAGTCAGTTCACGCGCCCCCGGCTGAATTACTGAATTGGTTTCATCCCCAATGCCAGATCCATTCCTCTTTGCACCGGAGCATCAATGGTGAACATCATCTCAACGTTCCTTTCGAGTTCTGGCTTGAGCAGTGCGAAGTCATTTTCCTCGATTTCCTTTGGGCTTTCTTTGAATGGGATTGGGCGGGTTATCGTCCAATATGAGCTGCTCCAAGTGAGCGCGCTGGAACCGACGTGATACAGGTAAACATCCTCGGAAATTGATACATTCGCTTGGTGCGAACTAAAATTGGTGGTCATCACTGAAAATCCACCCGTGACCACAAGGAAAACGTAATTGAAGCCGCCCTTTACGGCTACCTCTCTTAACGCGGTAGGGATAGCACGTTTGACTTCAATATCTTTCGGTTCTACGCCGACGCGCATTTCCGTCAACTTGAAATATTTTTCGACAAACGACGCATCTTGGGCGGAAGTGGGTAATGTGATTGCAGTAGCCTGAATGCCGCGTTGGCCAAGCTGACGGGAGAAATATCCACCGAGGTACTTTTCGAGGTCGAAAAACCCCTCGTAAGTTGCTTGCGTATCGCGTCTGGCTACGCCAATGCCGTAAAAGGTATTGTCAGTATAGGTAATTTTTTTCGACGCGTCGTATGCGATGACTGCGGTCTTGCCTGCTTTTAGACCGGCAAGGTGCTCAGCCCCTAGGGGTGGCACCGAAACGCATCCGGATATGGGCGCGGCCAGGAGTGCAATAACTAAATGCCATACCTTCATTTTTACCTTCCTATCAGGTGCTAGAAATTACTGTTTTGCAGATCGTGTACGTGGGCTGTCCTCGAAAATCAGAAGCCCGTCTCTGTCAAAGAGGTAGAGCGCTCCCTCGCCAACTTTTCTATTTCCGATGACCTCATCTACCGGAGACGGTGGAACGAATTGCATCGCTTTTGCGCTATTCATGACCAAAAAGCCGGTTAGGTTTGCATCGCCGGCGTAAAAGTAACCTTCGGTTCCATCAGGGCTGCGAGCAATACGTTCGGGTAGGCCAAGAATCCCTATCACATCTTTCTTGGTCGTGACTCTTGTTGAAAAGCTAGCGAGCTTAAGATCGGTTTTACTCGCCATGTTTGGGGTGCATGCAGACAAAACGCCTACCCCCAAGGCGGCTGCGACTAACGCGTTAGGCACCGCTATTTGGCCGGTTAGGATTTTTAGAATCATTTTTGGACAGCTTCCCTCTGGTTTTTATATTTCATATCACAAACAGCGTCGCCACATAAAGCTAGGCCCACACTATGCCGCTTCATTTGTGATGCTGCTTTTCTAGACCTGACCCTGACGGATTTGGAGTTTCGACCCTGGGGTTTTTTCAACCCCGTAAGCTTAACGCTTCCCGAAAAACAGGATGGATTTCCCAAGACATTCCCTCATCTAAATTCGTGGCGGTGCGTAGTAGGCTTGGTTTTTGCGCAAACGAAAAATGGTCATATTCCGCGTCGCCATAATCTTTTCGCGCAGTAAGAAACCCAATTTGAAACAAGAAATGAGCAATATCCATATCGGAACTTCTACCAACATAACCGACAATAGTCACATTCACTGAGTTCGTGACCCGATTGCGAATGGTTTTAATTAATTGATCGGTAGAATAACGGCATGGCTGTTGGGAAAATGCAGACAGGAGCGATTCAATTTGCGGGCACTGTGCCTGAAATTCTGCGATCGTGTCTTGAACCCGCTTATTGCCAAAAGTGGTTAGTTTGTTTTTTATATCATCAAGTCCTATTTTGTCGACGCCTCTTTGTGCAGCTGATTTGCCAGCCTCTTTGCATAACTCTATCAACCAGCGGGGGCGACTTCGAGACAAGGTGGTCAGGACTACGTGGGGAGGTCGAAATTTCCCCAGCTTCCCCCACGGCATAGGAGAGTGAAAGGCATACCCTATAAGTTCAGTCTCTCGGAGAACTCTCTCATTCGGAAGGTACCTCTTAATTGCATCGTGCTGACCTGTGCGACGTAAGTAACTAAATATGCGACCCGCTAAAAGGCCGCGGATATCATTTTCGGTCCACCGTAAATCTTTCATATATTGTTCTACGTGCGAGAGGGACTCATAACTTGGCTTAACAATGGCCCAAACGTTTGGACGAATGGCAGTTCGCAGTCGAATCTCCGGGATGCTATTAATAATTTGGCGGCATGCGGTAAAAAAGGTCGCAATCTTCGTTTTGCTGCGTTCGTTATTTTGAAAATTTTGATCCACATCATCAATGATTAACCAGATAAGCGGGCGGCCTTCCATGTAACGCTGGATCACCTTTTCATAATCGCCCGGCACTTGCATCTGGCGTTGGATTGGCACATTCGCCAACTTTAATCGGTCGATCAGAGAGGATACAAATGAACGCCTCCGAAAGCCTGACGCTTCAGCATCCTCAACAAGCGAAATTGCATCATCGTTAAACGCTAACCCAATAGAAGCTCCGATTTCGCGTGCAACGACCGCGAGTATTTTCTTCTTCCATTCGCGAGTCCATTCGTCAACGTCTGTCCCGTTTATTGAAGGGGTGAGATCGGAACCATGTAGGGGGATGAGAATTTCACCTGTGGAATGCTTTCGGATCTTGGAAGTTACAAGTCGTAATAGGGCTGACTTTCCTTCTCCTTTGTAAGCACGCGCAACCATAAGGGGCGCATTTAACCCAAGAAATTCTTCCAACTCTGGTCGTTCTAGCGCGTATGACAAAAAAAGGTTCTCGGCCTCCTCCTCGGCAGCATCGTTCCCGAAAAGAGATGGATCCGAGAAATTTATAACTATCTGTGGCTTCGTTTCTTTACGAGGTTGTTTTGCCATATTTTTTCCACCCATCCCTGCACTAAATGCATTTTTCAGGTAGACAATGCGCCAGCCAGAAGAATGCCGTCTTGTATGCCTATCACCGCTTCTTCATCCTGATATCGAGCATGGATATCAGGAAGATTGTGCTATTTGTTATCGAAAATACATCAAAACACCATAAAAATACTGATTACAGGCATCTACGCCCCCCTAACAATATCCCACAAACGAAAAGGCGCAGTCCCCTGCGCCTTTGTACCCAGCTGGAAATCAATCCCAGCTAAAAGCCCCACCTGTTTGATACTCCGGCACTCTAGTCTTGAAGAAATTTTTAGCTCCGGCCGCACGGGGCATCTGCCCCGCGCTTAACTTGCTGCGCAAGTTAGCCTTCTCAGAAAATGTCTTCTCAACGCGCACGTTTAATCCCAGGAGAGGGCGCCGCCCGTTTGATATTCGGTTACGCGCGTCTCGAAGAAATTTTTCTCTTTCTTCAGATCTATCATTTCGCTCATCCAGGGGAAGGGGTTGGTCGCGCCGCTAAACAATTCGTCTAGGCCGATTTGTTGGCAGCGGCGGTTGGCGATGAAGCGCAGGTATTCTTTGAATTGGCTGGCGTTGAGGCCGAGCACGCCGCGCGGCATGGTGTCTTCGGCGTAGCGGTATTCCAACTCCACACCTTTTTGCATCAGGCCGGAGATTTCTTTACGGAACTCCGGGGTCCACAGGTGGGGGTTTTCCATTTTGATTTGGTTGATGAGATCTATGCCGAAATTGCAGTGCATGGACTCGTCGCGCAGGATGTATTGGTATTGCTCTGCCGCACCCGTCATTTTGTTTTGGCGGCCCAGGGCCAAGATTTGCGTGAAGCCGACATAGAAGAACAGGCCTTCCATGATGCAGGCGAAGACGATCAAGCTGCGCAGCAGTTTCTGATCATTCTCCGGCGTGCCGGTTTTGAATTCCGGGTTGGTGAGGATGTCGATAAAGGGAATCAGGAATTGATCTTTATCGCGTATGGAGCTGACTTCGTTATAGGCGTTGAAGATTTCGCCTTCGTCTAAGCCTAAGCTCTCCACGATGTATTGATAAGCGTGGGTGTGGATCGCTTCTTCGAAAGCTTGGCGCAGCAGATATTGCCGGCACTCGGGCGCGGTGATGTGACGGTAGGTGCCGAGCACGATGTTATTGGCGGCGAGCGAGTCGGCGGTGACGAAGAAACCCAGATTGCGTTTGATCAGCAAACGCTCGTCCTCGGTCAAACCATTCGGGTCTTTCCAAGTCGCGATGTCGCGGCTCATATTGATCTCTTGCGGCATCCAGTGATTGGCGCAGCCATTGAGATATTTTTCCCAGGCCCATTTGTATTTGAAGGGCACGAGTTGATTGACATCCGCGCTGCCGTTGATGATGCGCTTGTCTTCCACGCGCACGCGGCGGGATTTGGCGTCGCTATCAGCAGCGGGGGCGGAGTGGGGCAGCTCATCCACGCGCAAATGCGGCGCACGGTTAGGGATCGCGGCTTGCAGTGAGGGAGAGCGATCGTCTTCAAAGCTCAACATGGTTACTTCTCCTCGATAAAACATAAAGCGGTTATAGGTGTGGCGTAGCCACTTGTGTGTTGCTGTGTTTCTTCCCTCTCCCTGGCCCTCTCCCGGTACGGGAGAGGGAAGGTGGTTGAGGTGTGGCATTGCCACGGGTATTTCTTTCCCTCTCCCGGTACGGGAGAGGGAAGTGGTGGGGTGTGGCATAGCCACCGGTATTTCTCTCCCTCTCCCCTGCCCCTCTCCCGCTAAGCGGGAGAGGGAAGTTCTTTATGAGAGAGGTGCGCATTTAATTTAGTGCGCGGAATTCTTACGGCCTTCATTGAGGCCTCGTCTCTACTTTCATCCCACCCCTCAAATTTCTTCCCTCTCCCGTATCGGGAGAGGGGTAGGGGAGAGGGGAAAATTTACTGACACGCCTCACACTCATCAAAGCCCTCATCACCCGGTCGCAGCGTGCAGGCTTTTCCGACCACCTCAGGCTCAGGCAAACTCATCGCGCCGGCGGTGCCGGAGATTCTCGGTGCACCGGCTGCGACGGCGCCGCCGCCTTGGGCGCTGGCGCTCATTTGGCCGCCGTGCGCGGGCACGGCATTCAGCTCGCCGCCTTTGCCGGTGGATTTCTCGGCCGAGGTCGCGCCTAGAGTGCGTAGGTAATAAGGCGTTTTCAAGCCGCGCAGCCAAGCGAGCTTATAGGTCTCGTCCAATTTCTTACCCGACGCACCCGCCATATAGATGTTCAGCGACTGCGCTTGGTCTATCCATTTTTGGCGGCGCGAGGCGGCTTCGACTAACCAGGCCGGTTCGACTTCGAATGCGGTGGCGTAAAGCTTGCGTAACTCAGCCGGCACGCGGTCTATCTTGGCGAGCGAGCCGTCGAAATATTTCAGATCCGCGACCATGACTTCGTCCCATAAATTCAGCGCTTTTAAGTCGGCGACCAAATATTTATTCGCCACCGTGAACTCGCCGGAGAGATTGGATTTCACATAGATGTTTTGATACGTGGGCTCAATCGACGCCGACACGCCGACGATATTGGCGATGGTGGCGGTAGGCGCAATGGCGATGCAATTGGAGTTGCGCATGCCGTGTTGCTTAATGCGCGCGCGCAAGCCATCCCAATCCAAGGTGGCGGAATCGTTGTATTCCAAATAGCCATTACGCTCTTGCCCTAATAAGCGCAGCGAGTCATGCGGCAATATGCCTCTGTCCCACAGCGAACCTTCGAAGCTGCTGTAGCGGCCACGCTCCTCTGCCATTTCTGTAGAAGCAGCGTATGCGTAATAGGTCACGGCTTCCATGGAGCGGTCCGCGAATTCCACGGCTTGTTCCGAGGCATAGGGAATGCGCAACTCATACAGCGCATCTTGAAAACCCATAATGCCCAAGCCCACCGGTCTGTGTTTCATATTCGAGGTACGTGCTTTGCCCACCGAGTAATAATTCACGTCGATGACGTTATCCAACATACGCATGGCAGTGCGCACGGTAATCTTAAGTTTCTCGTGATCGATTTGCGGCGCCTGCGTGGGGTCGTCACTCGGCAGCAAATGATTCACCAGATTCACCGAGCCCAAGTTGCACACGGCGATCTCGGTGTCATTGGTATTGAGCGTAATCTCGGTACACAAATTCGAGCTATGCACCACGCCCACATGCTGCTGCGGGCTGCGAATATTGCAGGGGTCTTTGAAGGTGATCCAAGGATGGCCGGTCTCGAACAACATGGACAGCATCTTGCGCCAAAGCTGGGTGGCGGAAACTTTCTTGTAGACCTTCAACTCGCCGCGCGCGGCTTTTTCTTCGTAGCCTACATAAGCTTGCTCAAAGGCCTTGCCGAATTTTTCGTGCAAGTCCGGCACTTCATTGGGCGAGAACAAAGTCCACTCGCCATTTTCCATCACGCGCTGCATGAATAAATCGGGTATCCAGTTGGCGGTATTCATGTCGTGGGTGCGGCGTCTGTCGTCGCCGGTGTTCTTGCGCAGTTCCAGAAACTCCTCGATATCCATATGCCAGGTTTCCAGATAAGCGCAGACCGCGCCTTTGCGCTTGCCGCCGTTGTGCGCCAAACCCGCGCTGGTCATATAGCTCTCATCGCCTTCGACTTTCAGGTCGAACACGAAGGGCACAGGCGTAATCTCACGCGTGGCACGCACGCGGCTAAAGACGCAGCCTTTCCAGGTAATCCAATTTTGCTTGGTCAGCGGTTTAGCGCCTACCAGACCCGCCACTTCCGTCACTGCGGGAATACGCAGATCGTAAGCTTTGGTGACGCCGTTAAACTGGATCTCACTGCCATCGCAACGCGTGCCCGTATGATTTTGCGCGCGTTCGCGATATTGGCCGGCGCAAGGAATGCCCAGGCGTAGCAATTGATAGCGCAAGCCTTCAGCCAAGGGATAGGAGGTATTGGTGAAATAAATTTCCTTGCCGCGGCTGACGCCGCCATCGGTTTCCAAAAGACCCTGAATCAGGGCCAGGGTCTGTTGCCGTGGCAGATGACGATAAGGCCGCGCGATATGTTTATTGCCTTGCGCGTCGTATATATCGTCGTGGCTGAAGGGCAGGGTAGCGATACCGGCGCCCACAAAACGACCGCTACTGCCTTCGCGCGCTACGCCGCGCCCAGTGGCCCATTTAATCTGGCAATAATTTTCATTGCGCTGATTTTCCCAATAGCGGATGCCGCGCGCTTCGAGATAGTCGCGCACGAATTGCATATGCGCATCCTTGGCCGGATTGCCCGAAACACCCCATTCGCAGTCGCCGGTGAGGTGACCGTCGCCGAGCAAAATGCCATAGAGACGCGCATCTTCTTCAGTGAAGCCGGCAATGGGCAAGACCTCGGTGGGGATGACTTGCGCTACATAATCGCCGCGCTGCAATGTTCCCGCATCCACCCACTCGGCCTTGACCTTGGCCTTTTCCAGCCATTCCATGGTGCGTGCTACGCCTTGCTCCATAGGCACTTGGCGTATCGCCCACAAGGGATGTCCAGCCGTCACCCGCAAGGGGAAAATGGCGTGCTTAATGTCGAGCTCCACCATGGCATCGGTTTGGTTGTAAGTCATGTGCTTCAGCACTTCCCGATATTCGCCGCGCTTGCCCAAGACCACATCGCCTGCTCGGATATCACGGATAGGCTTCACACCGTCGGCCGTGTATACCGGCGTCTCCGGGGCGAAACACTGATTCACTGCTACCGCGGTGTCGTTCACCACTTTTAAGAAGGGAATCACACCTTGTGATTTGCCATTGGTACCCTTGATATGGCTGCCCAGGGCGCGCACGGGGGTCCAGTCATTGCCCAAGCCGCCGGCGAATTTTTGCAGCATGGCGTTTTCTTTGATGGCTTGGTAAATGCCGTCCAAGTCATCCGATACCGTGGTCAGGTAGCAAGAAGACAATTGCGAATGCTTAGTGCCGGCGTTGAATAAGGTCGGCGTGGAGCTCATGAAATCGAAGCGTGATAAGACGTTGTAGAACTCAATGGCACGCGCTTCGCGGTGAATTTCGTTAATCGCCAAACCCATGGCGACGCGCATGAAGAAAGCTTGCGGCAGCTCAATGCGATGTTCTTCGACATGCAGAAAATAACGATCATATAAAGTCTGCAAACCCAGATAGCCGAATTGCTGATCGCGCGAGGAATCCAAGGCCTTGCCCAGGAGTTCGATATCGAACTGCGCCAAGCGCGGGTCTAATAATTCGGCTTGTATGCCTTGCTTGATGAAACGCGGGAAATAATCGGCGTAACGCGTGGCCATGTCCGACTGCAATACTTCTTCACCCAGGACTTCTAGCCGTATGGTGTTGAGCAAGAGCCGGGCGGTGACTTGGGAATAGGCAGGCTCTTTTTCGATGAGGGAGCGGGCGGCGAGCACGGTGCATTTGCGCACTTCGTCCATGGGCACGCCGTCGTATAAATCTCTTAAGGTCGCTTCGACGATAGGGGTGCTGCTGACCGCATCGCCCAAGCCGGCGCAGGCTTCGGCGATCACGGTCTTGAGCCGGCCCAAATCCAGGGGACGGCGCACACCGTTCTCGGTGACTTGCACAGTGTGCTCTTCGCGTACTTGAGTAAGTTTTTGCTTAGCGCGCTCCTGGGTGCGCTGCTCGCGGTATAAAACATAAGAACGGGCGACATCGTGCTCACCCGAACGCATCAAGGCCAGCTCGACTTGATCTTGAATGTCTTCAATATGGAAGGTCCCGCCGTGGGGCTGGCGACGGATCAGTGCGCTGACCACCGAGTCA
>CAZKHT010000057.1:0-13213 GCA_964552595.1 uncultured Burkholderiales bacterium
GCCTACCGTGGATTGATTTGCGCGTTGCAATCCGGTTGAATCCGCAAACCGGGTCGAGGTCATTCCCAAATGACGGGCTTTCGCATTCATGGCGGCGACAAAGGCGGGCGTGCCGCCTGGATAATTTCTGGCAAGCGCCGCAGCGGCGCGATTCTCCGACGACATCAGGGCGAGATGTAAGACTTCGCGCCGGGTTAAGGTCGTGCCTACGCTTAAACGAGAGCGGGTATTTTTAACCCTATCGATATCGTCGTCGCTAATGGTGATTTTGTCGTTCAGCGGTAAGTGAGCGTCCAAGGTCACCATGGCAGTCATGAGCTTGGTGATGGAAGCAATAGACGTCCGCGCTTCCGCATTCTTGGAATAAATAATTTCCCCGGTGGATTCGTCCACGATCAGCGCCATGGACGAACGCAAGGCCGGGTCGCCACGCATCACGCGATGCACAGGCTCCGTCGGTTTCAGCTCTAAAGCCTGAATTTTTGCGGGTTTAATTTCAATCTGCTGAATTTTGTCGGCGATCGCGTCCGGCGTGGCTGCGGGCTTACCGCAATCGTATTCTTGTATACCGGTTTTAACGCCAAAATCCAGGCGATCCGAGGTCAACACCTTTTGGCATTCGGCCTGTGCCCAAGGGCTGGCAATTAGAAGAGAAATAGTCAGAAAAAACAGCTTATCCATAGAGCGTGCTATCGGCATTTGATTCTTCACCTTTAGTGATCCTAGCAGCGCCGCGGATTGAGTAGAGCGCTAAGTATCTGCTCTGGCTCGGTGTAGGCGCTAACGAGCGTCTTGTATTACGTTAAAGTTACATCCAATACCTATGATATGGCAAGTTTTTTTTAAAATTTGCTCTATCTCAGGTATGCGCGTTAGATAAAGTCGCACCCCATCTTAGCTTTCCCTGGGAGGGGCGACGCAATCCACAAAATATCTGACTTGGCCATCGCTTTCGGCTCTGACCAAACCATGAATATCGGTTTCGAACCCCGGGAAGCGTTGATTGAACTCCCGGGCAAACTGCAGGTAACGGACTATGGTTTTATTGAATCGTTCCCCGGGAATCAATAAAGGTATGCCGGGCGGATAGGGCGTCAGCAAAACGCAAGTAATACGCCCTTCCAAATGGTCTATCTCCACTCGTTCGACCTCGCGATGCGCCACTTTGGCAAAGGCGTCCGCCGGTTTCATGGCGGGCATCATTTCCGATAAATACATTTCTGTGGTCAGGCGCGCGACGTCGTTTTCCTTAAACAAGGTGTGAATTTGATTGCACAGATCGCGAAATCCCACGGCTTCGTAGCGTGGATATTTAGCGACAAAATCCGGCAGGACCCGCCACATAGGCTGATTGCCGTCGTAATCGGCTTTGAATTGCTGCAAGGCGGTAAGCAAGGTGTTCCAGCGGCCCTTGGTGATGCCTATGGTAAACATGATGAAGAAAGAATACAGCCCGGCTTTTTCAACGATGACGCCATGTTCGGCGAGATATTTATTCACGATGGCGGCCGGCACGCCGGTCTCCGCGAAATCGCCATCCACATCCAGGCCGGGGGTGATGACTGTGGCCTTGATGGGATCCAGCATATTGAAGCCCGGGGCTAAAGGGCCGAAACCATGCCATCTATCATTACCGCCCAACATCCAGTCGCTGGGCGTGCCTATGCCCTCATCCGCAAGGTGCTCGGGACCCCATACTTTGAACCACCAGGAATCGTCCCCGAATTCGTCGTCGACTTTGCGCATGGCACGCCGGAAATCCAAGGCTTCGAGGATGGATTCCTCCACCAGCGCCTTGCCCCCGGGCGGCTCCATCATCGCCGCCGCAACGTCGCAAGAGGCGATGATGGCGTATTGCGGCGAAGTCGAGGTGTGCATTAGATACGCTTCGTTGAAGCTGTTGTAGTCCAGCTGCCGCGTTTCAGAGTCTTGGACCAAAATCTGCGAGGCCTGCGACAAGCCCGCCAAAAGTTTATGGGTCGATTGCGTCGAAAACACCAGCGCATCTTTAGAGCGCGGGCGGTCTTTGCCGATCGCGTGCATGCCTTTGTAAAACTCATGGAAAGTCGCGTGCGGCAACCAGGCTTCATCGAAATGCAAGGTGTCGATATAGCTGCCTAATAATTCCTTAATCGTGTCGACGTTGTAAACGATGCCGTCGTAAGTGCTTTGGGTAATCGTCAGAATACGCGGTTTGGTTTTGATGTCTTTGGCGAAGGGATGAGCCGCGATTTTTTTCTGAATATTTTCGGGACGAAATTCCTCCATGGGAATCGGCCCTATGATGCCGTAGTGATTACGCGTGGGCGTTAAAAACACCGGGATGGCGCCGCACATAATGATGGAATGCAAAATCGATTTATGGCAATTGCGGTCCACCAGCACGATATCGTTGGGCGCGACCGTGGCATGCCAAACCATTTTATTCGACGCCGACGTGCCATTGGTGACGAAGAATAAATGATCGCAATTAAAAATCCGCGCCGCGTTATGCTCGGACGCAGCCACCGGTCCGGTGTGGTCCAGCAGCTGGCCCAGTTCTTCGACCGCATTGCAGACATCGGCGCGTAGCATATTTTCGCCAAAAAACTGGTGAAACATTTGGCCTATGGGGCTCTTTAAAAACGCCACGCCACCGGAGTGACCCGGGCAATGCCAAGAATAGGAACCGTCCGCCGCATAGTGGGTGAGCGCGCGAAAAAACGGCGGGACAATGGAATCCAAATAAGCGCGCGCTTCGCGGCCGATATAGCGCGCCAGAAATTCCGGCGTGTCCTCCAGCATGTGGATGAAGCCATTCAGCTCGCGCAAAATATCATTCGGAATATGTCGCGCAGTACGTGTTTCGCCATGTAAAAAAATCGGAATCTCGGCGTTGCGAAAACGGATTTCCTCGACGAAGGTGCGCAAATTGGCCAGCGCCTGTTGCGCGGTTTCCGGTGTGCCGGAAAGCTCTTCATCGTCGATGGACAAGATAAACGCCGAGGCCCGCGATTGCTGTTGCGCGAACGAAGACAAATCGCCATAGCTGGTGACGCCCAGCACTTCCATGCCCTCGTCTTCTATGGCCTTGGCCAGCGCGCGCACGCCAAAGCCGCTGGCGTTCTCGGAACGAAAATCTTCGTCAATAATAAAAACAGGAAAACGAAATCGCATACGGCCTCCTTAAGCGGAGTGAAAAACCCGCGCAGGCGCGGCGTCATTTAAATTGCGGATGGGGGATCGCCGGTTTGGCTTTATTCCTCGCCCTGCGCGTTTTAGCGCGGGGCCGAGGGCGCGAGCATGCTGGAGTATTGCGCCACGCGGCGTAGCCATTTACGGGATGGAAGACTCAGGCGCGGGCGCCGGCGTCAGCCTGCGCCCTGAGGGATTGCGCCCTATGGAGTCGACCCGGGGTCTCATTGTTAGGTATTTTGAATGACAATGCTGGGAAATTTGGCCGAGTGATCTTGCGCCAAATCGGCGATTTTCACTGCGACGCGGCGTGCGATTTCTTTATAAATTTGCGACACCCGGCTATTCGGATCCGCGACCACGCTGGGCTTACCGGAGTCGGTTTGCTGCCGTATGCTGATATCCAAGGGGAGCGCGCCCAGCATTTCGATGTCGTAGTCCTTGCCCATACGCTCGCCGCCGCCTTCGCCGAAGATACGCTCTTCATGGCCGCATTTAGAGCAAATATGCAGACTCATATTCTCGACGATGCCCAAGATCGGAATATTCACTTTCTGGAACATCTTAAGGCCTTTGCGCGCATCTATTAGCGCGATGTCTTGCGGGGTGGTGACAATGACCGCACCAGTAACCGGCACGCGTTGCGCCAAGGTCAGCTGGATATCACCCGTGCCCGGCGGTAAATCCACTACCAGATAATCCAGATCATTCCAATTGGTTTGGTTCAGCAACTGCTCTAAGGCCTGCGTCACCATAGGGCCGCGCCACACCATAGGGGTTTCAACGTCGATCAAAAAGCCTATGGACATGGCTTGCAAGCCATGTCCTGCCATAGGCGTTAAGGTCGCGCCGTCTTCCGATTCCGGTTTGCCGGTGATGCCTAACATCGTTGGTTGCGAAGGACCGTATATATCGGCATCCAGAATGCCGACCTTGGCGCCTTCGGCGGACAAGGCCAGGGCTAAATTGACCGCCGTGGTGGACTTGCCCACGCCGCCTTTGCCCGAGGCCACGGCAATAATATTGCGCACGCCAGGGACCGGCTTCACGCCACGCTGCGCCGCATGCGCCACGATTTTAGAGCTCACATTCGCGGTGACCGTCCCCACGCCAGGCAGGGTCTTCAGTTTGGTTTCCACGTTTTGTTTGATCTCGGCCAGCACGCTATTTGCCGGAAAGGGCAACACGATGTCCACGCTCACATTATTACTGCCATCTATTTTGATGTTGCGCGCGGCTTTGGTACTCACATAATCTTTTTGCAGACTGGGATCTATTAATTCTTTTAAAGCGGTCTGCACTTGCAGCTCGGAAATCGACATTGCTACTCCTTGAAACATCTCTTGGGTATAAATCCCGAGAAAACGCCGTCCAATTATCGGTTTTACCCGGGGAAACACTGGCTCAGCGCGACTGAGCCAAGTTTGAAAAGGTGCGATTTTAAATGGTTTTGCCGGGGCGCGCGGCTTTTTTTTGGCCAGAAACCCACGTTCGCCTGCAAGCAATCGGCGGTTTACTTTAATCATGCCAGTTAAACGTGCGGGGACTGCCTAAGGCCGCTAAAATACGCCCTTTGCCTCGCGCCTACCTATATTTCCTCTATGACACGCAAGATTTTAGTGACCTCCGCCTTACCCTATGCCAATGGCGCCATTCATTTGGGGCATTTGGTGGAATACATACAAACAGACATCTGGGTGCGCTTTCACAAAATGCAAGCCGGGGTGGAGTGCTATTACGTGTGCGCCGACGACACCCACGGTACGCCGATTATGTTGCGAGCCGAGAAGGAAGGCATCACCCCGCGTCAGCTCATAGACAAATCTCATGGCGAGCATCTGCGCGACTTTCAGGGCTTTCACATTGGCTTCGACAATTATTACAGCACCGACTCGGAGGAGAACCGCGAACTCGCCGAGGGAATTTATCGTCGCTTACGAGAAAAAAAATTAATCGAAGTACGCACCATCGCCCAGCTATACGATCCGCAAAAAGAAATGTTTTTGCCGGACCGTTTCGTCAAAGGCGAATGCCCCAATTGCCATGCCCAGGATCAATATGGCGACGCCTGCGAAGTCTGCGGGAAGACTTACGCCCCCACCGATTTGATTAATCCCTATTCCGCTGTTTCCGGCGCGGTGCCGGTGGAAAAAGCCTCGGAGCATTATTTTTTCAAGCTGGCGGAGTGCACGGATTTTTTAAAAGACTGGACGCGCGCCGGGCATCTGCAAAAAGAAGCCGCGAACAAAATGGACGAATGGCTAAGCGCGGGTTTGCAAAGCTGGGACATCTCGCGCGACGCGCCTTATTTCGGTTTTGAAATTCCCGACGCGCCGGGAAAATATTTTTATGTGTGGCTAGACGCGCCCGTGGGTTATATGGCGAGTTTCGCTCATTTCGCCAACAAGAAAGGCTTGGACTTTAAAGCTTATTGGGACAGCGGCGCGGAGTCCGAGTTGTACCATTTCATAGGCAAAGACATTTTATATTTCCATGCCTTGTTCTGGCCGGCGATGCTGCACTTTTCGGGGTATCGCACGCCGACAAAAATTTTCGCGCACGGCTTTCTCACCGTCGATGGACAAAAAATGTCGAAATCGCGCGGCACTTTCATCACCGCCGAAAGTTATTTGCAGCAAGGCATGAACCCGGAATGGCTGCGCTATTACTACGCGGCCAAACTCAATGGCTCCATGGAAGATATAGACCTCAATCTGGAGGATTTCGCCACCCGGGTAAATAGCGATCTGGTGGGCAAATATATCAATATCGCGAGTCGTACCGCCGGCTTTATCAGTAAACGCTTCGATGGCGTGTTAGCCGATTCTGTCCAAGACAGCACTTTGATTCAGCGACTCGCCGCGGCTGCGCCCCAAATCGCGGCTTTATATGAGGCGCGGGAGTACGCCAAGGCGTTGCGGGAAATCATGACGCTCACGGACGCGGTGAATCAATATCTGGACGAGAAAAAACCTTGGGATCTCGCCAAGCATGCCGATGCCAGCGCCGCCCTGCATCAAGTCTGCACCGTCGCCTTGAATCTATTTCGGATTTTGACTTTGTATCTCAAGCCCGTGTTGCCACGTTTGGCGGCCTTGACCGAGGCATTTCTGGCGATACCGCCGTTGCAATGGCAAGACGTGGATCGCGTATTACTCGGACATAAAATACAGCCCTACCAACACCTCATGGCCCGCGTCGACGGCAAGCAAATCGCAGCTTTAATCGAAGCGAATAAACCCAGCATGGCACCCTCAGCCGGTAGCGCAAGCCAGGTTCCAGAGCGCGCCGGCGTCGCGTCGGCACAGCCGGCATCGACCGCCCATTCGGCGAGCGATGCGGTACCGCTGATTGAGATCGAAGATTTCCAAAAAATCGAATTGCGGGTCGCGCGTATTCTGCGAGCCGAGGCCGTGGAAGGCGCGGATAAATTATTAAAGCTCACCTTAGATGACGGCACGGGCAAACCGCGTACCGTCTTCGCCGGCATTAAGGCCGCCTATCAGGCAGAAGCGCTAGAAGGTCGATTAACGGTATTGGTCGCGAATCTGGCACCGCGCAAAATGAAGTTCGGCGTCTCTGAGGGCATGGTATTGGCGGCCGGCGATGGTACTGAGATTTATCTGCTACAGCCCGACAGCGGCGCCCAACCCGGGATGCGCATTAAATAAAAAAAGCGGCCGCGGCCGCTTTTCTTACACTGCAAAAGTAATGCTTAAGGCTTCAAGTAAACATAACCTTCTTTGGCTTGCAACTTCGCGACTTCGGCCACGCCGGAGGGAACGATTTTCGCGCCTGGGATCACTTTAGACGGGTCGATTTTGCGGCCGACTAAGGTGTTGTTGCAAACACGGAAATCCACGCCCTTGGCCATTAATTGCTCGGCCATGATGTTATACGGATTGCCGTTTTTGTCCGCCGCTCCATCCAATAGAAAATCGATGCCCTGACCGTGGGTCACCACTACAATCTTCGAATCCGGATCGGCGCTCAGCTGATTTTGCACATTGCGCAGCGCTGCGGTGGCTACGGCGCTGTCATTAATGTGATAAACCGTTTTGGTGTCGGCCATGGCCACACTGCTTAAGCCTAAAGCCAAAAATGCGACTGCCCATTTTGCGAATTTTTTCATGCTTGTCTCCTAGTGAATAATAGTTAGTTATATAAACGATTAGGGCTTGAGATAAACATAGCCTTCAGAACTTTGCAGCTTAGCCAACTCGGCCACGCCGGAAGGGACGATAGTCGCGCCCGGGATCACGGTCTTAGGATCAATTTTGCGGCCGACTAAGGTGTTATTGCAGACGCGAAAATCCACACCCTTGGCCATGAGCTCTTCGACTCGGATGTTATAAGGATTGCCGTCTTTATCCGCAGCGCCATCTAAGAGAAAGTCTATGCCCTGGCCATGCGTGACGAAGGTGATTTTGGCGCCAGGGTCGGCGGACATTTGGTTTTGCGCATTACGCATTGCCGCGCCGGCGACTTTACTATCATTGATATGGTAAACAGTCTTGATGGGATCGGTGGCTTTCGCCGATTTGCCGCTCGTCGCGCAGCCGGTCATGCCTATAAGGCCTGCCAGCATAGCCACGAAGGCGAGCTTTTTAACGCTTGCTAACATGGTTGTCTCCTTCCGTTTTATTGAATTTTTTGCTTCGCGAAACAGTGGATGTCACTAGACGAGAAACACCGTACCACAATGAACAATTAGCCGATCTTTGTAAATAGTCGCTTTATACCAAATGAATCAATATAAAGAAAAATATCCCGGCCTAGACTACAGCGATCATGCGAGCGAGTAAGCGTATTGAAATCTATGGCCTAGTGCAAGGCGTCTATTTCCGGGCCTCACTCAGCCAGCGGGCGACGGCCTTGGGTCTTAGCGGATGGGTGCGTAACCGCAAGCAAGGGTGGGTCGAAGCCCTCATTCAAGGCGAGGCGGAAAGCGTGGCAAAGCTGATCGAGTGGTCGAAACGCGGACCCGAGGCCGCACGCGTGAGCCGGGTCGAGGTGTTCGAGGACCAAGACGAAGGCCATACGGACTTTAGGCAATTGCCCTCGCTTTAATTAAACAGCGCAGTCAGTTCCTTCAAATACGTCAAACTCGCGGGTTCGCCTTCTGCTGGCGCCCAAGGCGCGCGTTCTTCCGGGGTGAGCGGAGCATATGGCCCGGCCTTGGCTTCGAAGAACACGCTGCCCGCCTCTAGCGTGACCAAGGTATGAAACGTCCCGGCTGGAATATTGATACCAAAACCCGGGCCTTGCGGCGACAACACGCTTTTAGCAGTGACTTCGCCCGCCTCATTAAAAAAGACGGCGCCAACTTTCCCGCGCACGATAAAAATCGACTCATCTTTATCCACAGCTAAATGCCGGTGCGGAACAATATAAGTGCCGAGTGCCATGGCGTTCAACAGTCGATGCGCGGGATCGCCGTCGGCAGCATGGAAATTATAATTTTTCCGCTTGCGCGCGTGGGATTCAGCCTCCGCGGAGAGCGCGTCCAGAAAAGATAGATCAATGATGTAGGGGGTTTGCATGGCGGAAATATACGCGAGTCGGAATTTCTTGGGCAGCTTGGGGAGAAATTTTAGGCAAAAAAAAGCGCGGTAAAGCACCGCGCTTAAAATCCACCAAAGGAGGAGGGTGGAGGAGACAACAACTGAATCGCTCGCAAAAGCAATTCAGACATAAGCATTATCTAATATTTTAATTATCTGTGCAAGGCCGTGATCACTTGCTGGTGAAAAAGATATCGGAGCGCGCCGGGAATACTTTAGGCGAATTGAGTAAGACTCATATAATTAATAACTTAGTCTACGAATGGAGCTTAGTACTGGATGGAAACGTTTTGGTCGGAAAGCCAATCTTTTAGCGAGTGAATCAGGTTTTCGTGCAGTCGTACCCGCCAAGCCTCCCCCAGGGCGAGGTCGCACGCGGCATCATGGTTATGGTATTGCACCGTCACCATACATCCGGCCTCGGCGCCGTTCTGGCGATAGGGCGCGAGCAATTCTTTGAGTTTGGCGGCATTGGCCTGCCCGTTCATCATCAAGCGCACGCCCTTGGCGAACTTGGTTCGCGCCGCGGATAAGTCATACAAGGTATCGGCGGAAACCCGCAGCCCGCCGGAGTAATCATCGCGGCTGACCTTGCCTTCTATTACCAGCAATTGATCTTCTTGCAGCAAATCGCGATAGCGCTCGTAGACTTCGTTAAAAATCGCCACTTCAATCTGCGCCGCGCCATCATCTAGGGAAATAAACGCCATCTTTCCGCGCCGGGTCATTTTCGTGCGCAAGGCATAGATGATGCCGGCAATAAGTTGTTTTTCCGGCTTCACGGCCAAAGTGTTCAAACGCGTTTTGATAAAGCCCGTGAGGTCGGGCGCATAGGCATCGAAGGGATGGCCGCTAAAATAAAACCCTAAGCTTTTTTTCTCGTGCTGCAACAAGGTTTTTTCGGGCCAGCGCGGCACATTGTTGAGCGCGAGCTCGGGGACTAAATCTTCATGGGCGCCGCCGAATAAATTTGCCTGATTAATATGGGTAGCGGCTTGCTCCGCCGCTTCCAAGGCGTGGCCGACCGAAGCCATGAGGCTAGCCCGATGATCGCTTAAGGTATCGAAAGCGCCGGCGCAAATCAGGGCTTCGATCACGCGACGATTCACGATGCGCTTATCCACGCGACGGCAGAAATCGAATAAATCTTTATAGGGCCCGTCGGCTTGCCGCGCGCGCAAAATGGATTCTATCGCCGCTTCGCCCGTACCTTTGATTGCGCCCAAGCCATAACGGATTTGCGTGTCGTTTAAAGGCAAAAAGCGATACACGCTGTGATTAATATCTGGGGGTAGCAGTTCTAATTTATTTTCCAGACAATCGTCGTACAGGCTGAACACTTTATCGGTGTCGCCCATGTCAGCGCTCAAGGTCGCTGCCATGAAAGCCGCCGGAAAATGCGCTTTCAAATACGCGGTTTGGTAGGCTACTAGCGCGTAAGCGGCGGAGTGGGATTTATTAAAACCGTACTCCGCGAATTTTTCCATGAGGTTAAAGAGATCAGTCGCCAGCTTTTCCTGCACGCCTTGCTTGACCGCGCCTTCGACGAAGATGGATCTGTGCTTGGCCATTTCTTCGGGCTTTTTCTTACCCATGGCGCGGCGTAATAAATCGGCCGCGCCTAAGGTGTAACCGCCCAAGATTTGCGCGATTTGCATCACCTGCTCTTGGTACACGATGACACCGTAGGTGGGCTTGAGCACAGTTTCCAAATCGGGATGCATGAAATCCACGCGCTGCCGGCCGTGTTTGCGGTTGATAAAGTCATCCACCATGCCGGATTGCAAAGGACCGGGGCGGAACAGCGCCACCAAGGCGATGATGTCTTCAAAATTGTCCGGCTGCAGACGCCGGATCAAATCCTTCATGCCGCGACTTTCCAATTGGAACACCGCCGTGGTGTTGCAATTTTTGAGTAGCCTGTACGTCGGCGCATCATCCAGCGGTATGCTCTCGATATTGAAAGGCGCGCTCTCCTCCTCACGCTGCTCCGTTTCGCGTATGGAACGCACAGCCCAATCGATAATCGTGAGCGTGCGCAAGCCCAAGAAGTCGAACTTCACCAGCCCGGCGAGTTCCACATCATCTTTATCCAACTGGCTCACTACCGACTCAGAACCTTGCGCGTTATATGTCGGGCAGAAATCCGTAATCTTGCCCGGCGCAATTAATACACCGCCGGCGTGCATGCCCACATTGCGCGCCATGCCTTCGAGTTTTTCGGCCAGCGTCCACAACTCGGCGACCTCTTCTTCTTTTTCGATGCGCTCGGCAATTTGCGGTTCTTGCTCACGCGCTTTCGCCAGCGTCATGCCCAATTCAAAAGGAATCAGCTTGGCCAATTGATCGACGAAGTTATACGGCAAATCCAACACCCGGCCGACATCGCGCACCACCGCTTTCGCGGCCATGGTGCCGAAGGTGGCGATTTGCGATACCGAATCCGCGCCATATTTTTTGCGCACATATTCAATCACGCGCTCGCGCCCGTCTTGGCAAAAATCCACGTCGAAGTCCGGCATGGAAACGCGCTCGGGATTCAAGAAACGCTCGAACAACAAGTCATAGCGCAGCGGGTCTAAATCGGTGATGCCCAAGCTATACGCGATCAAAGATCCCGCGCCCGAACCGCGTCCCGGCCCTACCGGTACACCGTTTTGTTTGGCCCAGTTAATAAAATCCGCAACGATCAAAAAGTAACCGGGAAAGCCCATCTGGATGATGGTCTTGGCCTCGAATTGCAAACGTTCTTCGTAGATAGGGCGTTGCTGTTCGCGCTTGGCTTCGTCCGGAAACAATTGTACGAGACGCAGCACCAAACCCGCTTGCGCCTGACTCATCAAATATTCATCGAAGCTCTCGCCGTGCGGCGTGGGAAATTGCGGCAGCTTAGGTTTGCCAAGCTCTAAGCTCAGATTGCAACGCTTGGCGATTTCCACGCTATTGGCCAAGGCCTGCGGGATATCCGCAAACAAAGCCGCCATTTCCGCCTGCGATTTAAAATAGTGTTCTTCCGAAAATAAATGCGGCCGGCGCGGATCCCCTAGCATATAACCTTCGGCGATGCACACCCGCGCCTCATGCGCTTTATAGTCTTCGCGATCCAAAAACTGTATGGGATGAGTCGCCACTACCGGCAGCGCAAGCTCGCGCGCGATTTGGGTCGCGGCGCGCACATAGGCCTCGGATGCTTCATTGCCTAGGCGCTGCAACTCTATATAAAAGCTATTGGGGAAGAGCGCCGCCCATTCTTGCGCTAAGGCCCGCGCGCGTTCTTTATTTTGTTGCGCCAGCGCTAAACCGATATCGCCGCCCTGCGCGCCGGATAAGGCGATCAGTCCGCGCGCCCCGGCACCGACAAACCAAGATTTATGCAGCTCAGCCCGTCCGCGCTGCTGATTTTCGCGATAGGCGCGCGAGAGCAATTCGCTTAGATTGTGAAAACCGGTACGGTCCCGGCAGAGCAGCAACAAGCGCGAGGGCTGATCGCGATTCAGATCATTGCTGATCCACACGTCGCAACCAATAATCGGCTTCAAGCCCTTGCCCCTGGCGGCGCTATAGAACTTGACCATGCCAAAGGTATTGCTGAGATCCGTCAAAGCCAGGGCCGGCATGGCGTCGGCCACGGCGCGCGCCACGGCATCGTCTAGACGCACGATGCCGTCGACGATGGAAAACTCGGAGTGCAGGCGTAAATGAATAAAAGACGGGGCGGACATCGCGTATAATTTTACTCCGATTCACCACGGGCGATGGCCTAGCTGATCATATTTCGCCTGTGCATTGAGCTGGACACCTGGAATGCCGATGAAATCACCCGAACTGCTCTCCCCCGCTGGCTCCTTAGAAAAAATGCGCTACGCCTATGCCTACGGCGCCGACGCCGTTTATGCGGGCCAGCCGCGTTATTCCTTGCGCGCGCGTAATAATGAATTCCGTTTCGAAGAACTGGCCACCGGTATCGCTGAGGCACATACCCTGGGCAAAAAATTCTTCGTCGCCAGCAATCTCATGCCGCATAACGCCAAGGTGAAGACTTATTTAGCCGACATGGCACGTGCGATCGCGTGCAAAGCCGATGCCCTCCTCGTGGCCGACCCGGGTTTGGTCTCTAGGGTGCGCGAAACCTGGCCCGATGCCGTCATCCACCTTTCAGTGCAGGCCCATACCGTGAACTACGCCGCGGTAAAATTTTGGCAAGCGCTGGGGGTCAAGCGCATTATCTTGTCGCGCGAATTATCTCTGGACGAAGTCGCGGAAATTCGGCAGCTCTGTCCCGACATTGAGCTAGAAGTCTTCGTGCACGGCGCTCTATGTATCGCCTATTCCGGCCGCTGTTTGCTCTCCGGTTATTTCAATCATAGAGACCCCAATCAAGGCACTTGCACCAACTCCTGCCGCTGGGATTATAAAGTCCACGAAGCCCTCGAAGACGAGGGCCCTCAGGCGACCTAAAGACGCCGCCAGCAGGT
>CAZKHT010000058.1:0-7119 GCA_964552595.1 uncultured Burkholderiales bacterium
TACTCCAGCATCCTATCTCGGTAGGTCAGGAGTTTGGCGATGCTGCCTTTGACATCGCTAATCATGCTGCGCGTTGCTTGGTCTTTTTTAACGGCGGGCATGGCGCTGAGATCGTCGGCGGTTTTTGACACCTTTTTAAGATTGTTGATGTAGGCCGCCTTATGCACTTCTTCCTTGCTTAGCAGGTAAAAACCCAAGGAAGCGGAAGTGCGATCCAACTCATCGACCAAATCCAGAGACATTTGCATGGCTGGCTGGATTTCGCCCACCAAGGTGCCCAAGCTGTCTTTATTGGCTTTTAAGTTAGCGTGAGCAATGAGACCCACCGCGACGAGTAGCAGTGACAAAATGCCAAAGCTAATCCATATTTTTTTTCGTATCGTAAAACTAAACATGTTCCGCTCCTTGCTTGCGATTGACCAAAGAAAACGCAAAGCACTCAGTAAGCCTACGATCTGCAGCCTGGGTACGCCTCGCCTTAAGTAAAACTAAGCCACCATCTTTTTGACGGTTTCCAACACATTGCCGCCGTTGAACGGCTTGACGATCCAACCTTTAATCCCCGCCGCTTTGCCCCGGGTCTTCATATTGGCGTCGCTTTCCGTCGTCAACATAATGATGTTGACCGCCGCATTGCCGGCTTCGCTGCGGATTTTTTCCACCATCGTCAGCCCATCCATATTCGGCATATTCACATCGGCGAATATCAACTTCAGGCTAGGATCGCTTTTGGCTTTGCTCAGCCCGTCCTTACCGTCTATGGCGGTGATCACCGAGAAGCCATTCTTACTAAAAAAACCGCTGACTTCGCTACGGACCGCGTCCGAATCGTCTACTACCAGTATTTGTGCCATTTCTCGTCTCCTTGTCTTACACGCTTAATTAAAAAAGCTCTAGTTCACCGCTATCGACCATATCGTTGGTTTCGTTAATCGATTCGGCGTATTTTTCTGGTGACCAATCCAAGCTAAAGATGAATTTCTGATACATCACGATGGGCTCTAGCTTCCCGGCCGGGTCGTGCAGGGTAAATTTGAAGCACAGCTGCGGATCATCGGAGCCAAAGGAAATAAATTTGCGTGCGTGATTCACGATAATGGGGACTTCCACCCGCACACGCCCTAAAGAAGTTTCGGCTTTAACGCCATAGCGGGTCTTGAACGCGCCCCAAATCATGTTCGACAGCTCGCCCAAAACCGCATTGACGTGGCGGAAATTGGGCTCTATGGGATGGAGCGAGGTTTTGCCGGCGTTGATGACATCCATCAGACTTTTTTCTTCCGATTGCAGCATCATGTAGCCGCGGCACCAATCGCTTTCCAAGGGTAATAAGCTAAACAGTTCGCCGTAGATAATTTTGTCTTTGACGATATAAGGCGGGTCTATTTCGATACGCATCTCACGAAACGCGGATTCGAAGGCGGATAAGGCCAGCTGCTTCATTTCGCCGACAAATTCGCTGGGGTAGTGCCGATTAAAAACAAAGGTGTCGATTAATTCCTTGAGTTGGGCGCTGTCGTCGGCGGAATAAAATCCGGCCACGGCTTTTTTGTCTTGTTCCGCGACCGCATGAGGGTTGGCACCGGTGTTCAGTCGGACGAAAATGGGCAACTCGGGCCGGGCGCGATGGATTTCCGCGGCCAAGGGAAAATTACTTACGCCCTTTTCGTCTTGTGCCGGCAGAAAGATCGCCGCCATATCGATGCTGCTGTTTAAGACGTTCAGAATATTGCTCTTGGTTGCGCGATAGCCAACCAATTTATTTTGTTCGAAAAAATCCTTCAGCAAGCCCAAAGTGCTGTCTTGATATTCGATAAGAATCACCTTGCTCAGCAAATCGGCGGCGGCAGGTGAGGGCACAGGGGTAATCTGGTCGGGTGCGTTCATGCAGGCTCCTGGGTAATCAAAACATTTCTAATTCGCCGGTCTCGACGGCGGCTTCTTCGACGGGCACATCATCTACACGGAATTCTTCGTTGCCATAGGTCGATACATATAAGCTGGCATACACCACGATGTCTTCCGAGGTGCTTACTTCCACATGCAAATCGTGGCCGCAAGGCAAGGCTTGCAAATGACGCAGGCTTTCCCTGCCCAGGCGGTTAGGCGTAGACATCCCTAGATGGGGCAGCACTTTGCCCAGCTCTCGCTTGAACGCTCCGCAAAAGCGGTTACCCACCTCGCCCAAGTAATCATAAAAAGTGTCGTCGTTGAGGGCTGCCACCGGCGTATCCAAGGCCCGCGACACATAAGTCATAACGGGCGGCGACTTGGAAAAATGCAATAGCACGAAAGTGCGCAAGTCATAGGACGAGACCGTCAATATAATGAACTCTTGCGCTTGGATTTCTTCATGGCTGTCTAAGTGGCGCACCGTCCAATCGGTATGCGCCGAGGTGGTCAAGGCTTCGCTTAAATGCCGCAAGAACAATTTCTCCAAGCCTTCCTTGGCGCGGCCGGGGATCACGGAAAAATCTTGTGTGGCGCAGCTATTCATCATGCTTAGGCGAGGCTCAAGGCATCCAACTTGGCATCCAAGGCGCGAACCGAGGTCAAAATCATATTGCCGCTGGCTTGAATGTCTTGGAAGGTGATGGCGGTGATCACATCGTTTTTATGCAAACTTTCTTTGTAACTGGCGCTGAATCCTTGGGAACGGGTGGCCAGTAATTTGACATCGTCCGCCACCACCGCAAATCCGCGTCCGGCTTCGCCGGCGCGGGCCGCTTCGATGGCGGCGTTCAAGGCCAGAATAATTACTTGTTTAACGATGCCGGCGAACTCGCTGTTCTGCCTTTGCATATCGCGATTGTGCTGAATCAATTTACTCATCTCATCATTCCAGCGCTGGAAGGTGGAGAGTATGGTGAGTAAATCGTGCACATCTCTTTTCAAAAGTGTTTTGTGTTTCTCTAATTCGGCGATGCGGTCGGCCAGCTTGCCCTCTTGCACGCGCAAACGCTCTTCACATTCGTGGCGCGTCGCCTCCAACATTTGCTTTTGATCGTTTTGTATCACCTTGGCGACGTGCATTTCCTCGGCGTGAGCAGTGGTCAAGGCTTGGATTTGCTGTTCATGCTCAGATTTCAGTTGCTCGAATTCGGTGATGGGAAGACGTGCCGCGAGCGCATTCTGGAAGGTAACGCGCTCCTGCTGCCATTCCGCGCGTAAACGGCGCAACTGTGTGAGGCGAATAAAAATGATGCCCGAGACGGTACCTACAAACAGACCGGCTAGCAATGATAGAAAAGCGTTCATAAATTTATTGCCTTCAATTTTTGTACAAAACCTATACGCACAGCGGTCCGCGCTAGGCTTATGCCGGTGATCTCGTTTGCGCCACAAGCACGGCGGCTCAGACCGTTCCCATCTACGGCCTAATTGAACGAGAGTTGCTTTCCCTTAACGGATGGAAATGCAGTGACTTTAAGTGCGCCGATTAAATTGATGGCGCCCAGATTTTAGGAAGGAGGTCTGCTAAAAAGATTGCGAATGCGCTGAAGCGTAGAGCGTGAGATGCGCAGCTGAACTTGAAGGGCTAAGAAAAAACGCTGCGTCCTTATCGGCTCAATAAGGAGCGCGAGCATGGCGCCATTTAGCCGCTACAAGGTTTTCAAATATTCGATTAAAGCGCTTTTGTCTGAATCGGCGAGCTGGGTACCAAACTCGTGGCCGCGATTACTATTGGCGCGTGCTTGGGTGTCGTGTTTATAGCCTTGGCGCTGGGCCAGCGGACCCTCGCTGACAAAACCGACCTTGCTCGCATCGTAAACATCATAGCCTCGCCAAAATACGGCGGGCCGTTGTGCCGCGGGTTGCAATAAATCTTGCAGCGTAGGCACGGCGCCATTATGCAAATAAGGCGCGCGCAACCAAATTCCATCGAGGAATTGCGCCACATAGCCGTTCAAAGTTTCCTCCGCCATGCCCTGCCGCTCCACCCCTTTGTCGCGCACCACTTGATTGGCTTTCCTCGCGGCTATGTTATTCCAGGATTTCAAACGCTCATCGTCGGTACCGATCTCATTGATGGGAATGATTTGCCCGGTGCGCGCCGAAGCGTGGCAGCTGGCGCATTGCGCATCAAAAACGGATTTACCGCGCGTGGCCAAAGCGGCATCAATGGGAAAGGGATACGCGGGCGGTGGTAGTTTACGCAAGTATTGCTCCATCCAATCCATTTGCGCTTTGAAGTCACGTTGCGGTTTCACCATGATGCCCAGGGCGGAATCAATAATCACCGAACGCGGATCTTTCGTCGCGCCATCCCAATTGAGCCGGGTGCCCGGTTTATATTTATCCAAGTTCCAAATGGAAGGCATGTCCGCCGGACCGTAGCTGCCATCCTCGGCTAAATGCAGCATGAAATATTTGGTGAGATTCATGGGATCATCGCGCCCCGGTCCCCAGCCCGGCATATGGGCACGCTCCATCCAATCAAAATTTTGCTCCCGCAAGCGCTGCCGCGTGATGGGAATCAAAATAAAACGATAAATTTGTTTATCCACCCAAGACAACTCGGTCACCATGCTGATTTCAAAAAGAAAATTGTCGGAATTGAAGCGCGTATAAGTTCCCGATTGTTTGAGAAAGCGAAAAAAGCTTTGGATGTTGACGGTATGCCCCGGACCCGCCGGCACAAAATGCGGATTGGAATCGGCGCTGCTGCGATAACTGGTGGTATGACACACCGCGCAAGTTTGCGAGACCCGCAAAAAGCCCACGGTTTTTTTGGTAAAGCCTATGGGCGTATCGTGCCCGGGCTCCCAAGGTAGACCGAGACTCGCGTAGCCGCCCGGCCCGGGTAAATATTCGGGAAACATGCGCGGCAGCACCAAGTAAATCCAATACGGTATGCCTGCCTCATTTTCACCCCCTATAGAGCCGTATTTGAATCGCTCATCGGCGTTGGCGAAAGCTGCTTGCGGCACTTCGCGAAAAAATTTATACCAAGTGAAGACAGCGCCGCCGAGAACCAACAGTACAAATATTAAAGCGAGAGCCTTCACCCAACGTGGACAGGTGGCACATAGTTTCATTGCTTTCCCCTAAAATGTTTTCAGGTATTCGATCAGCGCCCAGCGCTGCTCATCGTTTAAAGCCGTGCCATAGGCCTCGCCGGTATGCCCTTGATTGCCATTGCCCGGCACCCGTGTGTCGTATTGAAAGTAACGTCGGGCGCCTTCGGCCGCGATATCGCTGATAAAGCCCACGCGTTTTGCGTCATAGAGATCGTTGCCTCGGTAAAACAGGCTAGGCCGTTGCGCGGCGGGCTGGAGTAAATCCCATAGCGTAGGCACGGAGCCGTTGTGCAAATAAGGCGCGCGCAGCCACACGCCATCCAAAGGCATATTGGCGTAACCAAAGGTCTTACGAAAATGCGTGAATTGGTCCTCAGGGTAACCCGCGTACAGCGTACCCTGATTCACCATCAGCGCCGGGCTATAGGAATACAAGCGATAGGGATCGGTCGCGATGTGGGCAATCGGAGTGACGCGGCCCACGAACTCGCCGCTGAAATCACTGCCGCTGGCGCCATGACAGGTTGCGCAATAATGTTGATAAATAGGCGCGCCCTGCGCCGCCAAATTTTTATCGACGCTGAAATAACGGTCGAAACTGGGAGGCGTAGCACCGCCGGTCCAGGCTTCTATACGTGAGATGGCGGCGTGATCAATAATCGGCGGCGTGGCCCCGGTGCCGAAGGAGGCGGATAAATTGCGCTCCTCCACGCGGTCGTTGTTACCGTCCCAGTGCAATTGCATCCCGCGTTTTTTATTTTGATTCCAAATCGCCGGAAAATCCGAGGCGCCGAATAATTCCTCAGGCGGTAAACGCTCTATCGGAAAATTAAAAATAGCCTTCGCGGAATTAAAGGTATCCACGCGCCCCGGTCCCCAGGCCGGCTCGGTATTGATGAAGCGCAATCTGTCCATGAGCGCGATCACCCGGTCGCGCATTAAATGTATTGCGACCGGATAGACCAGCTTGCGATCAATCAGATCAAGTTTCGCGCCTTGCTTTTGCGCGACGGGAATGATGCGCTCCGGCGTGAACTTCGCGCTGCTCGCGCAGCGCTGGAAAAATTTCTGGAAGGCCAATAAATCGAATTGCTGCGCCGGCATTCCCGGTATCACCACCGGGCTCGCCGCCGCTTGGGTGCGTAGCGTAGAGGTATGGCAGACCGCGCAATTCAAAAATACCCTGTCCATGCCTAATTGATGGCGGCGCGACATGCCAACGGGTAAATCTTGGCCACTCTCGTAAATCAAACCCAAAGATTCATAGCCTTTACCGGGAAGAAATTCGGCACACACTTCCGGCAGCGCGCGCCACACCCAATAGGGAAAACCCATATTTCTATCGCCACCGGTGGAACCATATTTGAAGTGCAACACGGGATCGTCGAAAGTTTGCGGGTGATCGCCGCCGAAGCGATTCCAAAAATACGCGGCGATCAGCAAGGCCAGCGCCAGCGCGATCAGGGTAAGACGCTTACAGCGTGATGGTCGCGGAAAAGAAAAATCACGGCCCATTGCGACTCTCTCTTTCCCAATTTAAGAAAAAATTATTCCTGGGCCAAACACGGTGGCAAGGCCTCGAAATTTGAATTCAAAATTCTTTCGGGCGTCGTTCCGGCGCGCGCCAGTTGCTGCGCGGCGTATGCACGCAATGCATGAAGGGCGGGACTCTTCACCCAGCTTTGCGCCGTGTATTGATGCGCCGCCAGGGCCGCCATCGGCGGCATAGGCGTTTTCGCGCGCGCCTCGGCGGGTCGCTCCCACATGCTCAGGCGATAAAAAATCCGGGGCGCGCAGTGGCTGAGATTGCGCTCCACGGTCTTAGCGTCACCATGCAAAAAATTCGGTGGCTGGGCTTCGCCGCGGTTATGGCATAAGCCGCAATGAGTTTGAAATTCGCCTTCTATGCCTAGGATAGGAGCAGGTTCCCGGCCGCTTTCCACCTGGGGCGGCTCAAGCTTCGTGTTTGGGCTGGGTATGAAGTGTATCCCTAGCCGCGTAAACAGCGCCCGAGTAATTTCCGCGACTTGAAATGTTTGTTTATCCAATGTCAGGCCGGACAACGCCGGCGCAAGCGCAGTGAATTCATCGCGCAGGG
>CAZKHT010000058.1:7129-13029 GCA_964552595.1 uncultured Burkholderiales bacterium
GGGCGGGCCGGCGGGAAACCATAAGTTGCAACGATGTGCTCCTGGCCATGCGGGCCGGCCAGGGGCAGGAACTGGCCACGCGGGACGAGCCTGTGCGCCGCGAAGTCTATGGCGAGTTCAACCGCATTCAGCATGCCGAGCGCGAGGCCGCTGAGTCGGTCACCATGCTGACGCTGGTGAACCGGGTGGAGCGGAAGGAGATTAATGCGGAGGGGTGGGTTGGCCTGGTGCCGTATGGCCTTGGCCTTGGAACACCGGCGTGTCTATCGCCTGGCCCGTCGCCGTGCGTAAGCGTAAGCCCTCACGCAGCGGCTTGAAGGTCGGAAAGCGGCCGCGCAACTCGGCACTCCCAGGTGACCGCATGTTGGTGAAATGGAGCGTGTCTATGGAACCGCCGCCGTCGCTATTCCAACTGCCGCTAAGCCGCGCCATGTTATTCGCACAATCGAAAGCCACGCGCTGCGGTTTGCGGTGCAAGCGGCAGAGCAAGATAACCGTGGTGAGTGGCGCGCTGGTTTTTTGCAGCGCGCGGTCCAAACTTTGCATTTCCGCCCGGCCCCACATCTGAGCCAGGCCCGCTATAAAAGCAGTCTGCGGAAACGCCATCCAGATTTCGGCGGGCGGGCGCGGGTTCAGGGGTTCCAGGCGCGCGGGGATACGCGATAGCTGTTGCAAAGAAACCCGCTGCGGCGAGGTTATTGCCGGGTCGCGCAGCCGCGTTTCCGGTTTAGGGCGCGGGATCGCGTCGGGCTCGCTTATCGCCAGCGGATCGCGATTAGGAATATTCGCATTGGCAATCGCCAGACCTTGGGGCCACAAGCTGGGCCAGCGTTTCGCGATAGTCGCGTCTAGCGCTTGAATCTCTGCCGCATCGGGTAGCGCGCCGGACAAGCGATAGCGCAACGCAGCCATGAGCCAGCGGGCGCGGCAAACGTCGCCCGCAGTATCCCCACCACAGCCTTCGCTCCATAAGCGATTCCAAACCGGAATGAGGTTCGCTCGACCGACGGCGGCGTCTATAAAATAGGCGACGTCGGTGCCGCTGAGCGGCACGCCATAAAAATCCTGCCGCGCCGCGCGCAGGCGTTCCGCGATGCCGGGATTCGCCGGCGTCTCGTCCCATAAGGGCCGGGCGAAAATAGGCGCGGCATTTTGATGACAGGCCAAACACAGCTCGCGGCGCGCGTAAAAGATTTGCGGCTTTGCGCCGGGGCGATAGTCGCGCACGAGCTGAAACTCAAAACGCCCTGCCGGCTCGTTGTAACTGATAACTTCCAGCACCGCCGCTTTTTCGTTATAGCCTATGAATAATTTGTCTTTGAGCGGCGCAACGCCGGCGCGCGCATCGCCATCCACCGCCAGCACCACGCGCGGGAAGTGAAAAAAATCCGGCGCGCTGGCATCTCGCTGCAAAGAACGGCTAAACGGAATCAAGGTGATTTTGAGCGGCGGCAGCCCAGGTTGCGGCAAAAGCTGCGCGGCTATTTGCGCGCGTAAGCGGGAAAAAGGAAACGCGATCTGTTTATCGGCGATCAAATAATCAAAACGGGAGCGGCCGCGCGCTGGAATATCACTCGCGACATCCGCGGCGGGTGCTTTCGCTTGGGTGTTTAGACTCGCCATCAGCAAGATGAAGATCAGCGCATGCCGCACTAAGGCGCCGCGCTCGCCATGCGCGCTTGGGTTCCCGGCCAGCATTCGGGTTTGATTTTGCCGGCCAGAAAAGCGCTCTCGCCTTGGTCGGCGAGGGTTTTGTTATACAAAATAAAATTAAGCAGAAACACATGGTCGGTGTAAGCACGGCCTAGATATAAACCTGGCCGTATCATGCGAATTTCATCACGCACTTTCAGACCGTTGCGCCCCGCCAGGAAATCCGGCAATTCGCGATAGCCGGGCAAGGTATCGGTGAATGCGTAATCGATAATAATAGATTCGCGTCTAGAATCGAGCAGGCTTTGCCCGCAATACAATTTCGCCGGAAACAATAGCCAAGCATCTTTACCATCGACGTCGATTTTAGGGATATCGCCATTGCCGATGACGGGCCGCAGCGCCGCTAAATCTTCGATACGATTGCGCAAGACGCGCTGGTCGCGATAAAAAACTTTACCTTTCCACAAAGTCTCGGCGACGATTTCTAATTTTTTACCCTTGAATTGCGCGACCAGTCCCTTTAATCCGCCCAGGATTTCCGCCGCGCGCAATTTGCCCGAACTACCCTTGGAAAAAACCACGGAGCCATCGAAAGCGCCATCGGGGATAGCGCCGGAAGCCAGGCGCGCATATAGCTGATCCAATTGTTCTTGATTCAGCGTGGCGAGATAGGCCGGCGTGATTTTATTCAACTCCACGGCCGGAATAGGGTAAGCGTATTCCACTTGCGCCAGATCGGGCTTTTCCGCATAGCCCTCGCCGGCGGTGACATAAGTAATTTGCGGCGGATGACTGAAATAGGCTTTGATTTTGTCGCAGCCGGCGAGGCTAATTAAGGTGACGAATAGCATGCTGCTTAAGATTTTTTTCATGGTGCGCTCCTATAGCGTCGCGAGGAAGGCGATGAGGGCATCTTTATCCGTCGCCGGCAAATCCTCACCGAAGCGATGGCCTTCGTTCTCAATTTCCACATTGCACGAGGAGTACACCTCCCAGATCAGCGGCAGGCGTTCTCGCGCCGATTTAATCGCATCCACCAATTTTCCGGGATCGGCGCTGATGGTATTGGCGATGGTTTTCATTTCCGCCACCAGCTTCTGCGCATTTTCGGCGCCGACACGCTGGGTGTAGCGTTTTTGTAATTCCGCCGGCCGCAGTTTGACCGTGACCAAATCGACGATAAAAGGCTTGTGCTGGAAGTTACCGACGTTGCCGGCGGTGGCGCCCGCCGGAATGCGCACGGTGAAGCCTGCTAATTTTTTTTCATCCTGGCCATCCCAAATGCGCGGGCCTATATCCAAGACGATGTCGTGGTCCAGCTTGATCGCTTTGGGGATGCGCTGGCTGGGGTTGAGCAAGTCGCGCATGGAGGCGACATATAATTTGAAGCGACCCGAGACCGAGGGATCATATTTCCAGCATGCCGGTTGTTGTTCCACCGGCAAAGGCGGCTTGCCGGGTTTAGCGCCATCGACGTAGCTGGAGCGGTAAAATTCATACGGCCCGGGCGTGCCCCAGCCGCACAATTCAGGACCGACGGCGTTGTTATGCAAAAACGGCGCCGTGGCCCAGGCGTTCACCAAAGAGACATTGCGATAGTAACCACGGCCGCTGCCATTGGGTTCGGGAATATTCGGTTCCGGCGGACGCGCGCGATAAGTTTCGGAGGCGAATTCCTCCCAGACATGGCCGCGCAAATGATTGCTATGCAAAGCCCGGCACCTATCGGTCCCGATTTCCGAAACAGGGGTGGGCACATCATTGCCTAACCAATCGGCGCGAATATTGGTCTGCGGATTCAGAGCGCGGAAATCCACCGCCGCAAACGGCGCTTTGCTGCTTGAATGGCAACGCGCGCAATTATCGGCAAACACCGCACGGCCGCGCTGCACCGCGCCCTTGCCGAATTGCTTATCCAAGTCCGCGACTAAATCGTCGTATTCGTAACGCGCATCCGGTTTTTGTTGTTTGCGTTCTTGCTCAAGCGCGCCTTGCAAATCCGTGGCATGGGCTTCGGCTGACATAAAAAAATCCAGCACATTGGGCAGCCTATCTTCCACCGCGCGGAAGTTGGGACAATCACGCCGGCATTGGCCGATGCTGAACGGTGTTTGCCCGAAATTGCGCAAAGTCGGGTCGAGTTGGCGCAGATCGGTAAGATGGTTCAGCCAACAGGCTTCGGCGCAAGAGCCGATGTTGAAATACACGCGCTGAATCGCGCCCAAGGCCCCGGTGGAGTCTTCGCCGCCTTTCAAGATATTGTGCACGGTCTCGGCTTTGAGCGAGCGCTGCCAGCATTTGCCGGGCTTGCCGGGTTCGCACCAGCAGTCGCTTTCTTTCGCGCCGGCGGGACAGGCCGCTGCCTTGCGCCAGGCTAAAATCTGCGTATTGGGGAAGGTCGGGCGGCTGGGGATATTGATTAAGGCGTTAATGGTGCCGGCGTTATTGATTTGATCGGTGGGCACGGCGGAGGTGTCCGAGGTGCCGGGGCGGGCATGCGTGAAGACCTGCCATTCCAAGCTATCGGAATGCATGCCCGAGACCATGATTTCCGAAATGCGTATGTATTGATTGCCGATCAAGCCGCGTATGTTTTCCCATTGCGGATGCTCGGGATCGGCGGGCGGCTTGGCGGGATTAAACGCAATATGGCAAGCGCCACAGGCCATGCCTATGCGGAACGGTGGTTCTATCGCGCCGTCACTCAAGCGCGAGACTTTGGCGTCGGCGCGGCTAGGATCATTGGAAAGTTTTTGATCGTAGCCATCCCAGGAAGCAAAACCGCCATTGAGTTTTTTCCACGCCACCGGATCGAATCGTGGATTGGGAAATTTCCGAAATCCCAAGGCGCCGGTGGAAGTACCGAAGGCCAAGTTGCAGGCGTTTTCGCGCCCTGTTTGATGACCTTGTGGATCGGCGGGATCGGCGGGCGCATCTTTAAACTCGCAGGCGGGATCGCGATAGCCTTCCTTGCCCACGAATTTCAGCAACACATCATCGCCCGGACACCAATCGAAACCATAGGTTTCTTCGCGAGACTTGGCGGGACAATTCGGACTCCCGGGAACGCAACAACCCGGATCATTTATCATGCCCCAAGTTTTAAAGCGCTGATCCCGTTGATCGGTGCGCAAGATGCGATACCAATCGATGAGCACGCCGTTGCGTTGTTGAAATGTATAGGTATGAAAACGGTCATTGCCCGCAGTCGCCTTGAACCAAATTTCGCGGCCAGCGCGTTGCGACGGCGTCAGGCCCGCTTCACCCAAAGTAAATCCTTGATCGTTATATACGGCACTGGCGCCGCTGGCGGCGCTGGGGTCGACGGCCGCTGCGGGAGGAGAAGGAGTCGCGCTTTCGGTGACCCCGGTGGCGGACGCGGTCACCGGTGCGGGCACTGCTTGCACTTCTTGTTGCCGATAGCTGAAAGCATAGGTAGCGATGCCTGCGATCACCAGCAAAGCCACCCAGATGGGCGAACGCTTTTTCATCTCATCCCTCCAAACAAAACGTGAATACTGTATTGGTTTTAGCTAATCCGGCATGGCGCTACGTTCACGCAACAAATCGAAAACATAAGCCAAAATCGGCGTGTCATCGGCACTTGCCTTGCGCCGCTGCTCGGCATCCGCCAGCGCCGGCGCCAATATGGAACAGGCGATCCAGTGCCCTAATTTTCGATAGCTTTCAAATTGCGATTCGTCATACCACTGATCATTCGTGGGCTCGTGGGGAAAGCCCGCATGGGTGCGCGCATAGTTGAGTAAATCCGCCGTCTCGTTGCCTTGCAAACCGGGCTTGACGTAGAGCAAGGTGCCGCGCACACCGTCACCATACAAGATATCACCTATCGCGAAATAGCTCTTCACTTGGGTTTTATCATCATGCTTTAAGGCGTCGACATGGATTTTGATCACGACGCCAAAGTCGGCATAACACTTGCGAATGACATTGCCCAAATCATCGAACGTATTATGCGCATCCGCGCCGGCATCGACCGCGAAGATCGTCATGCAACGGCGCCGCACCAATTCATACACCCCTAGGTTTTCGAAATGTCCGCCGTCGGAAAGATAGACATAGGGCGAATCGTAGTCCGTGAGTCCCAATAATTCTTTCAATAAATATTTGCTCCCGGACGGCGGACTCTGCCGCGACCAAGCGTCTTTGTGCGAGGGATTGCCGGTCCAATGGCCGAGGCGCACATTGAACACGGTCATCAAAAAGGTTAAAGGCGGTGAGCT
>CAZKHT010000059.1:0-12939 GCA_964552595.1 uncultured Burkholderiales bacterium
CAACCGTTTCCGCGACCGAATCAAGACCATAGATTGCGCGCATTGGGCCGCATATGGGAGGCGGGGTATTTATACCAAGGTGCAAAACCTGTGCATTGGTGTATAGATTGCGGCTCCGCCTTAGCGGAAGCCGAGGTCGAATACGAAGACAAAGTTTCACCGGCGATAGATGTTTTATTCGCGCTGCGCGAGCCGGCACGCTTAGGACTGAAGCCCGATGATTCAGTATTCGCGGTGATTTGGACGACAACCCCTTGGACGCTGCCCGCCAATCAAGCAGTAAGCGCGCATCCAGAATTTATGTACGACTTAGTGCAAACGCCGCGTGGCATTTTAATTTTGGCGCACGATTTGGTGGCGACGTGCATGGCGCGCTATGGCTATACCGAATGGGCCACGCTCAAGTCTTTGCCGGGTGCCACCTTGGAAGGGCTGCAATTACAACATCCATTTTTAGGGCGCGTCGTCCCCATGATATTGGGCGAGCATGTGACCTTAGATACGGGTACGGGCTTAGTCCATACCGCGCCGGGGCATGGCTTAGAAGATTATGTGGTGGGCGCGCGCTATAAATTAGCCGTGGAAAATCCAGTCGGCGACGACGGCAAGTTTTATGCATCCACGCCCTTGGTCGGTGGACAGCTGGTCTGGGCGGCGAATAAAACCGTGGTGGCGGCGCTTACCGAAAACCAGCATTTGCTCCACGAAGAAAAACTCAAACATAGTTATCCTCATTGCTGGCGCCATAAAACGCCGATTATTTTTCGCGCGACCAGCCAGTGGTTTATCGGCATGGAAAGCACGCGCCACGGCAACACGCATAGCCCGACGCTACGCGCGCAGGCGATGACGGCGGTGGAGCGCACCCATTTTTTTCCGGCCTGGGGTCGAGCGCGTTTAGAGGCCATGATTAAGAATCGGCCCGATTGGTGTGTGTCCCGCCAGCGTGTATGGGGGGTGCCCATGGCGTTCTTTGTGCACAAAGAGACGGGCGAATTACATCCCCGCACCGCCAAACTTTTAGAAGACGTCGCCAAGCGCATAGAGCAAACCGGCATAGAGGCCTGGTTTAGTTTAGAGCCGGAAACGCTACTCGGCGGCGATGCTGCTACTTACAAAAAATTGCAGCATATTTTGGATGTCTGGTTTGATTCTGGCGTCACCCATGCCACGGTGTTGCGCCAACGCGATGAGCTCAGTTATCCGGCGGATTTGTATTTGGAAGGCTCGGATCAGCATCGCGGCTGGTTTCAGTCGTCTTTGTTGACAGGCTGCGCTATCGATAGCCGGGCGCCTTATGATGCGCTGCTCACGCACGGCTTTGTGGTCGATGGGCAAGGTCGCAAGATGAGTAAGTCCAAGGGCAACGTTATCTCACCGCAGAAAATTCTCGACACCTTGGGCGCGGACATTTTGCGTTTATGGATAGCCGCGACGGATTATTCGGGAGAGTTGTCGATCTCGGACGAGATTTTAAAACGCGTTGTGGAAAGCTATAGACGCATCCGCAATACGCTGCGCTTTTTGCTCGCCAATATCGCCGATTTCGATCCGGCGCAGCACACTTTGCCTATCGATACTTGGCTGGACATTGATCGCTATGCTTGGGTGATGAGCGCGGATTTGCAGCATAGCTTAGAGCAGGATTACGCGAAATATGAGTTTCATCACGTGGTGCAAAAGTTCACCAGTTTTTGTTCCGAGGATTTAGGCGGCTTTTATTTGGATATATTAAAAGACCGTTTATACACGACGGACAAGGATTCTAAAGCGCGCAGATCGGCGCAAAACGCCTTGTATCGGATTACGCATACCCTGGTGCGCGCACTGGCGCCTATCTTGTCCTTCACCAGCGAAGAAGCCTGGAGCGTGCTGACCGGGACTGCCGACGATACGGTATTTGCCCATACCTGGTATCAGAGCGATATGCCCAAGGACGCGCCGGCCTTGCGCGCCCGCTGGCAAGCTGTGCGCGAAACGCGTACCGCGGTGCAAAAAGAATTGGAGGCCGTACGTGTCGCGGGCGAGATCGGTTCTTCTTTGCAAGCGGAGGTCGCGGTACATGCGCACGGGGCCAAGTATCAAGTCTTATCCGCCTTGGGTGATGATTTGCGTTTCGTGTTGATCACCTCGCAAGCCATCGTTCATGAAGTAGCGAACACTGGCTTGGAAAAAATCGTGGTGAGCGCGAGCACGGAAAAAAAATGCGAGCGCTGCTGGCATTATCGGGCGGATGTGGGCAGTGATCCGGCGCATGCGCCCTTATGCGGGCGCTGTGTTTCGAACTTATACGGCGCAGGTGAAGCACGTGTCCACGCCTAAATTGCGCGCCTGGCTGTTGCTGAGCGGCGCGCTGATTGTATTGGATCAGCTGGTCAAAGCCTGGATAGCCCATTCTTTTGCCTACGGTGACGCGCTCTTTGTCACTTCGTTTTTTAATATCGTGCACGCGCGCAACACCGGCGCCGCCTTCAGCTTTCTGGCGAGTGAAGCCGGCTGGCAGCGCTTCGTGTTTATCGGCATCGCGCTGGCGGCCGTGGTGCTGATCGTCTATCTTTTAAAAAAGCATCAGCGCGAATTCGGGTTCAGTCTCGCCTTAAGCCTGATATTAGGCGGGGCTGTCGGTAATTTAATCGACAGAATACGCTTAGGCTATGTGGTCGATTTTTTGGATTTCTATTACGGCGGCTGGCATTTCCCGGCATTCAATGTTGCTGACTCTGCGATCAGCCTAGGCGCGGCGATTTTGATCTGGGACAGCTTGCGAAAAAAGAGCGAGACACCAGTTTGACCGATTGGGCGAAATTTATTCAAGCCAAAATTAAATTGGCGCAGAAGGGCGCACAGCCTTCCGCGGCATCGTCAGACGCGCGCACCCCGCCCGGCCAACATTTAGTCAAAAATTTCCCGGTACTCGATTTAGGTATACACCCTAAAGTCACGCGCGAGAATTGGAGCCTCAGGCTATTTGGCTTGGTAAAGCAGGAAGTCAGCTTGGATTGGGCGGCGCTCTTACGCTTGCCGCAGACCCAGGAGACCATTGATTTTCATTGTGTGACGCGTTGGAGCCAATTGGATATGGATTGGCAGGGTGTGCGCGCTCGGGATGTCGCGCTGCTCGCGGAGCCCACAGCGCAAGCGCATTTCGTGACGCTTTTCGGCTACGACGATTACACGACCAATCTGCCCTTAGAAGTTTTTTTCGAGGACGATGTGTTGATCGCGCATACTGTCTTCGGCAAGCCACTCAGCGCAGAACACGGTGGACCGGTACGCGCATTGGTGCCCAAGCGTTACGGCTGGAAAAGCGCGAAATGGCTCAAAGGCATCGCCTTTCACGCGGAAGACAGGCCGGGTTTTTGGGAAGTGCGCGGCTATCACAATGAAGCCGATCCATGGCGCGAACAACGCTTCTCTTAAGCGTGCTTTATGTCGACCCAGGTGACACGCACGCAGTTCGGCGATCAAATTCTTCTGCACTACAAATTATCTAGTCCCGGCGGCGAAGTCTTCGAAAATACCTTTGACGATGCGCCTATCACGATGCGCGTAGGCGACGCGAGTTGGCCACCCCCGTTGGCGCATTGGCTAACCGGCTTGGCCGTTGGGGAGCGCCAGGTTTTTATGCTAGAGCCCGCGCAAGCGTTCGGATCTAGCGATCCGGCCCTGGTGCAAACTTTATCCCAGGCGGAATTCCCGCCCGAACTCAGCCCGCGCGCCGGCGCGCTGATGGAGTTTCAACTCGCGAACGGTGAAACTTTAGCGGGCAGGATACAAGAAGTGCGGGCAACCGAAGTCGTGGTGGATTTTAACCATCCCTTATGCGATTGCCCGCTGATGCTGGAAGTGGAGATTTTAGAGATTACGCCGGCGGAGCAGCTTCGCCCACCGGGCTCACCTTGATGGCGTGAGCACCTTTCTCCCCATGCGCGATTTCAAAAGCCACGCGCTGACCGTCTTTTAAAGTTCGATAACCATCCATATCAATGGACGAATAATGAACAAATAAGTCTTCGCCTTCTTCGGGAGCGATAAACCCATACCCTTTACTATTGTTAAACCATTTCACAGTACCGTTTGCCATGTCACCCTCCATCGTTTTTTCTTGCTTCTGTGTTGTTTAAAACGTTGTTATTATGAGCAATTACACATATTGATAAACTATTTGGACGAATTATGCAAGTGTTCTTAGCCAACCCCCGCGGCTTCTGCGCCGGCGTCGATAGGGCGATTGAAATCGTCGAAAGGGCGCTGGTTCAAATTGGCGCACCGATTTACGTTCGGCACGAAGTCGTCCACAACAAGTTTGTTGTGGAAGATTTGCGGCGGAAGGGCGCGATTTTTGTCGATGAATTAAGCCAGGTGCCGGCAGGTGCGACCGTTATTTTCAGCGCGCACGGCGTTTCGCAAGCGGTGCGCGCGGAAGCTGAAGGTCGCGGCTTAAAAGTATTCGACGCGACTTGCCCTCTAGTCACCAAAGTCCATGTAGAAGTCGCAAAAATGCGCGCCAGCGGCAAAGAGATCGTGATGATAGGTCACAAAGGCCACCCAGAAGTCGAAGGCACCATGGGTCAGGCGCAGGGCGGCATGTATTTAGTCGAGACACCTGAGGATGTGGCGCAGCTGCAAGTTGGCTCTCCGGATAACTTAGCGTTCGTCACGCAAACGACGCTGTCGGTAGATGATGCCGCGAAAATTATTGATGCGCTAAAAGCAAGATTTCCGACTATCCTTGGCCCCAAGAAAGACGACATCTGCTACGCCACTCAAAATCGACAAGACGCGGTGAAAGCGCTAGCGAAGTCTTGCGATGTTGTCATTGTCGTAGGCTCACCCAATAGCTCGAACTCCAACCGGCTGCGCGAAGTGGCGCAATACTTAGGTGTGCCTGCTTATATGGTAGATAGCGCCGCGGATTTAAAGCCGGAATGGCTAACCAGAAAAAACCGCGTCGGCCTCAGCGCCGGCGCCTCAGCGCCGGAAAGTTTAGTTCGAGAAGTGGTCGATCAGCTGCGCTTGTTGGGCGCGGTTGTGGTGGAGGAATCCGCAGGGGTGACGGAGACGGTGGTGTTTCCTATGCCGCGGGGGCTCACGGCAAGTTCGACTTAGGGTAGAAGCCAGATATCGGTAACATGCGGTTTAGCACCGCCCACTCCTGGAGTTGCGCTGAAACCCACCCGCATACCAGTTTTTAACTGTTGTGCATTACTAACGGCGTTGGTTTTGTTGTGTAGCCTGACCTTAGTCGATAGAAAAGAATATGTCGTTCCGTTAATCGTAATTACGCGACTGCCTAAATCTATTTTGCTGATCGTTCCGGTTTGCTGAGCTGCCGCGCTACTGCCTTGCGCGGCTTTCCCTATATCGCCCGGAGGCATGATAGCGACAGCTGGAACAGCGATGAAACCGGCAGCCCACATGCTTGCTAGAAAAAAAAGTTTACGCATTGAATTCTCCTAAGTGCTATTTCCAGTTGTTTCTTTCGGTGGAATCGAAGCTTCCGTTTGCATCGGTGTCTTGTTGTCTTAAGTTGACTTGATCTATAGACAGCATGCCGTCAACTACTTGCGTGGAACCTGCTATCGGTTGGGCAAGCGCCGTAAACGTTGTTGCTGAAAGCGCAAATGAACCACCCATGTCCACTGATGGTAAGGTAATCTCATAATATTTTTCCGGCGATTTGCAAACCCCGCCACTACAAGGTATTGGGCAAATTAGCGGATCGGTAGCGACGGTGGGACATATTTTTGCACCTGCATATGTATTTCTTTCTGCATAATAACGTTCCATATTTGCAACAACTTGCGTGAGTGCGTTCTTAGCATCCGTTCTGCGTGATTTACGTATGCTGTCTTGGTACGCTGGGTAAGCGACTGCAGCCAATATTCCAATTACGGCGACCGTGACCATTAATTCAATTAAAGTAAATCCCTTCATGCGATTTTTCATGGCTGCTCCGCTACTGATTTAATAGTTCCCGCCAAGAGACACGACCTACGCCCACCCCAAGGTCGTTAGCTGTATTGGCTAAACTGCCTGAAGCCGTATTATTTATTTTATTTCCCGTGCCGCCTGGTTTATTGGGGTTGAATATAAACACTGGCGCACCCGCGATGCCACCAGGTATTTTAGAGCCATTTGCCACCGCAGAACCGGTCGAGCCACCGAAGGAGGCTACATCTGAGGTGCTGGAGAATTTCCCATCACCATTTATATCAAATGGGCTAGTTACCGTGCGGCCACCATTTTCAAACCCTAACTCCATAATCCAGCTATCGCCGCCGTAGCAACCCGTGGAATCCGGCACAAGTGTCGTAAATATAATCCGACCGTTGAGGAGAAGTGAGTTACTCACCTGTTTTTCTCCGCCATTCGCACTCGTACAAGCCCCCATAGTGGAAGAAGTATTAAGGCAGAGATCCATGTACCAGCCTTTTTGAGTGCTCCAATCGACGGTGTTTTTGGAGGTGTGTCGCCATTTTCCCAGAGAATCCACTGCGTCTATGACCTGTTGCTGCAGCTTTGTACTGTTGCGGGTAGTGACACTACTTACTGTTGCGCTGTTATCCCAAATCCCATAGAAAGTCTGAGTTTGGGTGCCGGTAGTCGCGACATCGGTACCGGGTTCTAAATATTTTCCGGTCCCAAAGTAAATCAAATAACCATCCCCACTGGTATGAGCCGTCGCAGATGGCCGCGACGTAATGGGTTGAACTACACCAGCACCATCTTTAGCTTGGTACAGTGGTTGCGGCGAAGAGGTGCTTCCGTATCCGAAGGTCCAACTACTCATGGTAGATGGCGTCAAGTCGAATTTCCACATATTGCCTTGCAAGTCTCCAGCGTACACATAATCAACATAGTAATCGCCATCGACGTCAACGCTTAAAGGACTAGCCAATCCATTGGGTGTGCTAGTAGTTCCTACTAAGGTATCAAACTTCGCCATTAGATTGCCATTCGATATATCTACGACATACAAGACTGCATGCCCAGTAGTGCTGGCCGACCCATCCGCTTCGGTGTTGTTATAACCATTGCCGAATATCGCAACCCATTTCGAGCTTGCGGCCGGGCAGGATTTAACGCCTCCTGAGAAAGACCAGCTAGTGCACACACGTCCTATTGTAGGCTGACTAAGGGTATACCCTAGATCCGCATCGCCATCCAAGCTAGTAGTCGCCGGGTTGTCTAGGTCGTTAAATTCCCAGCGTACTACGGTCTGCGCATTGGTGGTGGTTTCCGAATAAACACTAGGATCGGTAATATCGAGAGCGAATATGCTTTGCCCTCCCTGGCCTAAAGAGCCTACTAAAATCGTGTGCCAAGCGCCGCTATAAAATACGTCGGCGACTGTCGGTGAGCCATTCACAAAATATTTGTGCGCATAATCGCGTGCAGTCAATTTAGATAAATTGCCATACACCCGGCTCGGGACGTACGCCATCAATTCCTTCCCTGATGCCGCGTCAAAACCATGCAACATCCCATCGTTTGCGCCTGCATAAATTACCGGCGTGCGCGTCTTCTTGGCTTTTCTGAAGGCCGCATAGCTGGCAGATTCTAGGGCATCCGGGTAACCCGCATTGGGCACCGCGACATAAGCGAGAGACGAATCGACAATATCCCCCAATTTGTTAGCACTACGAATGCGAAAATTTGATGCGCCTGTCCCTTCATTGGAACTGACACCGCGCAAATAGGCCAGGCGGTCCGAACCTAATCCGTCTAGTGAGCCAGTACTACCCGTATTCAAGGCGGTTACTTGAGATGCATCAAGCTCGGTGGATGTCGGTGCGGCTGGAGCCGCGGGCCAAACAAAGGGAATGCCGATCGCGGTGGAAGGTTTGTAGGTAAAAATAACACGCGCAGATGGAGACTGCGTATAGGTCGTCGAACCTACTATCCATTCGATTGCACCGCCTTGCCAGCTCGGAGTGGAACTGATAACGCCAGTGATGGGATCAATAGGAAAGGCTAATACCTGTCCACTCCAATCAGTCGAGGTAAATTTTGCTTGGTAAATAGTACTTCCCGTAATCAATGCACTCGAATTAGTCGCAACTGCGGCAGCGGCGCCAATCTTCCCTAAGATATCCGCCGCAATACTGGTAAACGCGCTTCGAAATGTTGTCGCGTCAGACGCAAAATAAGCGCCGGTCGTACCGCCAGAACTCGCCATCGCATTCATTACCGCCACTGCCGCAGGATTTGCGACTGAATCACTTAAAGCGAGTACATATGTCGTAATGTCAGAAGGAGGCAATGGGGTAGCTGGAATTGGAGCGGTACCGGTACAGAAAGAAGAGCCAGCACCATAAGGCAAACGCAAACCACAGACGGCGTTGATTGCATCTTGCGCAGCGGTACCGAACGACCATGTTCCTGTCGTAGCGTTATAAGTATTTGTACGATCCGCAGTAGAGTATAAAGTGCCGCTCGTAGTGCCTGTAGGCAATCCATCTGTTACAAGCACTGCAAAATTTTTCTGGCAAGAGGAAGTAATCGGGCTCGTGTAGCCATTAGTTCCAGCGAAATATTGTCGCGTCGAAATTAAACTCCCACGCAGGGGTGTGTATAGTGCCGCATTCTTGATTTCTCCCGTTCCAGAACAAGTTTCGCTTGCCAAACGAGACATGAGGTTGCTGTAGTGCGTTGCAGAATCCGGCGCGATAGCCTCGTTGAGGGCGGCATAACCGGTAATCGCAGAATTAAACGCACATTGCGAGGCCGACGTTTGCACGCGCGGTAAAAACACTTGGCGCGTATAAGGAGGGTTAGCCGGCAGGAAACCCGCATCCGTAGGCGTAAATGCGCCGGTAAACCAAGGAGATGAAAAATCAGTGCTTAACCAAGAATTAACAGTGTTGTGATTAAACCATAATTTATATGTAGAGCCGGCTCCGGTACTTAAAGCCCATATCTGAGGCCCCACGCTGGAAGATACGTAGAGAACGTCCAAGATATCGACGTCGTCCCCAGATTTGTCGTAGGTCACGAATTCTCCGCCCAGGAAGGGCTGCGGGTTACGTATGCAACGTTTACCATAGAGGGTCGAAAGACCTGATGCATACACGCCATCTGCTCCAGGGGTGGTCCCACCGCCTACGCAATCTGCCGTGGAAGTAAAGTTCATTCCTGTGTCCGAGCCCATATAAAAGGCATAGGTATCGTAATTGGGGGTTGATCCACTCAAACCAAACGACATTAATCCCCAATTAAAAGTACTGCGATAAGCAGTGATCACATCACGCATGACTTGGCGGCCGATATTGCCCCTTGTCGACGGATTATTTCCGCTGATCAAGCTTCCCCCCATATATGCATCCATGGATTGAGAGTTATCAAAAATAACCATGATATTCGGCGCGACAGTTGGGGTAATAAACAATGGCGTTGAGCTCAAAACTAGCGAAGCCGATTGAACAGAATTTTGTGTGAGGCACAAAATCATAGTAAGAACCAAACTGTCTAACTTTAGTCGTGAACGTATTTTCGAATTCATCATGCGCTCCAGAGGGTCTCGGTGCGATTAAGGTAAAGCATAAGTAGATTGCAGATTAACGCTGCCATCAACACTGCCGCCATATCCAACATCGGTAACGCGAAAGTGCTTTGTAGGTGCGCCAAATTCTATGGTTCTTCCTGGAATCCCTGTATCTTTTTTGGGCTCAATAATATATCGCGGCACGGTTACGTAACCTTGCGCAGGGGTATATCCTGTCGCGCCGGTCTTATTTCCATACTTCACATATTTGATAGGGCTTGCCGTGTCCTTAAAGTCCACAAGTTTCCATATATGCACTGTGTCGGTCGCGGCCGGTAAGCACTGCCCGTCTTGATCTGGATTTGAGCCACCCGTAGTTGCACACCCCACTACGGCATTAGTAAGGCCGCTCACCCTATTCTTAGTCGCTATGTCGATTTCAGCGTCACGCAACCCTGCTTCTGCAGCCTGTAAAGCTAAGTTCCAGTCTGCTAGATTCCCCGCCATTTTGTTTTCAAGCCCAGTGGTCGTCATCGCTGTGACGCCCAACAAAGTCATAATCACGAGTATGAGTAAGCCGATTGCCAGCACGGCCCCGCGTTCCCGAGTAGGGGTTTTCGATAAATGCAGCATGGCTGCTCCTTCATGGCTAATTCTGGTTTTCACAATGCGCGATTCCGTAAAGCTACCGTTTCCGTATAAACGCGCCTGTAAGCTCGAGGGGTGGTAATCGTGGGGCCGGCAGTGCCATTAAACAGCGGGATTTGCGAAGCGGGATAGGTCGTGACGGGATCAGGAGACACAGTAATATCCACACTTCGCAATAAAAAATTTATTCGCACGCTGACTACGTTTCCCCAACAGGTAGTGCTTACAGTACAACTTGTAGAAAGGGCGGAGGCGTCTAGAAATTTATCAGCGCTATGCGCCGGATTCCCTGTTGTATTTACCCCGTAGAGAATTTGCATATCTTCCACGCCTTCAGCTATCACCTCAGTACAAAATCCTGCAGTGGTACCGCCAGACGCATTGGTACACCATTGTGCTGAATCCGAACTAAGATACATTCCTAATCGAGCACGGCAAAGTGCATCGGCGGGACAGGTAGTGCCAGCAGCACCTGAACCCACAAAATATATATTGGTTTCAAATCGCATTACTTCCGCGTCGTTGCCGTAGGAAATACTAGTAGTGTTTCCGGCATTATTACTGTTGCTATGAGCCATAGCCACTGTACCGGTACCCGAAGATACGCTTGTCGCCTTGAAAATATCGGTGTGGACACAATCTGTCACGGCAAGAATTTCGTATTTCTGAAAACTCGCGGGATTGCCTTCAATTTGAATGTTTGCATTATCTGGACTAGGGTTGGTCACCTTGGCTGCGGCGGATGACAAATGTTGAATTTGAATCACATCGGTGTTGGCCTTAATAGTCGCCGCTGCAATCGGATATGGTGTCGGTACCGATGCTGTCTCATATCCAATAACTGCGCGAAGAGGATCTAAGGGATCAAAGGGTACGGTCACTGGGTTCCATCCTGAATATAAATTTGCCATATTTTTTACAAGAGGATTTGGTGTCGACGTAATGCATCCGGCGTAACCAATCGCGCGCAAGTCACGAGACATTAAATCGACGCCGTATCGGCCATTTTCCTGTAGCCTTGACTGCGCCTCCTGTGATCTATAAGTACGCTTACTACCCACATACACTTGCGACATAATGGCTAAAATTATTATGCCCAAGGTTAATGCAACCATCAGTTCGATGACGGTGTAACCCCACGCACACCGATTACTAGATGAGGGTTTCATGGACGAAAAGTGACTTTGACGCATGTAATATCTACTCCGCAATTGGTGCCCGGGGACGCTACGCGATTTTCATTCCACATGACGGTAATGATGTATTCTTTATTCGGGCTGGTTGTGCCTGCGACGAGTTCCACGCCACCACTTCCGGACGGCAGCATCGCTTTGTTGTTACTATTCCAAACTCGTAGATCGTATTTTTGTAAGTCTGAAGCGGAACATCCCGTAGCGATGCATCCAGGATCGCTAGGGATAGTTGCCGGCATGGTAGCGGCGAGCGCGTCATACACGCCATCCGTTACACCCTGCTTATTCGAGCGCATTCTGTCCGCCATATCGTAAGCTTGCTGAACTGCCAAAGTACGTAATGTAGCGTTATACGTATTTTTAACACCCACTGCTTGCATGCCCGCCATTCCGAGCAAGCCAAACGAAATAATAACAACGGCGACTAACACTTCTAAGAGTGTGAATCCCTGCTCATCATGCTGGTTCTTTGTGTGCATACTAAGTGGTTACCTTTAGGGGCACGCCGTGGTCATGGGTGTGATGTTGATACGACCTGTAGTATTGAAATAAATATACCGGCCTTTGTAGCCGCTAATGCATACTTGAAAACTTCCTGCCGTACTAGGTGCGCCTCCGCTTACTCCAGAAGTAATACCGCTAGGCAAGAATTGAAAAAAATTGCCGCTGTCAAAGCCGGCTGCGGTAATAGTGGCGGCCGTCAAACCGCTGTGCTGACGTAAAACAATTTCTCCAGTATCAATCACACCATCACTGTCGGGATCAGTGAACACCACCCAACCATCCTTCCACGAGGCGCCTGTTACACAACTGGTGCCCGTATTACTTTTACATATCGAAACTTTTTGATTGCGACGTACTGCCTCTGCTCGGGCATGAGCGATATCTGACACGAACTCATTGGTCTGCGTTGCGATGCGATTGTTAGCGATCATTGCTTTAAAGCTTGGAACAGCCACGCGCAACAGGATCGCCAAAATGGCGATTGCGATAGCCAACTCAATTAATGTAAACCCTTTGGACCGCATATTTGTATCTATCCCTTTTATTCCGCATTCGTAGCATATGTGCCCTATCGTCAATAAGAAAGCCTACCCCGATAACCGGTTGTCATGCCGCGATAAGCGGCCGGATAAGGGCTTTTGCTAGAATACGTACTTCGTTTTTCTCCGAGTTGTCATTCTGTCCCAGGTCTTAATTATTGGCGGTGGTGTGATAGGGTGCGCTAGCGCGCTTGAATTGCAGTCGGCCGGTTTTAGCGTGACGTTAATCGAGCGCGGGCGTATCGGCTCGGAAGCGACCTGGGCGGGCGCCGGTTTGCTATCGGCTTTATTACCCTGGGATTATCGGCCGGAAGTTTTGGACCTTTTAGAATGGTCGCGCGACCTGCATCCCGCGTGGCTCTCGTCTTGGGCGGGCGATATCAATCCCGAATATCAAAAATCCGGCTTACTTGTTTTGCCTCCCTATCACCTGGGGGCGGCTGAGACTTGGGCCAAGCAATATAAGCGAACCCTGAACCAAGTTACGGCGAAGGATATAGAGCCCGACACAGATAGCCCTGAAGCCGCCCTATGGTTGCCAGACATTGAGCAGGTACGTAACCCTAAG
>CAZKHT010000060.1:0-12830 GCA_964552595.1 uncultured Burkholderiales bacterium
CAGATCAATAGCTACTCGCATGGATGAATCTTTTTTGTTGCGCATGGCCGTGGCCGGTGCTTCATCCATGGCGATCACTTCGCTCGCGGCCTCCACCCGCAGACGCGAACGCGCAGCCGAAGGATGGCGCTGCAACTCATTTTGAATTGCATCGTTCAAGCCGACCAAGATGATTTGAAGTTGAGGATCGCGCTCCAGCACATTGAGCGCAGCGGGTACGATGACGGCGGGACCGTGGTCACCACCCATCGCATCAATCGCGACTGTTATATCCATGGGATCGCCTGCGCGTGCGCGTAGGCGGGCTCCGAAATTACTCGCCTTTGGACTTCAATACCTTTTTGCCACGATAGTAGCCGCTGGGACTAATATGGTGCCGCAAATGCACTTCACCCGTGGTGGGCTCTACCGCTAGCGGCTGTGGCGTTAAGAAATCATGCGCTCTATGCATGCCGCGCTTGGAGGGGGATTTCTTATTCTGTTGTACAGCCATGATACAAACTCCTTAAGTCTATCGTTCTGTCTTTGTCTTTAACTGCGCCAATGCCGCAAAAGCATGCACGTTTTGTTCAGCCTGCGGTGGCGCCTCACACGCTTGCGTATGCCGAGGTGCCATGGGTAAAGCCAACAGGACTTCCTCTTCCACGATGAGCGCGACCGGCATATCGGGATAAACTTTTATCCTATCCGGCGTATCGCAATCCCCATCGAAATCATTCGCGGCCTGAGATTCGAATAACAACCGGCTGTCTATGTTTAAGGTGAAGGCCAAGGGTTCTAAACACCGTTGGCAAATCAACTGCAAACACGCTTGCACTTCACAGCGCAAACCGGGCTGACCCTGCTCATCCAAAAAGCCGCTCAAGCGATAATGCAGCTCGCCGTCGGTCAGCGCTAAACTATCTCGGACTCGGTTTAAGCTAGCGAGCGTCAGATCACCTTCTAGGCTGCTCCGCCCGCGTGCAAACTGGTACGGATCACTCACCGCCTGTTCAGACATAAGCCGCGCATGATACAATTTTGAGCATTAGCTGTCAAAATGAGAGTTGCGCGTGTTTAAGAAAATTTTGGTGGCCAATCGGGGGGAAATCGCAGTTCGGATCGTGCGCGCCTGTTCCGAAATGGGCATTAAATCGGTGGCTATTTACACCGACGCCGATCGTCATGCCTTGCACGTCAAAAAAGCCGATGAAGCCTATAACCTGGGCTCAGACGCGGTTACCGGTTATCTCAACGCCCATAATATCGTTAACCTCGCCGTGGCCTCCGGCTGCGATGCCTTGCATCCGGGTTATGGCTTTCTCTCGGAAAACCCGCAGCTGGCGGAAATTTGCGCCCGGCGCGGGATTAAATTCATAGGCCCCGAGGCGGCGATCATCCGGCAAATGGGCGACAAAATCGCCGCCCGTACCGCCATGATTAAGGCCGGTGTGCCGGTGATTCCCGGATCAGACGGAAACGTGCCCTCGGTGAAGGACGCGGTCGGCGTCGCTAAGCGCATTGGCTATCCGATTATGCTGAAGGCGACCAACGGCGGCGGCGGTCGCGGCATACGCCGGTGTAACAATGAAGAAGAATTGCTGAAGAATTACGACCGCGTGGTGTCGGAAGCCAGTAAAGCCTTTGGCAAACCCGAAGTCTTTTTAGAGAAGGCCATCGTCAATCCACGGCATATTGAAGTCCAAGTGCTGGGTGATAATTTCGGCAATGTGATTCATCTGTATGAACGCGATTGCTCGATTCAGCGCCGCAATCAAAAGCTCATTGAAATCGCGCCTTCGCCGCAACTTACCGAATTGCAGCGGCAATACATAGGCAAGTTGGCGGTGCAAGCGGCACGCGCCGTGAAATATGCCAACGCCGGCACCATAGAATTCTTATTGGACGCGGACAATCAATTTTATTTCATGGAAATGAATACCCGCTTGCAAGTCGAACACACGGTGACCGAAACCATCACCGGCGTGGACATTGTGCAAGAACAGATACGCGTTGCCAGCGGTTTGCCTTTGCAATACAAACAAGCCGATGTCAGTTATCGCGGTTATGCCATGGAATTCCGAATCAATGCCGAGGACCCGCAAAATGACTTTCTACCCAGCTTCGGTCGGGTGACCCGCTATTACGCGCCGGGCGGCCCTGGCGTGCGTACCGATGCCGCCATGTATACCGGTTATATTATTCCGCCCTATTACGATTCCATGTGCGCAAAACTCACGGTTTGGAATTTGTCTTGGGAGGGCGTGATTGCCCGCGGTCGCCGTGCTTTGAACGATATGGTGGTGTATGGAATCAAAACCACCATTCCGTATTACCAGCAAATCTTGAAGAACCAAGATTTCCGCTCTGGACGCTTTGACACCAGTTTTGTGGAAAGTCATACCGAGCTCACCCAATATCAAACACCGCGCCCGAAAGAACTGCTCGCTGTGGCCATCGCGAGCGCAATTGCGGCCCACGAAGGTCTTTAGTTAACATCGCTACTATGAATAAGATTTATATTTCCGAATTGGTTTTGCGCGACGGTCATCAATCCTTGCTGGCAACGCGCATGCGCACCGAAGACATGCTGCCCATCTTGCCCAAGCTGGATAAAATCGGATTCTGGTCACTGGAGGCATGGGGCGGCGCCACCTTTGATGCCTGCGTGCGTTTTCTGCGTGAAGATCCTTGGGAACGCTTAAAAATCTTACGCAAGGGTTTGCCTAATTCGCGCATTCAAATGTTATTGCGCGGTCAAAATTTATTAGGCTATCGGCATTACCCCGATGATGTCGCGCGGGCTTTTATCCAAAAGGCCGCGGACAACGGCGTGGATGTGTTCCGCTCATTCGATGCGATGAATGATTTGCGCAATTTACGCGTGTCCATTGAAGCGGTAAAAAAAGCCGGCAAACACGCGGAAGGCGCGATTTGCTACACGACCAGCCCGGTGCACAATATTCCGCATTTCGTAGGCTTGGCTAAAGAGCTGGAAAACATGGGTTGCGACACGCTGTGCATTAAAGACATGGCGGGTTTGCTCACGCCCTACACTACCGGAGAATTGGTGGCGGCCATTAAGTTGGCGACGCGTTTGCCCATCCATTTACATAGTCACGCCACTTCGGGTTTATCCGCGATGTGTTTTCTAAAAGGCGTGGAAGCCGGCGCAACCATGCTAGACACCAGCAACTCCGCCTTGGGCGAAGGCGCTAGCCATTCCTCCACCGAAAGTATCGTCGCCGCCCTGCAGGGCACTGAATTTGACACGGGTTTGAATCTCGCCGATCTCCAAGAAATTACCGCTTATTTTCGCGAGGTAAGAAAAAAATATTGGCAATTTGAAAGTGATTTCACCGGGGTTGATACCCGGGTACTGGTCAATCAAGTGCCGGGTGGAATGATTTCCAATCTTTCCAATCAGCTTAAAGAGCAAGGCTCTCTCAATCGCATGGACGAGGTGCTGGCGGAGATTCCGCGGGTACGCGAAGATTTGGGCTACCCGCCTCTCGTCACCCCAACCTCGCAAATTGTGGGCACGCAAGCAGTGTTGAATGTTTTAACCGGTGGCCGCTATAAAAGTGTGACCACGGAAGTCAAACACTATCTGCAAGGTTTTTACGGTCAAGCCCCTGGCCCTATCAATGCCGAGGTAAAGAACTTAGCCATAGGCAATGCGGAAGTGATTGCGGTACGCCCGGCGGATTTACTCGAACCCGAATTAGAGAAATTGCGCGGCGAGATCGAAGGCTTGGCGAAGACCGAAGAAGATGTGCTGACCTATGCCATGTTCCCCGATTTGGCTAGAACTTTTTTCCAAGAACGCGCGGCGGGTTCTTTAAAAGCCGAGCTCCTGTTGCCGAAGGAAGCCAAGCAAGCGGGCGCGCAGCGCTTCGCGCCCAGTGAATTCAAAATCACCTTGCATGGCGAAACGTATCACATCAATCTCAAGGGCAGCGGTCAGCCTGGGGAAGATCAACGGCCCTTCTATGTCTCGGTCGACGGGGTCAATGAAGAAGTTTTTGTCGAAACTTTAAATGAAATCGCAGTCAGCGGTGGCAATGATGGCGCGCGCAGCAAAGCTAAATCAGCGCAGCCAACCATGGCCAATAATGGCCGGCCCCGCCCTGCGCACCAAGGCCATGTGACGACGGCTATGCCGGGCGCCATCGTAGATGTGTTGGTGGAAATCGGCAAAAAAGTGAAAGCCGGTGATCCCGTCCTCGTCATAGAAGCGATGAAAATGGAAAACGAGGTACAAGCGCCGGTGAGTGGCACGGTGATCGGCGTCTTCGTCGCGAAAGGCGATGCAGTCACGCCCGATGAATCCTTGCTTGAAATTCAGCCCGAGTAAGCTCCTTTATCTAGCTGCGCAACGCGTCGCGCTCATCAATTTTTAATATGCTTAGATTGATACTCGCGTCCTCATCGCCTTATCGCCGCGAGTTGCTTTCGCGCTTGCAACTGCCCTATGAGGTCATCGCGCCGGAAGTAGATGAAGCGCCCCATATCGGCGAGACGCCTGAAAACACCGCGCTGCGTTTAGCGCAATTAAAAGCGAAAACAGTGGCGGCACAGCATGCGGATGCCTTGGTGATAGGCTCCGACCAGGTTGCGATCTTAGGGACGACGGTTTTGGGCAAACCCACGCACTTCGACGCCGCGCGAGACCAATTGCGCGAGGCGAGTGGGAACACCGTGGTGTTTCATACCGCGCTTTGTCTTCTCAATGTGCGCACCGGGCAGGTACAAGCCCGCCTCATCCCGACCCGCGTGGTATTTAGAAAATTAGATGACGCGACGATTACGCGTTACTTAGAGAAAGAGCAGCCCTATAACTGCGCAGGCAGCGCCAAAGTCGAGGGCTTAGGCATCACGCTTATGGAGCGCTTCGAAGGCGAAGATCCTACGGCCTTAATCGGCCTGCCCTTAATCGCATTGAGCGAAATGCTACGCAAAGAAGGCATCGCGCTTCCATAGCAAAAGGCAATAAAAAAGGCAGCCCACGCTGCCTTTTTTACCAAGAACAACCCGCTTAAACTTGTTCGGGCTTCTTTTCCGGCGCCGGCGCCGGCGGTTCCAGTAAAGCCTTCATCGAAAGCCGTAAACGGCCTTTTTCATCGGCTTCCAATACCTTCACCCGCACTTGTTGGCCTTCCTTCAAATGCTCACTCACGGTGTTGACGCGTTCATGCGCGATCTGCGAAATATGCAATAGGCCGTCGCGACCCGGTAATACACTGACAATGGCGCCAAAGTCCAAGAGCTTCAACACCGTGCCTTCGTAGACGCGGCCGACTTCCACTTCGGCGGTCAATTCTTCGATACGTTTTTTCGCCAAATCGCCGGCTTCTATGCTCATGCAAGCGATGGTCACCGTGCCGTCCTCGCCTATATCTATGGTCGTACCGGTTTCCTCGGTGAGCGCGCGTATTACCGCACCGCCCTTACCGATCACATCGCGAATTTTTTCCGGATTGATTTTGAGAGTGATCATGCGCGGCGCGAAATCGGATAATTCGGAGCGCACATCCGGCACGCTTTGCTTCATGATGCCCAGAATATGCATACGCCCTTCTTGCGCCTGAACCAAAGCGGCGTGCATGATTTCCTTGGTAATGCCGGTGATCTTGATGTCCATTTGCAAAGCGGTAATGCCATGCTCGGTGCCGGCGACTTTAAAGTCCATATCGCCCAAATGATCTTCATCACCCAGGATATCGGTCAAGACGGCGAAACGATTGCCCTCTTTGATCAAACCCATGGCGATGCCCGCAACATGTGCTTTCACCGGCACGCCCGCATCCATGAGCGCTAAGCAACCACCACAGACCGAAGCCATGGAGCTAGAGCCATTAGACTCGGTGATCTCCGAGACCAAGCGAATGGCGTAACTAAAATCCGCGGGATCCGGTAACACCGCTAATAGCGCGCGCTTGGCTAACCGGCCATGGCCGATTTCACGGCGCTTAGGCGTGCCGACGCGACCCGTTTCACCGGTGGCATAAGGTGGCATGTTGTAATGCAGCATAAAAGGATCGGAAAAATCGCCCTGCAAGGCGTCGATTTTTTGCGCGTCCCTCGCCGTGCCTAAGGTGGCGACCACGAGCGCTTGCGTTTCGCCGCGAGTAAATAAAGCGGAACCATGGGTACGCGGCAAGACACCGGTGCGTATGGTAATGGGCCGCACGGTGCGAGTATCGCGGCCATCGATGCGAGGCTCGCCGGCGAGTATGCGGCTGCGCACCACTTTCGCCTCGCGCGCGTGGAATAAATCTTTGATCGCATTCTGTGCGCTGGTATCCATATCAGCGGTAATCAATTCACCGCAAACGCGCTCACGCACCGCGTCGACTTGTTGCATGCGCGCTTGTTTTTGAGTAATGCGATAGGCTTCTTCCAAAGCCGCATCGGCCGCCGCGCCGACTTTTGCCACCAAGGCTTCATCGTGGCTCGCCGGCGTCCAATCCCAGGGTTCTTTGCCCGCTTCTTCCGTAAGTTCGTTAATCGCTTTGATAACGGTTTGCATTTGTTCGTGGCCATAAACCACGGCACCTAGCATCACGCTCTCCGGTAATTCTTTGGCTTCCGATTCCACCATTAACACCGCTTGCTCGGTGCCGGCGACGACCAGATTCAACTCGGAGCTTTCCAATTCTGTTTTGGTCGGATTCAGTAGATATTCGCCATTCAAATAGCCCACGCGTGCGGCGCCTAAAGGACCGCTAAACGGCACGCCGGAAATCGATAAGGCGGCCGAAGCGCCTATGATGGCCGCGATATCCGCGTCGACCTCGGGATTAGACGACATCACGGTCGCGACGATTTGAATCTCGTTATAAAAGCTATCCGGAAATAAAGGGCGTATCGGCCTATCAATTAAACGCGAGGTCAGAGTCTCTTTTTCCGAGGGTTTGCCCTCGCGGCGGAAAAATCCTCCGGGGATTTTGCCCGCGGAATAAGTGCGCTCTTGATAGTCCACGGTCAGCGGGAAAAAATCTTGTCCGGCTTTCACGTCCTTGGCGCCGACCACGGTCACCAGCACGCAAGTGTCATCCATATTCACCAATACGGCGCCGGAAGATTGGCGCGCGATCTCACCGGTTTCAAGCGTGACTTGGTGTTTGCCATAGGTAAAAGTTTTTTTTACGAGACTCAAGGTTTTGATCCTTTATCAACAAACAAGCCCGCGGCGCGGGCTACACGAAGGCAAAAAAATAGGCGCGGTGGATACCGCGCCTGATGCGATTTACTTGCGCAGGCTGAGTCTGTCTATCAGCGTGCGATAGCGCTCCGTATTAGAGCGTTTTAGATAATCCAATAATTTGCGGCGTTTGCTTACTAAGCGTAACAAGCCGCGACGCGAGTGGTGATCTTTTACGTGGTCTTTGAAATGACCGGTCAGATGATTAATGCGCGCGGTCATTAGCGCGACTTGCACTTCAGGCGAACCGGTGTCGCCGAGCGCGAGCTGATAATCGCTCACGATTTTAGCCTTATCGGCGGTGCCTACAGCCATGTCATTCTCGCTTCAACGGAAAACGCGCATTCTACCTTTTAAACAGGTATTTTTTCAAGCAATTTCAAGATAAAACCCAGCTTAAGCGGTGGAGTGGGAAGCCTCGTCTACGATCAGGCGTTTAGGTGCGAGACGCGCCTCATCGTCTAGCCAGGCAATCCCCATAAAGGCTTGTTTTTCATCAAAGACTTTATAGTTCCCGGCGCCCGCTAGATCGGGCCGGGAAAGCGCTTGACCTAGGCGCAAACGCGTGGCGCTGGCGGCATCGAGATATGCAGCAGGTAAATGCGCGAGTAAGGCATCGCAGGCTAGGAGGCGCGCGTCGCGCTGCGTAGGCGTAAGCCCCTCCAACGCTTCCAGGCTCATCGCATCCTGTAAGGAAAACTCGCCTACTTGAGTGCGGCGCAGCGCGCTCAAAGTTGCGCCACAACCCAGGTCATCGCCTATGTCTTCAGCCAACACGCGAATATAAGCGCCTTTGCTGCACGTCACGTGGATAGTGAAGTGAGGACTATCGAATTCTTTTAATACGATGCGGTGGAAACTCACTGCGCGCGGCGCGCGTTCAAGGTCGATACCAGCGCGGGCATATTTATATAGCGCTTGTCCTTGGTGTTTCAAGGCGGAATACATGGGTGGGATTTGCGTGCCTTGGCCGCGAAAGCGCACCAAGGTGTTTTCCAATTGTGACGCGGTTACCGCCACCGGCGATTCGGACAGTATCCTGCCTTCTTTGTCTCCCGTATCCGTTCGTACGCCTAGGGTAATCGTAGCGTCGTAAGCCTTATCCGCATCCGTGGGGAATTGCGCGAACTTCGTCGCTTCTCCAAAACAAATCGGCAGCAAGCCGGTGGCCAGCGGATCCAGCGTGCCGGTATGGCCCGCCTTCGCGGCCTGGTAAAGATGCTTCGCGGCTTGTAAGGCCGCATTGGAGCTGATGCCTAGGGATTTATCCAGCAGCAGAACACCGCTGAGCTTGCGTTTAATACGCTTAAATTGCACGAGGCCACAACTTAATCGTCGCTAGGATGGCGCGCGTCTTCTGCGACAGCTTCCGCGATCAATTGATCCAAACGTGCGCCGCGCTCCAGGGAAGGATCGTAGTTAAAATGCAAGGCGGGCATGTTTTGCAACTTCATGCGCCGCGCGACCTGGGAGCGCAAAAATCCAGCGGCGGACTGTAAACCCTTAAGCGCTTCCGGCACGCGCTGAGGGTCGAGTACGGTGAAAAAAACTTTGGCGTGCGAATAATCCGAGCTTACTTCCACATCGGTCAGCGTGACCATGCCCACGCGCGGATCTTTCACTTCCATCTGTATGAGGTCCGCTAATTCGCGTTGCATTTGTTCCGCGACGCGACGTGGGCGTGAGGCATCCTTGGGCATGTTTAAAGAGAGCGGGCGACCTCAACGACTTCGTAGGCTTCGAGTTGATCGCCTTCATTAATGTCGTTGAAATTCTTAATCGAGAGGCCGCACTCGAATCCCGCTTTGACTTCTTTCACATCGTCTTTAAAGCGCTTGAGTGAATCGAGTTCGCCGCTATGCACCACTACGCCATCACGTATGACACGCACTAAAGCGCCGCGCTTGACCACGCCTTCCAACACATAGCAGCCCGCTACTGCGCCAACCTTGGAAATGCGAAACACTTGCCGGATTTCGACCACGCCCATGGCCTGCTCTTTGCGCTCGGGCGCCAGCATGCCGGACATTGCCGCTTTGATTTCATCCACGGCTTCGTAAATGATGTTGTAGTAGCGGATGTCTACGCCATTGGTTTGAGCCAATTTGCGGGCCTGCGCATCAGCACGCACGTTGAATCCGATAATCACGGCCTTGGAGGCAAGTGCCAAATTGACGTCGGACTCGGTAATGCCACCGACGGCGCTATGTATCACCAATACTTTCACTTCTTCCGTGGAGAGCTTGCCCAGCGCGTGCACCAAGGCTTCTTGCGAGCCTTGCACATCCGATTTAATAATGAGCGGCAAGGATTTCACTTCGCCCATTTGTTCGAACATATTTTCCAAGCTGGTCGCATGCTGCCGCGCCAATTTCACGTCGCGGAATTTACCTTGGCGGAACATTGCGATCTCACGCGCTTTGCGTTCGTCCATGAGCGACATGGCGTCTTCACCCGCCAGCGGCACTTCAGTTAAGCCTAAAATCTCCACCGGAATAGACGGCCCCGCTTCTTTTACCGAGTTGCCGTTCTCATCCAGCATGGCGCGCACGCGGCCGAAGGAGCCGCCCGCCAGCAGAATATCGCCCTGACGCAAGGTACCCGATTGAACGAGTATGGTTGCGACCGGCCCCCGGCCTTTATCCAAACGCGACTCAATCACCAAGCCTTTAGCGGGGCAATCACGGGGCGCATGTAAATCTAACACTTCCGCTTGCAGTAAGACGCGCTCCAACAAAGCATCTATGCCTTGGCCGCTCTTGGCGGACACTTCCACAAACATGGTGTCGCCGCCCCAATCTTCAGCAACCACGCCTTGCGCGGACAATTCTTGCTTCACGCGCTCGGGGTTGGCTTCGGGTTTATCGATTTTATTTACGGCAACGACCAAAGGCACATTCGCGGCTTTCGCATGATGTATCGCTTCGATGGTTTGCGGCATCACGCCGTCATCCGCGGCGACGACAAGGATCACCACGTCGGTTGCCTTGGCGCCACGCGCACGCATGGCGGTAAACGCTTCATGGCCCGGCGTATCCAAAAAAGTCACCATACCGCGCGGCGTTTCCACATGATAAGCACCTATGTGCTGAGTGATGCCCCCTGCTTCGCCGCTGGCCACGCGAGTGCGCCGTATATAGTCCAGCAAGGAAGTTTTGCCGTGATCGACGTGGCCCATCACGGTAACCACGGGCGCGCGCGGCAATTGCTCCGCTTGTTTAGCTTGCGCGTCCTCGAGATAAGTTTCGGGATTATCCAGCGCGGCGGGCTTGGCGATGTGGCCCATTTCTTCTACGACTATCATCGCGGTTTCTTGGTCTATGACTTGATTAATGGTCACCATGGAGCCCATTTTCATCAAGGTTTTAATGACTTCCGCTGCTTTCACCGCCATCTTGTGCGCGAGATCGCCGACACTAATCGTTTCCGGTATTAAGATTTCACGCACCAAAGGCTCGGAGGGCGCGGTAAAAGCGTGCGGACCCTCGTCTTCGGCTTTGTGTTTGGTAACTTTGCGACCGCGCCAAGCGCCGCCAGTGGAATCCCCGCGCACTTTGAGCGCGCGTTTTTTCGGACCTTCGTCCACCCAACCGGTCTTGGCTTTTTTCGCGCCTTTTTTACGCGCGGCCTCGCCGTCGGCAGGCTTGGTAATGTGTAGCGTGCTGTCGGCTTTGGCTTCGGTCGTAGGCGTTGCGGGCGCCGGTGCTGCAACGGTCGCCGCTTCGGGCGCGGCTGCGACCACGGGCGCGGGCGTTTCCGGCACCGGTGGTGCAGGCGTTTCCGCTGCGGTTTTTTTGGCGTGCCTTAGCTTCTGTTTCGCTTCCGCTTCCTGTTTTTGGCGTTCTATGAGCTCCGCTTGTTTGCGTGCTTCTTGTTCGCGTATGGCGAGTTGATCCGCGCCGATTACGGGTTCCGCGGCTTTTACTTCTTTCGGAGCGACTTCTTCCACGGGTGCAGGCGCCACCGGTTCGCGTTTGACAACAACGCGTTTTTTGCGCACCTCAACTTGGATAGTACGCGCTTTACCGCTGGAATCCGATTTGCGAATCTCGCTGGTTTCGCGCCGGGTCAAAGTGATTTTGCTGCGGCTTTCCTTGACGCCATGCGCTTTGCGCAAATAATCCAATAACTGGGTTTTATCTTGTTCGGTCAGTGCGTCTTCCGCCGCGTTTTTCTGCACGCCGGCTGCTTTAAGCTGCTCAAGCAAGAGGGTGGCGGCGACGCCTAACTCGGTCGCGAATTGCGATACATTCATCTGTGGCATTCAAACATCTCCATCCGTCGCGCTGTTATTAATGGTTGGCCTGTTCGGCGGCGAACCACGGCGCGCGCGCCGTCATTATCAATGCTTTCGCGCGTTCTTCATCTAAATGAGTAATCTCTAACAAATCATCAACCGCCAAATCAGCCAAGGCTTCCACGCTATCGATACCGTGCTCGGCAAGCATGCGCACGGTCTCGCCATCCATGCCTTCCATGGTCGCCAAATCTTCGGCTACATGTTCCACTTTTTCTTCGCTGGCGATTTCCGCCGTGAGCAAAACATTGCGCGCACGCGCGCGCAATTCATTAATCGTATCTTCGTCGAAAAATTCGATCTCCAGCATTTCGTTGAGCGGCACATAGGCGATTTCTTCCAGCGTGGAGAATCCCTCTTGCACCAAGACGTCGGCGACTTCCTCGTCGACGTCTAATTTTTCCATAAACTCATGCTTAATCGTTGCCGCTTCTTCGGTGCTTTTTTGCGTCGCTTCTTCCGAGGTCATGATGTTTAAAGTCCACCCGGTCAACTCCGAGGCGAGCCGCACGTTTTGTCCGGCGCGTCCTATGGCCAGCGCAAGCTGTTCTTCGTCCACCACCACGTCCATGCTGTGTTTTTCTTCATCGACGACGATACTAGAAACCTCGGCCGGCGCCAGTGCATTAATGACGAATTGCGCGGCCTCGGGCGACCACAATACGATATCCACCCGCTCGCCCCCCAGCTCGCTGGTCACCGCTTGCACGCGCGAACCGCGCATACCAATACAAGTGCCTTGCGGATCAATGCGCGGATCATTGGATTTGACAGCGATTTTTCCGCGAGCGCCAGGGTCCCGAGCCGCAGCCTTGATTTCGATCAAGCCTTCCTCGATCTCGGGCACTTCCAGCTCAAAAAGCTTTACTAAAAATTCCGGCGCGACGCGCGATAGTATCAATTGCGGGCCGCGCGCTTGACGGTCAATTTTTAACAGAAAAGCGCGGACTCGGTCTCCTATGCGGAGATTTTCCCGCGGTATCATTTGATCACGAGGTAAAACTGCTTCGATACGGCCAGACTCGATAATGGCGTTGCCGCGTTCCATGCGTTTAATCACGCCGGTTACCAGATGCTCTTTGCGCATCAGGAAATCAGACAAAATTTGCTCGCGTTCGGCTTCGCGTATTTTTTGCAGTATCACTTGCTTGGCGGTTTGCGCGCCGATGCGACCGAATTCAATCGGTTCTAAATGCTCTTCGAGCACATCGCCGATTTGCGCATCCGGTTTTCTTTTTTGTGCATCGGATAATGGAAGTTGACGACCTTCTTCGACTTATTCTTCTTCCGCGCCTACATCCCATAGGCGAAAACTTTCATAGCTCCTTGTTTCGCGCTTAACCACCA
>CAZKHT010000061.1:0-12766 GCA_964552595.1 uncultured Burkholderiales bacterium
TGCTGTGATCATCCGCTACCTCGTGCGCCAGCTGATGATAGCGGTCTATCAAAATACCGGCTTGTCCCAGGCCTTGCGCCACCACATGAAAAATACTACCGGAGGTGCCGAGCGGGACCTCTTGCGCCAACTGGGCGACGCGTAAGCCTTGGCTGCGGGTGATTTCACCGTCGTCGGGCTGTATTTCACCGGCTATCATTTTCAGCAGCGTGGATTTGCCGGCGCCATTGCGCCCAACTAAGCAAAGGCGTTCGCCTCTATCAATGGCGAAGCTGACGCCATCCAATAAGGGCGGCTGGCCGAAGGAAAGCACTACATCGCGGAAAGTGAGTATGGGCATGCGCAAGGATTTCTATACGGGCGCGCATTGTACCTTTGGCGCGCCCCGGATACATCCCTCAATGCAAATCCTGCTGCCCCGCGGGGGCTTGTTTTTGCAACAAAGCCTCGATATCTTCCGCCGGCAAGGGCCGGCTGAATAAATAGCCCTGCATTTGGTGGCAGCCTAAGCCCAACAGAAAATCGCGCTGCGCCTCGGTTTCCACGCCCTCGGCGATCACTTCCAGCTTGAGGCTTTGCGCCAGCAAAACAATGGCGGTGGTGATGGCGCTGTCATCCGCGTCCTGTGGCACATCGCGCACGAAGCTGCGATCAATCTTGAGCGTATCGATGTGGAAGCGCTGCAAATAACTCAAGGAAGAATAGCCCGTGCCAAAATCATCCAAGGCCAAGCGTATGCCCAAGTCGCGCAGGGTGGTGAGCACCTCGGCGCTGGCGGCGCTTTGTTGCATTAACACGGTCTCGGTGATTTCCAGCTGAAGATCGCCCGCGCGATAAGGAAATCGAGCCAAACAATGCCGCAATATGGGGATCAAGCCACTGCTTTGAATTTGCCGGGGCGACAAATTCACCGCCAGGCGCAAGTTTTTCCACCCCGCCGCATGCCAGTGGTAGAGCTGGGCGCAAGCCTGCTCTAACACCCATTCTCCGGCTGAGCCGATTAAGCCCAGCTCCTCCAAGGAGGGAATAAAGTCGTTAGGCAAGACCAAGCCAAATTCCGGATGCTGCCAGCGCAGCAAAGCTTCCACGCCGCAAATCGTGTCCAGATGTAAATCGAAGACCGGTTGATAATAAATGCGCAGCTCGGAGCCCTCCAGCGCGCGGCGCAAGCTGGACTCCAGGGTCAGGCGCTCGAAAGCCCGCGCGCTCATATCGGCGGAATAAAACTGGTAAGTATTTTTGCCCAGCTCCTTGGCGCGGTACATAGCAATATCCGCGTTCTTCAGCAAAGCCGTGGCGTCCTCCCCGTCGTCGGGATACATGCTAATGCCTATACTGGCCGTGATATACAAAGCGTGGCCGGAAATATCGAAGGGCTGGGCCAAGGCATCCAAAATCTTCAGCGTGATGCCGCGTATATCGTTTTCGTTCGCCACATCGTCCAACAAAATCACGAACTCGTCGCCGCCAAAGCGTGCCACCGTATCGCCTTCGCGCACCGTGCGCGCAAAGCGAGTTGCCAATTGCTGCAATAACACATCGCCGATCTCGTGGCCCAAAGAATCGTTCACATGCTTGAATCGGTCCAAATCGATAAACAGCAAGGCGATAATCCGTTGTCGCCAGTGGGCGCGCGAAATCGCTTGATTAAATCGATCCAACAATAACGAGCGATTGGGTAAAGAAGTTAAAGCATCGTGCTGCGCCATATGCTGTAGCCGCGCCTGCGCCTCTACCCGCTCGGTGATGTCGGTGACCATGGCGAAGGCGCCGCTGTACTCCCCGTGGCTATTCATCATGGGAGCGGTGCTCAAGAGCGTCCAAATCGCGTCGCCGTTTTTGCATAAAAACTTAAACTCATGTTGCTCAGCGATACCTAAACGGCGCCTTTCAAGATTGCGCAAGGCCGTCGCGCGTCCTTCTTCATCCATGAATTCCAGCAGGCTGACGCCCACCATTTCTTCGACGCGATAACCCAGCATATCCGCCATTTTTTGATTCACGAAAGTAGTCTTGCCCTGCGCATCGATTTCCCACACCCCTTCCTGTGCCGTCTCGACGATGGTGCGATAGCGCGCTTCGCTAGCGCGCGAGGCCTCTTCGGCGCGCTTACGTTCCGTGATGTCTTGCGCCACCACCATATGGGTCGTCGGTACGGCCCCGGGCGGCCATAAAGGTGAAACGGTAATCACCACCCAGACCACCTCGCCGCCTCTGCGCTTATAGCGCTTTTCGCGGGAAAGGGAGCGTATCTTGCCGTCGATTAAGGCCTTGAGGGCGGCTAAATCGGCCGCGACATCTTCCTCATAGGTAATCGTCTGAAAAGACATCGCCAGCATTTCTTCCTCGGAATAACCGGTGATATCGCAATAGCGCTGATTGACTTTAAGAAAGCGGCCGCTAGAAGTTTCGACTTGAGCCACGCCTACCGCAGCCTGTTCAAAAAAAGCGCGGTAACGTGTCGCGGTCTCGGCGAGTTGTTGTCTTTGTTCGGCTTCTACCAACGAGCGGTGGTGGCGATACAGCAACAGCAAAGCCGAAACCATGATCAAAAATATGGGAACGATTAAGCGGTCGTGATCCGGCGGGGGCACTTGCAGCAGCGGCATTACGCCACTCACGCCGAGAATCAAACCGATGTTGGTGATGATGAAACCCCGGGTGCGCAGCAGTAAAAACGCGAGCAACAAGTCCAATGCCAAAAAAGCATAAGCCGCGCCTTGCTGTGGATTGAGGACGATGATGGCGAAACACATCAGCCCGGTGACGGCCACGGCGATGATGGCCGCAGTGGTGTATTTTCCCAACCGCACCAAGCCATACGCGGCCAATAAAATCAGCAAACCAAAAGCGGTGACGTAAAAAGTTGAAGCGAAATGGGCGAGGACCGCATGCTGTATCGATATTGCGATAAAACCTAATACCACGAGTAAGAGCAGCAATCCTGAAAGCAGTTGTATGTGTCGCCGCTCTTGCCTATCGCGTATCGCGGGAGGCGCCTCAGTCATACGTTGCCAGGTCCGGATCGGCGCTTGCATAGGCGAGTTTTCTTTCGATAAGACGCGAAGCGCCGAAAGTGATTTTATGACTTTAGTATATATGGCAGGAAGCGCCAGCGATAAAGCGAGCAGATGCGCATTGCTTTATAATTTGTCCATTCCTCCGAACCCCGCCTATGTCCACCTCTTTACTTGAACATTTAAATCCCGAGCAATGCGCCGCGGTCACCTTGCCGCATGTTTCCGCCCTGATTTTAGCCGGGGCGGGCAGCGGCAAAACCCGAGTGCTGACGACACGCATCGCCTATCTGGTGCAAACCGGGCAAGTCAGTCCCGCCGGCGTGCTGGCGGTCACTTTCACCAATAAAGCGGCCAAGGAAATGCTCACGCGCATTAGCGCCATGCTGCCGATTAATCCGCGCGGCATGTGGGTGGGGACTTTCCATGGCCTGTGTAATCGCTTGTTGCGCGCGCATTATCGCGAAGCGGGTTTGCCCCAGCTGTTTCAAATCCTGGATATGCAAGATCAGCTGGCCTTAGTGAAACGGGTGTTGAAGGAACTGGGCATAGACGATGAAAAATATCCGCCCAAGCAAGTGGTGTATTTCATCAACAGCGCTAAGGAACAAGGTTTACGCGCCCGTGATGTGGAAACCACGGATGAAATCAGCTTGCGCCACCGCGATATTTACGGTGCTTACGAGGCGCAATGCCAGCGCGAAGGCGTGGCGGATTTCGCCGAGCTTTTATTGCGCTCTTATGAGTTGCTGCAACGCAACGAGCCCTTGCGCCAGCATTATCAAGCCCGTTTCAAATATATTTTGGTCGATGAATTCCAAGACACCAGCCGTTTCCAATATGAGTGGTTGAAGCTCATCGCGGGCAAGGGCAACGCGGTCTTCGCGGTGGGCGATGACGATCAATCCATTTACGCTTTTCGCGGCGCACACGCCGGCAATATGCAAACTTTTCTGCGCGAATTCGGCGTGGAAAAAATCATTAAGCTGGAACAAAACTATCGCTCGGAGGGCAATATTCTAGACGCGGCCAATGCCTTAATCGGCCATAACCGCGAGCGCCTGGGAAAAAATCTGTGGACCGCCGCCGGCGCCGGCGAGGCCATACGTTTATACGCGGCGGATACCGATTTAGACGAGGCGCAATTCATCGTTGATGAAGTGCGCGCCCTGGTGAAAGAGGGCGTGGCCGCCTCCCACATCGCCTTGCTATATCGTTCCAATGCGCAGTCGCGCGTTTTGGAACACGCTTTGTTTTCCTCCGGTGTGCCTTATCGTGTGTACGGCGGCCTGCGCTTTTTCGAGCGCCAGGAAGTCAAACACGCCTTGGCTTATTTAAGACTGATCGCCAATCCCGACGACGACAGCGCGCTGTTGCGGGTGATTAATTTTCCTACGCGCGGCATAGGCGGGCGTACCCTAGAGCAAATTCAAGCCGCTGCGCGCGAACAGGGTTTATCGCTATGGCAAGCCGCATGTCAAAAAGGCGGCAAGACCGGCAAAGGCGTGCCGGCTTTCGTCATGCTGATCGAAGCCATGCGCGCCGAAACCGCGGCGCTGAATTTGGCGGAGCAAGTCGAGCATTTGCTCTATGCCACGGGGTTGCTCGCGCACTATCAAAACTCTAAGACCGAATCCGACCGCGTGGAAAATTTGGAGGAATTGGTCAACGCCGCGGCCGCGTTTTTAAAAGAATACGACGGCGAGCGCACCGATGAAATGCCGGACACCTTGACCGCCTTCCTCACTCACGCTGCCTTAGAAGCCGGTGACAATCAAGCGCAAGCGGGGCAAGAGGCGGTGCAGCTGATGACGGTACACGCGGCGAAAGGCCTGGAGTTTCATAGCGTGTTCATCAGCGGCTTGGAGGAGGGTTTGTGCCCGCACGAAAACAGCATGTTCGAGCAAGACGGCTTGGAAGAAGAGCGGCGGCTGATGTATGTCGCTATTACCCGCGCGCGGCGGCGCTTATATTTATCTTTCACGCACAGCCGTATGCTGCATGGGCAAACCCGCTACGGCGTGGCCTCGCGTTTTCTAAATGAAATTCCCGCGTCCCTCATGCAAGCGATCAAGGCCCCGCCGCGTTCCGAGCCCAGTACGATTTGGGCGCAGGCGCCGCAGCCCAAATTGGAAAGCGGCGGCATGGCCTTCCGCATAGGCCAAAATGTCATGCACCCGAAATTCGGCAATGGCGTCATCGTCAATTGCAGCGGACGCGGGGTGAATGCGGAAGTGGAAGTGAATTTTAGCCACGCCGGCACCAAGCGCCTGGCCTTGCAATACGCCAAGCTCAGTCCGGCTTAGGCAGGGATTCGAAGACGTCGATATAACTTAAATACGCCGCCGCGAATAGCACCGCGACGAAACCGCAGACCAGCGGAAAAGACAAGGCTAAGCCCACGCCGCTCGCCACCTGATCCCCTCCCATCGCGCTGACGGCGCGCAGAAGTAGGCGTAAAAGAAAAGTTATCACGATGTCGCTCAGCAAAAGCAAAACCGCGAAGACTAAAAACGGCGCGAAGTTGCTGATCCAAGCACGTAGCGATGTAAGTAATGCGGCGCGCGTTGGGTAATGCTGAAAGGCGATCAAACCCGGCGTAAACCAAGTAAGGATGGCGATGAACCACACAGCCAGCAAGGCAAGCAGCGTGGGTATGGTTAAATCGTTCACCGCGCGCAACAAAGCCGCTTGATCAGGAGTGTTCGTTTGCGTGAGCTTGATCAGCGCCGTGAATTGTTCGCGCCAGCCCAGGGTCAGCAATACCAGCACTAAGAAAAAGAGGCCGAACGCCAAGGCGCCGACCGCCAACAAGGGTTTGGCCCGCGTCTGGCAGGCTGTGCTGAGATGGGTAAAGCGCAAACTTTCGCCCTGGCTGACCGCACGGCTGGCATTGAGAAAGCCCGCCGCGACGCAGGGAAAAATCGTAAAGATGGCGGCCAAGCCCAGCACAGGTAACAGACTCAAAATTAAAAACAGGAGCAAGGTCACGCCGACCAAAGCCAGCCACGGCCAGGGCTGGCGCAAAAACAAGCGCACCCCCTCGCTCAACCAGCGATAGCCATACAGCGGATTGCACCGGCGAAATACAGGGATCGGATTCATACCCATACGGCGCTACGCGCATCGTGATGCGCGACATGCTGCGCCAGCAAGCGGCGAAAATGCTCGGGGTCCTTGGCGTGCGTCAATTCGCCCGGTCGTGGGAAATGAAAATCGTAAAGACGCGACAGCCAAAAGCGCAAGGCGCCGGCACGCAGCATCACCGGCCAAGCGCCGCGCTCCAAGGCGGTCAAAGGCCGCAAGGCATGATAGGCGCGCAATAGCGTTTCCACACAATCCAAATCCAAATCGCCGGATGCGTCAACACACCAATCGTTCACCGTGATCGCCAAGTCGTACAACCAGGCGTCATTGCAGGCGTAATAAAAATCAATGACGCCGGATAAGGCGTCGCGCTCGAATAAAACATTATCGCGAAATAAATCCGCGTGTATCACCCCACGCGGCAAATCCTGGTGCCGGAACAAAGCCTGGAAACGCAATTCTTCTTGCAACAGTGCCGCGTCTTCTGCGGCTAGCTTAGGCAGCAAACCCGGTGCGGTGCTACGCCACCAGGCCGGGCCGCGCGGATTCGGCATGCTCGCCGGATAACTCGCTCCGGCTAAATGCATACTCGCCAACATCTCGCCCACTTGCGCGCAATGCGTGGCGCTGGGCGCGGTAAGAGAGGCGCCGCTTAAGCAGCTGACGATGCAGGCGGGCTTGCCGTTCAGCGTATTCAAATAATCATTTTGCAGGGTGGCGATAGGACTAGGGCAGGGAATGCCATGCCGCGCCAGATGCGCCATCAGGTTGATGTAATACGGCAGGTCGGCGGCGGAAAGTTTCTCGAATAGCGTGAGCACATAACGGCCATGGGTGGTCGTTAAAAAATAATTGGTATTCTCGATCCCGGAAGCGATGCCTTGTAAATCGACGACGGCGCCCAGGGAATAATGCTTGAGCCAAGCCTGTAGATCGGCGGCCGAAACAGTGGTGTAAACAGACATGAGCGCTTTAAGCGGGCATTAAGCCCGGATCAGAATTTATGCAGCACCCATTGTGGGACGCGCGTGCCCGAATCGAAATTATCTTGCCGCGCAAACGTGCCATCGCCTTTGTTGTCGACTAAATAATACGGCGTACCGCCGCGTTTGGGCGTGACCTTAATCATGTACAGCCGCCCGCCTATGCGGTATTCCTCCACCTTATCTTCGCCACGGGTGGTGATAGTAACTTGCGGCTCCAGCGCCGAATTCGGTTCATAGCCCGGCGGGGGTGGCGGCGGTTCCGGCAAGGGCTGCAAATCGGTGGGCAGCTTGGGTTTATCCGAGGGTTGCGCCTGTACCCAAGTGGGCAGTGTGGCCAGCAAAAGCGCGAGCAAGACGAGACGGCGCATAAAAAATCCTTAAAGCTTAAAAGGTGAATGAGGGGAATTATAGCCCGGCCGCCGCTTACAGATTCAATTGTATCTCGCGTTCCGCCGCCGTGGGCTCAAAGCCGCGCGTCTCATAATGTTTAAAGATCGCGTCGACTACCGCCTTGGGTTCATTGATCACTTGGATGAGATTCATGTCTTCGGCCGCTATCATGCCCTCATCGACTAAAGTAGTTTTAAACCAATCCACCAAGCCGCGCCAAAAGGGTTCATGTACCAAGATGATGGGAATGCGCCTGGTCTTCCCGGTCTGCACCAAGGTCAGCGCTTCCATCAATTCGTCCATGGTGCCAAAGCCGCCTGGCATCACCACATAAGCGGAGGCAAACTTCACGAACATGACTTTGCGCGCGAAGAAGTGATTAAAGGTCTGGGAAATGTCTTGAAAGGGATTGTTGTGCTGCTCGTGTGGCAGTTGAATATTCAGCCCCACGCTGGGCGAGGCGCCGAAATAAGCGCCTTTATTCGCCGCTTCCATAATGCCTGGGCCGCCGCCCGAGATCACCGAGAAACCAGAGTCGGATAACTGCCGCGCGATTTGTTCGGTGAGCAAATAATATTTATCATCGGGCGGCGTGCGTGCGCTACCGAATATCGACACCGCGGGACGTATCGGACTTAAGCGTTCGGTGGCCTCGACAAATTCTGCCATAATCTCGAACACCCGCCAGGCCTCGCGCGCCGAATATGCCTGTGTGGCGGACTCGGCGCCTATCATTTTGGGAAGTTTCTGTTGCATGCATCCGCTCCGATGAAAAACTTGCTGTTAGTGGACGGCTCGTCCTATTTATATCGCGCGTTTCATGCGCTGCCGGATTTGCGTAATGCGCGCAATGAACCTACCGGCGCCATTTATGGCGTATTGAATATGCTGCAAAAGCTGCGTAAAGAAATGCCGGCCGATTATATCGCGTGCGTCTTCGATGCAAAAGGTAAGACCTTCCGCGACGAGCTCTATCCCGAGTATAAAGCCACGCGTTCCGCCATGCCGCCCGAGCTGGCGGCGCAGATCGTGCCTTTGCATGAAGCGGTGCGCGCCATGGGCTGGCCTTTGCTCATGGTGGAGGGCGTGGAAGCCGACGATGTGATAGGCACGCTGGCTTACGAAGCCTGCAAACACGGCATGCGCACGATTATTTCCACCGGTGATAAAGACATGGCGCAGTTGGTGAATGCGCAGGTCGAGCTGGTCAACACCATGAGCAATGAACGCTTGGATGTGGAGGGTGTACAAAGCAAATTCGGTATTCCGGCCGAACGCATCGTCGACTACCTGACCTTAATTGGCGATGCCGTGGACAACGTGCCCGGCGTAGAAAAGGTCGGCCCTAAGACCGCGGTGAAATGGCTCACCCAATATGGCAGCTTGGATGCCATTGTGGAACACGCCGGCGAAATCAGCGGCGTGGTAGGTGAAAACCTACGTGCCGCGCTGGATTGGCTGCCGCAAGCGCGGGCCTTGCTCACGATTAAATGCGATGTGTCTTTGCCTAAGCAGGTGAACGATTTATGTCCCAGCCCGCCGGAATTCGAAAAATTGCGCGAGCTGTTTACGCGATTCGAATTCAAAACTTGGTTGCGCGATTTGCAATCGCCGGCGGAAAGAAGCCCCCCACCTGATCCGGAACCGGCGTGCGCGGCGGCCTATGAAACCGTGTTGACCCTGGCGCAGCTGGATGCCTGGGCCGACAAAATCGCCCAAGCCGAGATAGTGGCGCTAGACACCGAAACCACGAGTTTAGATCCCATGCTGGCGCGCTTGGTGGGCATTTCGCTTTCCATTGCGCCGCACACCGGCGCTTATATTCCCTTAGCCCACCAATATGCGGGCGCGCCCGCGCAATTGGATGTGGACACGGTGCTCGCGCGTTTAAAGCCCTGGTTGGAAAGCGAGCTGCCGCGAAAGCTAGGTCAACACATGAAATATGACGCGCAAGTTTTGGCCAATCACGGCGTGAAATTGCGCGGCATCGTTCACGATACTTTGCTGCAATCCTATGTGCTGGAAGCGCACAAACCGCACGGCATGGATTCGCTTGCCGAGCGGCATCTGAATTACAAAACCGTGGCCTATGAAGAAGTGTGCGGCAAAGGCGCCAAGCAAATTTGTTTTGATCAAGTGGAAATCGGCGCTGCGACCCAATACGCGGCGGAAGACGCGGACATCACCTTGCGCTTACATCACACGCTGTATCCGCAGATCGCGCAGCAGCCCAAACTCAAATATGTGTACGAAGCCATAGAGCTGCCCACCGCCGAAGTCTTGTGCGATATCGAGCGCACCGGCGTGCTACTGGATTGCGATTTACTCACTCAGCAGAGTCATGAGCTGGGCTTGGCCTTGGTCGAGCTGGAAGCACAAGCGCATGCGATCGCCGGCCATCCTTTTAATCTCAATTCGCCTAAACAAATTCAGGAGATTTTATTCACCCGCTTAGGCCTGCCGGTAAAAAAGAAAACCCCCAGCGGCACGCCCTCCACAGATGAGGATGTGTTGCAAGAATTAGCGCTGGATTATCCCTTGCCGAAATTATTATTGGAGTATCGCGGCCTGGCGAAACTGAAATCGACTTACACCGACAAGCTGCCGCGCATGGTGCATCCGCTGACGGGCCGCGTGCATACTTGCTACAACCAGGCCGTCGCGGTGACGGGACGGCTGGCCAGTGCCGATCCTAATTTACAAAATATTCCGGTACGCACCGTTGAGGGCAGGCGCATACGCGAAGCCTTTATTGCGCCGCCGGATGCCGTCCTGATCTCGGTCGATTACTCGCAAATCGAGTTGCGCATCATGGCGCATTTATCCCACGACGAAGGTTTTCTCAAGGCCTTCGCCGCCGGTGAAGACATCCACCGCGCCACCGCCGCGGAAGTCTTCGCTGTCGGCGTGGACGAGGTAACTTCGGAACAACGTCGCTACGCCAAGGTGATTAATTTCGGCTTGATCTACGGTATGTCAGCCTTCGGTTTGGCCAGCAATTTAGGAATAGAACGCAGTGCGGCGCAGGCCTATATAGACCGCTACTTCGCCCGCTATCCGGGAGTGGCGGCCTATATGAATAACACTCGCGAACTGGCGCGCGCCCAAGGCTATGTCGAGACCGTATTCGGCCGCCGCTTATGGTTACCGGAAATCAACGGCGGCAACGGCATGCGCCGCCAAGCCGCCGAACGCGCGGCGATTAACGCGCCCATGCAAGGCACGGCGGCGGATTTAATCAAACTGGCCATGATAGCCGTGCATAAATATTTGCTCGAAAGCGGCTTCGCCACGCGCATCATCATGCAAGTGCATGACGAGCTGGTACTGGAAGTCCCCAAGATCGAACTCGATACCATACAAAAAGAATTGCCTGGACTCATGGCGGGCGTCGCCGAGTTGGACGTACCTTTGGAAGTCGATATGGGCATGGGGCCGAATTGGGAAAAGGCGCATTAGCAGGGCGCGCGATCTAGGATATACGCTTATTTAATGGAAACTATAGCTTCTCTATTAAGTAAAAACGACATACAATAGAAACTATGATTTCTATTGATGCGCAGACCGCTTTAACCGAATTAGGCCTACGTTTAAAAGCGGCACGGGTGCAACGCAACGAAACTCAGGCGCTTTTCGCCGCGCGCATAGGGGTGGCTATCCCGACCTTACGCGATATGGAGCAAGGCAAGGCTACGGTGCAAATCGGCGCCTGGATTAACGCGCTGTGGGCATTGGACAGGCTAAGCGAGTTGAATCAAGTCCTAGCCACGCAAGCCACGCTATTCGACCGGTTAGCCGCCATCCAATCGCCGCAAAGACAACGCCCCCACACCCGGCGTCGGCCACGAAAGAGCGCCAAATGATGCGGCTAGATGTATGGATGAGCTTGGGCGATGCCACCCAGCTTGAGGTGGGAGAGCTTGTCTTTACTGATAGCGATCAGAATGGCCGATATGCGGCGGCTTTTCGCTATAGCGAAGCATGGCTGAATAAACCCGGGGCATTTGCGCTAGACCCAGAGTCGCTCCCTTTAAGAAAGGCCCCCTTCGAAGCGCAAAATCTTTTTCCACCGCTGGCGGTTTTTGATGATGCGCTGCCTGATGACTGGGGACGGCGAGTGTTAATCGCGGATAGAAAGTTGCGACGCGGCCAACACTCAGAGCCATATCTATTACGCGAATTAGCAGGGGATGGATTAGGGGCTTTGGGTTTTTGCGAGCAGGGCAGTCCAGCGCACAAAATCCAAGCCACACGCACTCTGGATCTCGCGGAAATACTGGAAGCCGCCAGCCGCTTCGAAGCCGGCCTGCCCATTGATAATGTCCGCATGCGGCGCCTACTCGCGGCCGGCGCTTCTCCCGGCGGGGCGCGCCCCAAGGCTTTGGTGAATGCCGGCGAAATTGCCTGGATCGCAAAATTCCCCAGTCGAACCAAGGACGGCAATTACGATGTGGTGGGCCTGGAAGCGACCGCCATGTTGTTGGCGCAAGCGGCGGGCTTAGAGGTGCCTGAAACTCGGCTGGAAATACTGGGCGCCAAAAAAGCCGTATTGGTTCGGCGTTTTGATATCACGGCACAAGGCGGGCGAGCGCATATGATCAGCTTGAGGACCTTGTGCAAAGAGCGTCCCGGCGTCTTTGTTTTGAGCTACCGCGAAGTTGCCGACATGCTGCGCAAACATTCCGCCGACCCGGCAAATGACGTGACCCGGTTTTATCGACAGACGGTGTTCAACGCCATGCTAGGTAATACCGACGATCACTTGAAAAATTTTTGGATGATAAATGTGGGTCAAGGCTATCGCTTATCACCCGCCTTTGATCTGGTGCCGGACGTCGGCGAACGCGGCGAGCACAGCCTGGCCTTCGACTTGGGGTATACCCCGCCTGATAAAGCGGCTTGGCTAAACATCGCCAAGACCTGGGGTGTGAGTGGCGCGGCCGCGATGATCGAGGAAATTGCTGAGGCGATGAAAAATTTCGTAAAGCTCGCACATCAGTGCGCTGTGCCAGAGCAAAATATTGTCAAAATAAAAGCCGATATAGAAGCGCGGCGCCAGCGTTGTTTGAGTTGAAGCTCGGATCTTGGCTAAGTGGTCGGGTTAATTTAGAGCGCTGACCAGCAAAGGCCGATAGCGCAAGCTCAGCGGATGTTCGCCGCCGAGCATTTCAAACAAAGCCGGCAAACCGCGTCGGCCTACGTCGTCGCGAAAATCGCGGCCGCGGCGGGCGATGCGGCTTGCGCCGTCAAAATAAAATCCAGATGTAGCGGCAAGCGCGTGATCTC
>CAZKHT010000062.1:0-12669 GCA_964552595.1 uncultured Burkholderiales bacterium
AACCCAAGGCTTCGAGTTTTTTCCGAAAACCGCCCCAAATGCCGCCGTATCTCGGATCACGAATGCCCTGCACATTCTCCGAAAGAATGAGATCAGGCTCAAATCGCTCTACGAATTTCGCTGCTTCGCGCAAAAGATTGCGGTCCCTAAGTCGGCCTGCAATACGCTCCTCACTCATTTCCTTTTTGGATAAGCGTGTAAACGGCTGACAAGGCGCGCAGATTGCGAACAACAGCGGCACGCCCCGCGCTTGGCGACGATAGTGGGGAATGAGTTCTCCCAACTCCGCGAAGAGCTCGGCTTGCTGTCCCTCAGGATAGTTTCTGGTTTTGCGAAAAATGTCCATGGATAGGAAGCGAGGCTGAACCTTGTCCAATGTCTCGTTTTGATTGTTTACGGTATAAGTGCCGTAGCAACGCGTATCCTTGTCGATCCCCGCAATTACATATCCCCCTGAATCGATCAGGCCACGTGTGGTTCCACCCGCACCGCAGAAAAAATCAACCGCCAAGAACCTAGGTTGTTCGGTTTTCTTTACGGCCTTCTTGGTGATCGGCATGTTACGTTCCCTTTGGAGACTGCGCGATCTTTCGGATTGCATCTACTTCCTTTTCCGAAAAAATTCGCCAGCCGTTTCGATCACGCCTGGCGGAATCCTTTACAACTCGCTGCTTAATCCAGCGGAGCAAGGTCGGCTTTGAGATTCCGACTGCCTCGGCGGTTTCATGCGGCGAGTAATAAGTCACCCCCTCCAGTGTTTTCGGCATTATCGCATCTCTGAAAAGTATAGTTAAGTATAGTCAAGCATGGTTAGGCCGGCAATGAAAAAAACAGGCCTCAGCAGCAACTGCACATATTTTTTCAATATTCCTGGCAAATATTCGTACATTTTGTTAATGTACGAATGTAAGTAACTTTATGAGGCGCAATATGAGAAATGATGACCGAGACAAGTTCGTACGATTAGCAAACAAGAGAGTGAATAATGCTATCAAATCAATACAACTTATCGGCAATTTGTCGAACAGGTCAAACTATTCCTATTACCCTGACGATGTACAAAAAATTTTCAAGGCCCTCCAAGAGGAGTTGGCCGCTTGTAAAAGAAAATTCGACCTCGCGCAAAAAAAAGGCACGGCCGGCACCCAATTTAACTTGGAGTAATCGGGATGAATAACAAGAAAATCAACACAAAAGATGTTTGTCTGAAAATTCTAGCGGCCGAATCCGAAGCCGAGGTACAGCAGATTGTCGAATCAATTCCGGAAATGAAAAACCCGGCCAATTGGCACCCGCTCGACAAACGAGAGACCAACTTTAATGTTACCTCCAACCAAGCATCGGATGGAGGAAAAGCCCTTACGGAATTGATGACTAATATGGTCGACGCCGTACTGATGCGCCATGCGTACCAAAAAGGAATCGACCCAAAGAGCGACAAAGCCCCGCAAACGATGTATGAGGCGGTCGACGAACTCGTAAAACCGCTACAGGGTGGAAAACTGGTTAACCTCGACCCAAATGATCCATGGCTCCGAGAGTTTGCATCCAAGAATCTGGTAATCGGGATTACCGGCGCAAAAAACAAAAAAGAGGGCCTACCCTGCTACACCTTCGTTGACAATGGAGAAGGACAATCCCCGGAAAGGTTCGAGGACACATTCCTCTCTCTCAGTGCAGGCACCAAGAAAGAAATTCCCTTCGTACAAGGCAAATACAACATGGGATCTTCCGGCGTTCTGGGGTACTGCGGGCGTCGCTGGTTCAAACTGATTGTGTCCCGGCGGTATGACGGAAAAAGCGGTTGGGGATGGGCGTTGCTTCGCCGGCGCCCAGGGCAAGGAATGCCTATCGCGGATTACTTCCTTTTGCCGGACGGCCGAATTCCATCGTTCGATGCAGACGCTCTTTACCCGTTCAAAAAAGGGGATGGGAAACGATATGACGGCATGCACCTGAGGACAGGAACAATCATCAAACTTTACGACTACCAAGTAGGCGCTAAATTCCTCAGCTTTAAGGGGGCCCGCGAAGCACTAAACGAAAACTTGGTCGAAACGATTTTGCCTTTTCGCCTCCTTGACTTTCGTCAAAAGCCAGACCCAAAGCGCGGCGGGGATCGCGCCGAAGGTATTGATCCGCGCCCGTTTTACGGTATGGAATTTCTCCTTCTTCGCTCTCACAACGAAGGCGCTACCACTGAAGCAAATCGGGAAAATGCAGAAGATGAGGAAGACAGCAGCGAAGCGGAAATAGCCGCAGATACGCGGATCAACGTGGCAACGATAACGCATCCGGATTTGGGGAAGATCGGAATATCCGCAATCGTCCTCAAAAGGGAACTTCCAACCTGGCTTAAGCCGACGAGTACGAACAACAGAATATTCCACGCCGTAAACGGGCAAGTGCAGTTCAAACAGACGCGAGGCTATTTAACGGAGTGCGGGTTTCCGGCGCTTAAGGATCGGGTGGTTATCATCGTAGATGCCAGCCAACTAACCGAGGCGGCCCACAATGACGTTTGGAAAGGAGATCGCGAATACATTCGCTATACCATCGTAGGCGAACTCTATCGGCAACAAATAACTGACGCAATTAAGAGCTCCCAGGCGCTAAAAGATCTACAGCAGCAGATCGCGCGCGAGGAAATGGAGCGTGCCTCCAAAAGCGAACGTAATGACCTCTTCCAAAAGCTGGTGGACAGGGACCCTAATCTTGCAAACTTATTGAGTGGCCGTGATCCGATCATTCGCGTTCCCGCTGCTGGCGGGACTGGCGGGGGCGAAAAAGGAACAGGTGATTTTCAAGGAAAATATAGCCCCACGTATCTTCGCATCGAAGATAAAGCAAAACAATCCGGCGTCAACATCCCAATCAATCGCCCCCGCCCCGTGTCAGCTCAAACGGATGCCGAAAACGGATATTTGGACCGCGCCGATAATCCGGGGCAAGTTGTTGTGGGATCAGAAATCGCTGAGCGATTCGCAGTCCGTAGTCAACTTCACAATGGCCGCTTGACCGTGTTCTTTGAACCGATCGAAGGCAAAGTGGAAATCGGGGACGTTTTCAATTTTACCGTTGGCCTCCACGATCCAGCCATGGCGATGCCGGTCAAAGACGAGATAACGCTGCAAATCGTTGACCAGGAAATTCCTCCTAAGAAAAAAACCACCTCCAAAGCGGCTCAACCTCCCAAAGCAGGCGACAGCGGCAACAAAAAAGGCGAAGGCGAGCCGGCCCCGACACATGGCCTGCCTCAGTACCGCTTACTAACGCGAGACGGTCGCGACATTGGGGAAAACGAAACGGAAAAGTGGCCGGAAGAATTTTCGGAAAACGATGGCGGCATGATTCATGATCTCGGCGATGGGCAGTTAATCTACAAAATCAACTACGACAATACCTACCACCTGAAATATAAAACGCAAGCGCGTGGTGATATTGCAAAGGACGTTGTCACAGAAAAGTACATACTTGGAATGCGTATTCTGATGCTGGGTTACGAACACGCACTTCACGTCACCCAAGAACGCAACGGCGCGGTCAGCGAATACGCCGACGAGATTCGCAGACTGGCAGCACGTGGGGCCGCATCTACGGTGCTCGCCCTTGCCGAGAATCTACCCAAGATAGTCGACAACTCTTCAGTCTCTGATGATGCTGAATGAATCCAAGCATATTGAAGAGAAAACTTTACGGACCAGCACAGCTTCTATATCTCTAGACCTTCTGCGACGAATCGTACCGCATACCTGGCTTCGACGGGTTCAATGTATCCCTCGACTTGCGATAACATTTTTGGCTTAAATTATGCTCAGTGCAGCCATAATATCGGTCGATCGACACAGTGTAGGGTAGCGTACATCGCAAGCAAAAAACTCTGATATTTGTGCATCAATATGCGCGCTATCTTGCTAGAGACTTTGTAATCAATAGTCCATGTATGGCAACGAAGCGTCCGCTTCGATCAGCATTCGTAATCTTGCCGTCCGCCTCTGCCATCGCAGTCATCGTCGGCGTTGTCATTAAGGCGGCGCACCACATCGACCCACACGCGCTCTTGATCTGTTGGGCTTCGGTTCACATGACTTGCAGGAAGTGCAGATGACTTTTCAGAAAATCTGCCAGGATTTACAAGAATAGCGCCAGCTCGTGGGCACCACGGCCCGACGTATCTGGTGGTATCCTTAACCCTCCGAGGAGGAATAGCACATCGCGCTATCCTAATCCGTATAGGATTAATTCTCTTATTCGCTCCCACACTCAACCGCCTCAACCACCACCCGCAAAAATCCCTGTGTAATGTTTTGGACCTTATCCACCTTAGATAAACGCTTTCTTATTGCGCTGGGCATTTCGCTAGCGCTGCATCTGTCCTTGCTGTTATGGAAATTCCCAACGCCCCCGGAGTCTTTGGTCGCATCTTCCACACGCCCGCCGCCGCCTTTAACCGTGCACTTAGGTCCGCCGCAGCCGGTCACCCAAATCCAATCCAGCACCGCGCCGCCGGCGGCTAAACCTAGGGTGGCCGTCGCCCCTAAACCACGACAGCCCCGCCAAAAATTAATGACCCGGGTAGCGCCGCCGCAGCAAAAAGCTTGGACCCAGGCCGAGAAGGACGAGATGAATCAATTCCTGAATGAACTCGGCGCGCCGCCCAAAGCCCCGTCCGGTGCCGAGCTGGCGCGCAATGCGCTATCCATGGCGCGGAATATCGGACGCGAAGCGCAGCGCAATGATGAGATGGCGGAAATCGACCGCCGCTTGGATGCCGCGAATGTCGAGCCTTTGAGTTTGGAGCTGTACTTCGAGGCTTTATTTCGTAAGCTGAATCGCAGCGCCGCCATGGTGCGCGATACCGCGCATGAGCCGGGCACTCAATTGGCTATCGTGCGCGTCACTTTAAACAGCGACGGCACGGTGAAGAATTTCAATATCGTGAAAAGCGCGGATAGGCAGGCGGAGATTGCTTACGTCAAATCCGTGGTTGAGCGGGCCGCGCCTTTCGCCGCCTTCCCCGCGAAAATCCGCGCCGCCACCGATGCTTTGATTTTGCAAATATGCATACAGCCGCCCCGCCTAAGCGGCGGTGAAGGCGCGCACTTCACGCGTCTAGCACCAGGCCAATCTTGTCGTTCGGAAAGTTAGGGGCCAGGCTCGCGCCAAGTCAGCGGGATCCAGGCTCGCGTTAGAAGTATCCATCACGAAATTTACTTCACACTATTTTGTCGAGGGCTTGGGATGGTCCGCGAACGCTCGCTATCGTCGGGCCTAAAAACGCCCCGCCCTCACCAGCCATAACCCCAGGCCTTAGGCCAATCGACGCCACCCAGTCTAGGCAGAGCATCATGCGCATAGCCCCGGATTTGGCATTTGCGCGTGCCTATGGCGCGCAAGCGCGGCGTCGTGAAGATTTGACCCTGCGCATCACTCACAGCGAAGACTTCGCGGGGCACCAAGGACTGGCCAGGCACACGGCGCGTCACCACCGCGATCTCATTGGTATTGAGCCTGACCAGACTGCCGGGCGCGAAGCGATTGAGGGCGCGTAACAAGCGATGCATAAGCGAGCTATCCAATAGGGGTTCGTCAGCGCCGAATACATGCGTGACCAGATGCCGGAGATCGCGCGCGTAGTGAATATTCCAATGCCGGGGCGGACGCGCCTTGCGCCCGGTTAAACGGGCGGCCAAGGTATCCGCCACCCGCACGATGCGGGCGGGCAGCGGAATCTCCGTGCCTTTTAATCCCAAGGGATAGCCGCTGCCATCCATGTTTTCATGATGTGCGGCGACGGCGGCCGACCAATGCGGATCGAATTCGCCCAACCTCTGTAGCAGATCCACGCTTAGCGTGGGATGGGCCCGAATTTCTTCGCGTAGCGTCGGGCTGGGCACCCCTTCCAAATTAAACATCACATCGTGTAAACCCAGCTTGGCGAGATTCATGGTCAAGGCCGCGCCGATTAAATTTTCTATCATGTCGCGTTTAAGGCCGTTCGCCGTGGCGAGCTCGGTGGCAAATAAGGCCGTGTGTATCACGTGGCATACGCTGGGTCGACTAAAACGAGCGAGCCGCGCGTAACCCAAGCAGGCATCGGCATCCAATAACCAGAGGTCGTACATACGCCGCGCCAAGCCTTCCAGCTCGGCCGAGGCAACCGGCTCGTTACGTGCAATCCGGTCCGCGATTTTTGCGAGCGCGGCGCCGGCTTGATCTAAAGCGAGCGTGGGATCGAAGCGCGAAATCTGATCGGCCGCCTGCGCCTGGCAAAAAATCCGCGCCGGCATGCTGGTGTCTTGTATGCGTGCGGGAATCAGCGAGCCGGCTTTGACAATCAAAGTACCGCGCGCGCTAAAAATATCGCAAGGCGCGGCTTGCCCCAGGAGGGCATCGGGCAGAGAGACCGGGCGCCGAATAGCGTTCAGCATGCTCTCATCCGCGATGTTTGCCCTCATTTGCACGATGTCTTCGCTCTCTCGTAATCGCTTGCCGGATTCTTAGGCTGGGACTTTGCCCAGATAATCGCGCTTGCCGATTTCCACGCCGTTATGCCGCAGCATGTCGTAAGCCGTGGTGATATGAAAATAAAAGTTAGGCAAAGTTCGATTCAATAAAAACGTAAGGCCGGTGTAAGTGTTCGACTTTTCGCCGCGCGTTAAAATGATTTCTTTCGCTTCAGAGCCGTCGATTTGTTCCGGCTTGAAAGTCTGCAAATAGGCGATGGTTTTTTGAATCCGGGCGCCGAGGTCGGCAAAACTTTTTTCGTTATCCTCATATACCGGCGCCTCCACCCCGGCTAAGCGCGCGGCGCCGATTTTAGCGGCATCGACGGCGATTTGGATTTGCTTACAAAAGTCGAACATATCCGGATACAAGCGAAAATGAATCAGCGCCGCCGGGTCGATTTTCCTGGCTTCACAATGCGCCGCGGCTTTTTCCAAGATGGCGCCAAGATTATTCAACATGCGGATAAATACCGGAACGGATGCTTGAAACATGGTAATAGGCATGAGGACTCCTAATGAAATATCTAAAGAAAGGAATTTAGCTGATCTGATGCAGCCTAGCATATCCCGCGCGAACCGCTGATTATGCCTGCCGAAAAGCGAGGACGATGGTATAGTCCCCCGCCATGCAAATCATCCCTTTCCAGTTGACCCGCGAGCACGTTGCCTTGTGCGATCTTTTAAAACTTACCGGCCTTACGCAAAGCGGCGGCCAAAGCAAAGCCGTGATCGCAAGCGGCGAAGTGCGTGTCGATGGCGTGGTGGATACGCGCAAAACCGCCAAGATACGCGCCGGCCAAGTGGTGGAATGGCAAGACACGCGTATCGAAATTACGGGGCAATGACATGGCACTGAGCGCGACCATCTTCAAAATCAATTTGCAGATCGCCGATATGGATAGCCATTATTACCAAAGCCATGCTCTAACGCTGGCCCGCCATCCTTCCGAGACCGATGAACGCATGATGGTGCGCTTGCTCGGCTTCATGCTCTACGCCAGTGATAGCCTGGCTTTCGGCAAAGGTCTCTCCGCCGAGGACGAGCCGGCGCTGTGGCAAAAAGATCTTACCGGCAGCATAGAGCTATGGCTGGACGTGGGCTTACCGGAAGAACGCGATTTGCGCAAAGCTTGCGGCCGCGCTAAGCAAGTCACCCTGCTCGCCTATGGCCGCAGCGCGGAGACATGGTGGAACCAAATCCGCGATAAAGTGCAGCGCCTGAAAAATTTGACCGTGCTCTATTTACCGGCGGCCCAAACAGCGGCGCTGGCGCAACTCGCCAGCCGCAGCCTGGAGCTGCAATGCACCATACAAGACGAGCTGATAATGGTGACCACGGAAGCGGGCACGGCGCAGATAGAGCCTGTCACCTGGCTCAGCCCAGACTAGCTTAGAAACCCGTTGTAAATAAACTTAGCGGCGTGGGAATAAATCCCCCGCCTATCTGTTTACTCCTCTGTAAGACCCTAAACATTCTTTTGAGGAGAAATAAATGTCCCGCATTTCCAAAATGATTTTTGCCGCTTTGCTCAGCCTGTCTTTCGCCGGCTGTGCAACGTATCAAACCACCCCCGAGCCCGCCATGATGCAAGGTGGCGTGATGGTCAATAGCGCCGGCATGACGCTCTACACCTTCGACAAAGACGTAGCCAATAGCGGTAAAAGCGCATGCAATGGTCCTTGCGCAGCCTTATGGCCGCCTGTTCCCGCGACCGGCAATGAGCGCGGTGATTTCTCCGCCGTGACCCGCGACGATGGCAGCAAGCAGCTCGCCTATAAAGGCAAACCGGTTTATCTGTATGCGCAAGATAAAAAGCCCGGCGATATGACGGGCGACAACGTGAAGAATGTCTGGCACGTGATTAAATAGATTTTGCTGCTTTGCCATACCGGCCCCGCCCTTCGGATCGAATGGCGGGGCCTTTTTGCGGGCGGCAAATTTCGTAGGCCTAGTCAGCCGCGCCCTACAAAACGGCAATACTTGCCGGTGACGTAGAACAGGCTTAGATGAAATAACGGCGCTAAGTATTGATTGCAATACGCGAAGCGAGAGATGCGCTAGGAAAGCTTCATTGGGCACAGCCTTTGCTGTAAATAAGCAAAAAGGAGAGCACCATGGACCTTTCACCCGCAACGGTACTGCAAAATATTGCGCAATTTAAAACCCAAGCGCTGGGCACGCTATTTAGCCCTGGCGCCAGCGCCGCGAATGATATTTTCGCTAGCCTGCTGTCGCAAAAAATCGATACCGATAAAAGCACTACCCAGGCTGCCGTAACCCCGAGCGCCAACAAGCTCACCGCATCCGGCCGCAATGCCGCGCTCTTCGATCCCGAATCGGCTTACACAATGATGAGCCTCATCAACCAGCGTGACGTGTTGTATAAGGCACAATATTCGGAGCTAGGCCAAATAAGCACGGGCGTGGCACAGATGCAAAGCGCCGGCGCAAGCTTAGGCAATATCAGCGCAAACACAACGCCGGAAGAAATCGCTGACCGCCTGCAACACTTCGTCGACCAGTACAATGATTGGCGTTCCGAATTTAACAGCGATGTCCAAGCCGGAGGCTTGCTGCAAGGCACGCAAGCCGCGGAAATCTCGCTGTATGAACTCGAACAAAGCGCGAAAAATATTTTCTTCGGCGCTCAAGACGGCGTGCATGGCCTAGGCGATTTAGGAATCAGCATAGATGCCAACACCCATCTGGCGAATTTCGATTCCAGCAAATTAAAATCTACCTTAGAGAGCAACGCATCGGGCGTGATCAGCGCGATCCAAGATTTCAGCCAGAACTTCACGAAGTCCGCCGCGCTCTTGAATTCGGAAAACAATTTTCTACCCAGGCAGCTTGATAACCTGAACCGCGCAATCCACTACATTGATAAAAATAAAACCGCGCTGACTCAGGAATTCGGCAGCGGTGATCCAGCGCGCCCGACTGGGAAAATTGCGGAAGCATTGGCGGCGTATCAGCGGGTGTATGGCTAGGGAAAAGTTTTTGATTTTGCGCCAGATAGCGCGTGGCTTTTATTCCACAGTCTTTTAAAAAAATTTGTCGCGTAGTGTTGTGAGCTGTACTTCCCCCTCTCCCTGACCCTACACCCGCAAGGAGTGCGCCGATGGGTCCCCGCTGCTATGCAGCGACCCTTTCGCTGTCCCCGCTGGGGCGAGGGATAACACTGGATAGATAGGTGGGTATTTGATCCAACTATCTTCTCGCCTTTTCTGCACACCCCTCGCCACATTTGCATGCTTCCCTCGCCCCAGGGGGAGAGGGCCAGGGAGAGGGGGAAGAAAAACCCTCCTCGCCCCAATTAACCCTCCCCCCATTTACCCCCATTTGAAAACCCCGATCAAAAACAAAAAACCTAAACCCTACCCTCCAAACCCTCCGCCTCTTCTTTACTCAGCGCCCTCCCCCGCCAAGGAAACAATCCCGGCACACGTTGCATATATTGCTTGTAGCGTTCACCGTAATACGCAATCAATTTCCGCTCTTCTAGACGCGAGCCGACTACGAAATAAAGGCTCACCATCACGCTCAAAATCAACTGCGCCAAATTCATGCCGCGCGTCCACAGAATAATCATGGCGAAGAAATACCACGGGTGGCGCACGAACCGATGTAAAGGCGAAATCTTTAAATGCTCTTGTTCCTCGACGGACGTGACTCTGCCCCGCCATTGCCGTATCCCAATAAACTCCTGCATATCGTAATAGCGTAAGGACCACACAAAACCAAGCGCAGCAAGCAGCGCCAAACCGTTGGCCAGGATGCGGGCAAGCCCACGCCATTGCCAAACCTGAGGCCAAGGATAAGCCTCCATTACCCAAAAAATCGGCAACAACAACAGCACCGCGAGCACATTGAACACTAAACGATAGCGAGGCATGAAGCCCGGCCAACGAGCAGCGACTTTTTGTTTTACCCAGAGCGATGCGAGCAGCGAGTGCACGCCAAAATATAAAAGCCAGGCGGCGAGGAGGATCAGGATATGGAGGTAGTGATAGTTAGGCATGGGTACTAGCTTGCGGTAAAAGATTCATTCAGACGTCCTAGGGAAGGTCTGCGAAAGGAGATTTCCCGTCATCCCCGCGAAGGCAAAGTACATTTTTCCGTCATCTCCGCGAAGACGGGGATCCAGCGCATCGTTGATGCGTTGAGAATGTTTATTTCCTGGACCCCCGCCTTCGCGGGGGCGACGGACTTTGCAGAGATTCTCTAGGTTAGTTTACGGCACATGCAGAGCACGCGCATTACTGGCTGAAGGAAGTCAGATTGTATGGCGTTACCGCACAGTGACATACAAAAACTGCTGCTCTATGTATAATGACATTATCCTAATTCGGAATAGACCTCATGCGGAAAGTTATTCGACTGGGTGACTCTACCAGCCACGGCGGAACTGTTGTGAGCGCCTCCAGCCACATGCTCGTTGGCGGTAAACCCGTCGCGAGACTAGGGGATAAATGCACTTGCCCAAAGCGAGGACACAACAATTGCGTCATCGTAGAAGGAGACACCAATTGGACGATCGACGGCATGCCTGTTGCGTTGGAAGGACATAAAATCTCATGCGGCGCCGTGCTTATCTGTTCGTCACCCAATACCGGACGTGAAGAGCTAGGGGGTTCGTCCATGAGCTTCCTTCACTCATCCGGCGCAAATATGGATCACGTCGCATCAACAAGCTCAAATACCAACGGCAACGAAATTTTTGATGAGCAGGTGCACTTGACGACCGAACCTTCGCTTAACTTAGAAGGCTTTCCTTATTACATCGAAACGCTAGATGGGCGCAAATATTCTGGCCGGGCCGATGCGCGAGCTGTCCTCCCGCGCATTAGCACCAGAGGGGCAGAAGAATATATCGTTTATTGGGGCGACGAAGCCTTGGCTAAAATGCATGGCGACAACACATGAGCGGCGCAGCCAAACAGAAGCATCAAGTAAACACCAATACCACTAAAGATTCGGTATGCAAGGTCGATGTGCCGCCAATCAAGTTCGCCCAGCTTTGGGATAACTATGTCACGGGCGATCCCTACGATGACCCCTCGGGCACTCACCCAAATCAATGCGCTATTCGCCTGAGCGCTACGCTGCACAGAGTCGGCATTGAAATGAAATCCTTCTCGCAAAACGTAGTTAAACCGGCGCCTGGAAAAGCGACACTGGGACGTATACTTTTGCACGGAAAGCCGACCGCTACCCGCGCCGACGAAATGGTGGCGTGGCTGCGACTTCAGCCATTTTGCGGGTTGCCAAGCAAACCTGATAACGTAACTGGTAAAGATTGGGAATCGAAAGTCAAAGGGCGGACTGGCATTATCTTTTTCGGTGGATATTGGGCCCGCGATGGCGAGTCTTCCGCTACCGCTAGTGGGGGACATATAGATTTGTGGAACAAACGCACTTTGACTCCCTCAGTGGAATCGTTCTTCCGCTTCCGGCTAGGCATCAATAGGCCGTGGTTCCACCCCTACCCCGATCTTCGCGACGCGAAAATAATCCTGTTTTTCGAAATTAAATAATGAAACGCGTACTTTTTATATTAGTAGTCACGGCCATTGGCTTCGCTGTTGGTATCGCTGCATCCTTGCTGTTCACGGCGTTCATTCCGATATGTGGGGAGTACTGCGCAAGCACCGCCTTAGCCTATTGGCTATTCGACACAGTGGGCGCAATCCTTGTATTCGGGTCCATTTCGGTGATGTTGTCGCGTAGGGCCATTCCTTCAATGAGACTATCTATTCGGCTCATCGCAATCCTTAGCGCATTATTTATCGCACCGGCTGCTGGACATTATGTTTACACACTCCACTCGATATATTTACGGCTAGCCGCTATAGCGCCAGTTCAACCAGATATCGAGTTTCTTCATATGGTGATAGCCACTCGCCGTGTGCAGGGGGTGACAGGCGCCGACCCCGGCGCGATCAAGCCGCTGCGCGAAATTTCCCAATGGGAGCGTTGCGTAATCGGAACTGCGCGATGCGAGAACCCTAAGCAGGCGCAAATGCGTTGCAAGGGAGGTGTGGTATACGTGAATGAAAATGACTGGTCAGCGTTTTCTCTAATTCAGAAGGAAAACTTACCAGGAACCATCCCTTTGGATTCGATGCAGCTTTGCGGCAAGTAGAATTATGTTTAAGG
>CAZKHT010000063.1:0-12492 GCA_964552595.1 uncultured Burkholderiales bacterium
GGGTGTATATTTTGTAGTGGGAGAGTATCTAAAATTTAAAGGGCTCCCCATCCGCGAATTTGATTTGCGGTCTGACCAGTTAGCCCTTCAACCCGGCCCCTTTGTTGGAAAGCGCTCTCCGTTTGATACCGATGCAGACTTGGATAGCGTTGATCCTAAGCGCACCTATGCTGTTCGAGATTTTCCATTTTCTGTGTTTCAGCCGGGTGCGTTGTCCACGCCGCAACGGGGCGACTACTTGATCGTTTCGCCGCACAGTACCAAAAATGTGGATGGCCATTATTTAGCGGACCTTAAAAGAAACTATGATCTAATTTTCCGAACAAAAAGTGTGTTCGCGGTGCCGAGAGTCACGCTTAAAACCGCAATCAAGTATTTGATGCTGCGGGAGTCGCCGGAACAAAAAAGCAGCGGCGTAATTATTAACGAGAATCTTATGAATTGGCCTGACTACTATGTATTTATCAGGCGCTAGTAATAGGTCTCGCTCGGCGAGATGAAAATACTTCACGTCGTACCCACCTATGCCCCCGCATGGCGTTACGGCGGGCCCATCCGCTCTGTGCATAGTTTATGTCGCGCTCTAGCCGAACGCGGCCACGATGTCCATGTGTATACGACGAATGTCGACGGCCCCGACGAATTGCCGATCGCGACGGAGGAGCCAGTCTACTTAGATGGTGTGAAAGTGTGGTATTTCCCGGTCCGGTTTCGGCGTTTATATTGGTCTACCGCCATGCGGAGGGCGATTACTGAACGGGTTGCCGCTTTCGATTTCGTTCATTTGCATTCGCTTTTTTTGTGGCCGACATGGGCGGCGGCGCGCTTCGCCGAACGCGCGCAGGTGCCGTACTGCGTCGCTCCGCGCGGCATGTTAGTCAAAGACCTCGTCGATCGCAAAAGTGGCTTGTTGAAACGCGCTTGGTTAGCCTTGATAGAACGCCATACCTTAGAACATGCCGCTTTTTTTCACGCGACCTCCGAACTAGAGGGCGTCGAGGCACGCGCCTTCGGCTATCAGTTGCCCGATATCGTCGTGGTGGCGAATGGCGTCGAATCCGAAAAACGTGATGTTACTTACTCAAGCCCAGATCTAGGTATTCAGGTACGCCAAAGGCACCTCTTATTTTTAGGCCGCGTCAATTGGAAAAAAGGATTGGACCGACTAATTCCTGCTTTGAAAAATATCCCCAATACCGAACTTCTCATTGCCGGTAATGACGAAGAAAATTACCGCCTCACCTTAGACGCCATCGCGAGTCGTGAAGGCGTGCAAGACCGGGTACGCTTTTTAGGTATGGTGAACAACGCTCGCAAGGCCGAATTATTCCAAGAAGCCGATCTATTAATCCTGCCTTCCTATTCGGAGAATTTCGGTAATGTCGTCTTAGAAGCCTGGGCGGCAGGCTGCCCAGTTGCGGTGACAAAGGAAGTAGGCTTGGCGGAAGTTATTGCCGAAACCGGGGCTGGCGCAGTCGTCCCGGGAGATCCTGCGGCGCTTGGTCACGCTTTAGCGCAGCTACTGGATCAACCAGCGCAATTGGCTGCAATGAAAACTCGCGGTTTGCAAGTGGTCGCCGAACGTTTTTCTTGGCAAACGATTGCGCAGCAGATGGAAGAGACTTATCTCAAGTATATAAGGCAAGCAGGTAAGTGAAAGTTTGCATCATCTCGTCTTGCGGCGGCCACCTCACCGAGGTTCGCCAACTTCGTTCGGCTTATCAATTGTATGAGCACTGCTATGTTCTAAACGATCGGGCGCTACTGCCTGACGATATGCAAGGCCGTACTTATTTCATCGCTCATTCCGAGCGCGATTTGAAATTTTTTTTGAATTTATGGGAAGCGTGGCGCATCTTGCGTCGCGAAAAACCTCAAGTGCTTTTGAGTACCGGCGCTGGCCCCATTGTTCCTTTTGCTATAATTGCGCGCTTATTTTTTCGAACCCGGATTCTGTATATTGAAACGCTTACCCAAATCACCCAGCCCTCGTTAACCGGCAAGATAATGCGCTGGCTGGCGCACCGTTGTTTTTATCAGTGGCCTGGCTTGGCCAAATATTTTCCGCGGGGCACTTATGGCGGCCCCTTACTGTGAGTACTTTTATTACCGTCGGGAATGCGCATCAATCTTTTGCCAGACTTCTAGATGCGGTCACGCCCATACTGTCTAGCTTGCCGCAGCCGGTGGTGATACAACATGGGCACACCCCGTTTCCATCCGAACGGGCAGAGAGCTTCGCGTTTGTCGATGCCGAGCGATTTGCATTAGAGGTGGCGCGGGCCGAGGTTTTGATTATGCATGCCGGTGCAGGATCGGTGATTCATGCCCTAGGTGCCAGAAAAGTGCCCGTGATTGCGCCGCGTTTAGCGCGTTACGGCGAACACGTAAATAATCACCAACTGGAATTCGCTCGCGAACTCGCAAATATGCAACGCATCGTCCTACTTGAAGATATGACGTGCTTGGAAGCGGCGATTGCGGAGGCTAGGATGAAACAGCTTGAAAGGCGGGATAAGCAGGGGGAGCCCGAGCTGCTGCGATTCATTGCCGAGGAATTGTCTGCCTGCGTCGCGAGTCCGATGAGATAAAGGATTTGTGTGTTAATACTTGGAATCAATGCCTATCACGGCGATGCCGCCGCCTGCATTGTGCGCGATGGTCATTTAATCGCCGCGGCGGAAGAAGAACGCTTCCGGCGGATTAAACATTGGGCTGGCTTTCCTTCGGAAGCAATACGCTATTGCTTGAGCGAGGCCGGTGCGACGATAGCTCAGGTGGATCACATTGCGGTGAACCGCAATCCCAGCGCGAATCTTCTTAAAAAAGCCTTGTTTGCTTTCTCCAAAAGGCCGAGCTTGGCTGCGGTGACCAGCCGGCTTAAAAATGCCACTAAGCTCGCGAGCATAGAGGATACCTTGAGCGCTGAGCTTGGCGTGCCTCGTCAACAAATCAGAGCGCAACTGCATGCGATAGAACATCATCGTGCGCATATAGGCAGCGCCTATTTAGTTTCCCCTTTTGATACGGCTGCCGTGGTATCGGTGGATGGTTTTGGCGATTTCGTCAGCACGATGTGGGGTAGCGGGCGCGCTAACGCTATATCCATAAGTGAGGAGGTCAATTTCCCGCACTCGCTGGGCTTATTTTATCTCGCCATGACGCAATACCTGGGTTTCCCGCATTATGGCGACGAGTACAAAGTCATGGGCCTAGCACCTTATGGTCAGCCTAAGCATCTCGACAAAATGCGGCGCATCGTGCGCCTATTACCCGGCGGCCGGTTCGAGCTTGATTTGGATTATTTCCTGCATCATTCGGAAGGCGTGGCCATGGTGTGGGAGGCAGGCGAGCCTAAGATAGGCCGCGTCTTTTCCGATGCTCTGGCGGACTTGCTCGGACCGGCGCGCGCCACCGACGCAGCGCTCAGCGATTATCACAAAGATTTAGCGGCCTCTATGCAAGCGATGTACGAAGAGGCGTTCTTCCATATCTTAAATCATGTGCACCAGGAAACCGGCCTGGATCGCTTATGCCTTGCCGGCGGCTGCGCGATGAATTCCGTGGCAAACGGCAAAATTTTTCAGAACACAGGATTTCGCGACGTCTATATCCAATCCGCGGCCGGGGATGCGGGTGGCGCCATTGGTGCAGCCTATGTGGTGTGGAATCAGGAATTAAACAAGCCGCGCGACTTCGTCATGGAGCATGCCTACTATGGACCGCAATATTCGGATGAAGCGATCGCGGCGTTGTTAAAAAGCCAGCGAGAGGAGATTCAAAACGCCGGGTGCAAAGTGGAGCACCTCGCCGAGGAAGCGCTTTTGTGTCAACGCGTCGCGACAGCGATTAGCCAAGGCCAAGTTATAGGCTGGTTTCAAGGACGTATGGAGTGGGGTCCGCGCGCCTTAGGCAACCGTAGCATCTTAGGCGATCCACGCCGCGCCGATATGAAAGATATTTTGAATCTCAAAATAAAACGCCGCGAATCATTTCGACCCTTCGCGCCCTCGGTGTTGCGCGAGCAGGTGGCGGCTTGGTTCGAGACCGACTATGACGTACCCTTCATGTTGCAAGTCTTTCAAATTCGCGCCGAGCGGCGTAGCCAAATACCCGCCGTTACCCATGTCAATGGCTCCGGCCGATTGCAAACCGTGACCCAAGCGCACAATGCGCGCTACTATCAGCTCATCAATGCTTTCTTCGCCTTGACCGGCGTGCCCATGTTGCTCAATACCTCGTTCAATGAAAACGAACCCGTGGTCTGCCGCCCCGAAGAAGCCCTGGCGTGTTTTCTACGTACCAAGATGGATGTATTAGTGCTGGGTCACTGGATGTTATCTCGGGCTTGAAGATCATGCGCCTAACGTACTCGTCATTTCGGCGCGCGCGAACAAAAAATATTTGCGCATGATAGAGCAGGTATCCCCAAGCGCAGGAAGTCATGACAGCGCATCCCACGCACCGCAAAAAATAGAAGGTGGGCGGCGTATGCGCGATATGCAAGCGCGGCGCCCGAATGATAAACCGCTAGTGTCAATTATAACGGTCGTGTTCAACGGCGCCGCGACATTGGAAGACACCCTTCGTAGCGTGTCGCAGCAGAGCTATGACAACATCGAACACATCATTATCGATGGCGACTCGAACGACGGCACCCTGGATATAATCCGCAAGTACGATGCGCAAGTGGATTACTGGCTGAGTGAGCCGGACGCGGGGATTTACGACGCGATGAATAAAGGCATCGCGTTGGCCACTGGCGATTACATCGGCATGCTCAATGCGGATGATTTTTTCGCCAGCGCGCAGTCGGTGCAAAAAATTGTTGAGCGTCTGGTCGTGGATAAGTTGGATGCAGTCTTCTCGCAACTGGATGTTGTCAGCGCAGACAATTCTCTCCGAGTGTTGCGGAAATACCGTGTCGCAAGATTCGATACTTTCATGCTCAGAATCGGCGTGATGCCTCCTCACCCGACCTTTTATTGCCGCAAATCATGCTATGAAAAATTGGGCGCGAACCCCTATCGCACGGACTACCGTATCGCGGCGGATTTCGAGTTGCTGGTCAGGTTGTTATTGACGCAAAAAATTTCGTGGGGCTACCTTCCTGAAACGACGGTCAAAATGCGCGCAGGCGGCGCCAGCAGCGATAGCCTGCTACTCAACCGCGAAATCGTCCGCGCCTGCCGGCAAAACGGCTTGTACACCCATATGCTGCTGTTGCTCTTGAAGCTGCCATTGCGATTGTGGGAACGTATCCGGTAATGAGCATGAATCATCATTTGGGTTACCAGTGCCGGCAACCGGGTCGGACGCTCCTGTTTTCGAGTTATACTAAAATAAATGACTTTTAGTATAACCAGCTATGCCGCGATTTACTGAACTTTCCCTTTCGGCACAAACGGCTTACGCGCAACTCTTTGATGCCTCTAACGCAGCGGAGCTGTCGCGGTCGGTGGCCAATCTGGCAGGTTCTTTCGCCCAAAAAACAGTTAAGGGGCGAGTTTACTGGTATTTTCAGCATACCGATCTAGCCGGGATATCGCGTCAAATCTACATCGGCCCGGATACCCCGGAAGTTCGCAAGCTGGTCGAGCTGCGTGCTAATGCACCGGGTGCGGATGCATTGCGCGCACTCGCACGTTCGGCCATGGCCTTGGGTTGTCAGCCTTTGCTTGCACGCCATTTTCGGGTGATTCGCCGCTTGCTCGATTATGGTTTTTTCAAGGCGGGCGGAGTATTGGTGGGCACGCATGCCTTCCTTGCTTATGGCAATCTGCTGGGGGTGAGTTGGGGTGATGTGTCACGCACGCAGGATGTGGATTTTGCCCATGCGGGTAAAAGCGTGTCCATCGCGCTGCCTACTAATATCGAAGTCGATGTGCATCGCGCCATCGAATCGCTGGAGATGGGGTTTTTACCGATTTCCGGTCTCGCGGGCAAATCTGGCGCAAGCTACCTTAACCCGAGGGAACCCGATTTTCGTCTGGATTTTTTAATGCCGCGGCACCGAGGGGGAGATACGCCGATTGAACATCCAAAGCTGCATGTCACCATGCAACCCCTGCGTTTTATCGAATATTCCCTTGAGAATATCGTTCAGGTTGCACTCTTTTGTGCGGAAGGAGCCGGCGTGGTCAATGTGCCGCATCCGGCGCGCTACGCCTTGCACAAGCTGCTGATTTACGGAGAGCGCAGCGCTTCCTTCACGCAAAAAACCAACAAGGATCTGGCGCAAGCCGCCGCATTGTTGAGTTGGTTCAAAACCTATCGGCCGTGGGAGGTGGAAGAAGCCTGGCAGGATATGCTTAACCGCGGCAAGGGTTGGGTCAGCCGGGTTAAGCGTGGCGTAAAAGCACTTGATCAGTGGGTACCCGAATTAGGTGTGACGAATTGGTTGAAGCTTCCATGAGTGCGCCGCGCAGACTTCGCTACTTATATGGTGTGCTATGTCCGGCATGGCATTCCCTATGCTGCCGGTGAGATTTGATTCAGCATGATTCTAGTCACCGGAGCGAATGGTTTTGTCGGAAGCGCACTCATCCAGCACCTCGTCACGGAAGCCATGCCGGTACGCGCAATGGTGCGCACGCTCGCGACGGCATCCGCCCTGCGCGCTAAATATCCGCAAATTGAGATGGCTACCATCGGCGATATCGGCCCGGCCACGGCGTGGTGCGATGCGCTAAGCGGTATCGATACTGTGGTGCATTTGGCATCACGCGTGCACGTCATGCGCGAGACTGAGGCTGATCCCTTGCGCGTTTTTCGTAGGGTAAATACCGAAGGAAGCATCGCCCTGGCACAGGCCGCTGCCAATGCTGGCGTCAAACGCTTTATTTATCTGAGCACGGTGAAAGTGATCGGTGAGCGTACCGAGAGCGCACCGTTCAGCGACGCGAGTTCCCCCCGGCCTACCGACCCCTATGCCATTTCTAAGTACGAAGCCGAGGTCGCTTTATTCCGTATCGAAGCCGAAACCGGTATGCGCGTGGTAGTGTTGCGTCCGCCTTTGGTCTACGGCGCGGAGGTGAAGGGAAATTTTTTGCGCCTGCTGGCTTGGGTGCACGCGGGATATCCCTTGCCCTTGGGCGCCATTCATAATCAGCGCAGTTTGCTTTACCTAGGCAATTTGGTGGATGCCATAGCGACATTATTGACACGCCCAGTGCAGCCGGCGCGCGCTTATGTATTACGCGATGGCGAAGACGTTTCGACGCCGGATTTGATACGGAGGTTGGCGCAACACATGCACATGCCGGCGCGTTTGCTGCCCATGCCGGTGGCGGCCTTGCAAATACTAGGCCGTGTCAGCGGACGCCTCGAAGCCGTCAGGCGCTTGACCGATTCGCTGGCGGTGGACGACACGCAATTCAGACACGAGACCGGTTGGACACCGCCCTACAGCTTAGACCAAGGCCTGCAAGAAACTGTGGGCTGGTATCTCACAACGAGGCAGGCTTGAGCATTTTAATAATGCCCAGCGCGGTGGCGCTAGGCGCGACTGTTTTGCTCTTGCTGATTATCCTCAACACGCCGGTGGGGAAGTGGCTGCTTGATCGTCCCAACGAGCGCTCCTTGCACCAGCATCCGGTGCCGCGCATAGGCGGATTGGCTGTCTTGCTGGGCATGGCGATGGCGTGGCTGATGACCAGAAACGTTCTGGCTTTATCCACGCTGATGTTTATCGCGCCCTTGATTGTGATTTCGGTATTCGACGATTTTAAAAGCGTAAGACCCTTGTGGCGCTTGCTGGTGCAATTTGCGGTGGCTTTGTGGGTGCTGGCGAATTTAGGTCTTGGCGCATGGCCATGGGGCCTTTATGCGGGCGCGTTGATCATGCTGGTATGGGGCGCGAATCTCTACAATTTTATGGACGGCTCAGACGGCTTGGCCGGTGGCATGACGGTTTTTGGATTCGGCGCTTACGCATGGGTGGCGGTATCCACAGGCCATACCGAATTTGCGGCGCAAGCGGCGACCATAAGTACCGCCGCCTTGGGTTTTCTTTTGTTTAATTTCGCACCCGCGCGAATTTTTCTTGGCGACGCTGGCTCTATCCCCCTAGGATTTCTGGCGGCCTTATTAGGCATTCAAGGCGTGATGTTAAAAATATGGCCAACCTGGTTTCCGTTTTTGGTGTTTTCGCCTTTTATAGTTGATGCGACGGTGACTTTATTTAAGCGGGCGCTGCGCAAAGAATCTCTGTGGCAAGCGCATCGTGCCCACTATTACCAACGCTTAGTGCGCATGGGTTGGGGACATAAACGCACCGCGCTGGTATTCTATGCCGCTATGTTAATTAGCCTGATTGTCGCGACGGGTTTACGCACGCTTCCCACGGATGTGCAGTGGGTTGGGCTCGCTACCGTCGCGGCTGTTTACGCTTTGGTATTGGTGCTGATCGATAAACAGTGGCGCCGCTTCGAGTCGCGCGCGGGCCAAGATGCTGGATAGAGTTCCCACCCGCTGGCGCACCGCCTTCGCATTTTTCCACGACGCTTTCGCGGTGGCCCTGGCTTGGATCGCCGCGTTTTGGTTTCGCTTTAATTTGGAATTCCCCACCCTGTATATGCATGCGATGCTGGTATCGCTGCCCGTCGTCATAGGTATACAGTCCTTCATCTTTTTAAGCTTTGGTTTGTATCGCGGGATTTGGCGTTACGCAAGCTTACCCGATTTAAAACGCATACTCACCGCGGTGGCCATCGCCGCCACTGCGGCGCCGACTTTTCTCTGGCTCACGCATATGAGCGCCGATGTGCCGCGCTCAGTTTTGTTGCTTGATCCCATTTTCTTGATCCTCATTATGGGCGGCAGCCGCCTGGCTTACCGTGCCTGGAAAGAACATAGGCTGCACGGCTTGATCGCGAATCAAGGCAAACCGGTTTTATTGCTAGGCGCGGGCGACGCGGCGGTGAATTTACTGAAGGAATTGGCGCGCAGTCAGGAATGGCGGCCGGTGGGATTAATCGATGACAATCCGAATAAGCATGGGCGCTATCTGCATGGCGTGAAAGTCCTGGGCGGCTTTGACAGCGTGACGCATTACGCGCAGCAATTTGGCGTGGAACACGCCATCATCGCCATGCCTTCCGCCACACCACAGGAACGCAGACGCGCCGTGGACATCTGCGCGGCGGCCAATATGTCGGTCCTCACCGTGCCCGCCTTCGATGATTTAATGAGCGGCCGGGTGATGGTCTCGCAAATTCGTAAAGTACAAATTGAGGATTTGCTGGGGCGCGAGCCGGTGGTGCTGGATAATGCCGGGCTCACCGAACTCATCGCCGGTCGCACCATATTAATCACTGGCGCGGGCGGCTCCATAGGCTCGGAGTTATGCCGGCAGATTTCGCGTTTCCGGCCGCGGCAAATGGTCTTATTCGAGCTAAGCGAATTCGCGCTGTATAGGATAGAACAAGAACTCCGAGAGCTATTCCCAGGCGTCAATCTGGTGTGCGTGATAGGCGATGTGAAAGACGCTAAGCGGGTCGACCAAGTCATGACAACGTACCGGCCGCGCGTTTTGTTTCATGCGGCGGCGTATAAACACGTCCCCCTTATGGAGCATGAAAATGCCTGGGAGGCTGTGCGCAATAATGTATATGGCACTTATGTTTTAGGTCAGGCGGCGATACGGCATGGCGTGAATAAATTCGTGTTTATCTCGACGGATAAGGCCGTGAATCCCACCAATGTCATGGGCGCGAGTAAGCGTTGCGCGGAAATGGTTTGTCAGGCTTTGGAGCAAACCGAGGGCACGCATTTCGTGATGGTGCGCTTCGGCAATGTGCTGGGTAGCACGGGTAGCGTCATCCCTAAATTTCAGGAGCAAATCGCCAAGGGCGGCCCGATCACGGTGACCCATCCGGATATTATTCGCTACTTCATGTCCATCCCCGAGGCGGCGCAATTGGTCTTGCAAGCCGGCGCCATGGGACGGGGCGGCGAGCTATTTGTACTCGACATGGGCGAGCCGGTAAAAATCGTGGATCTGGCGCGCGACATGATACGGTTCTCAGGTTTCACGGAAGATGAAATCAAAATCACCTTCACCGGCTTGCGCCCCGGCGAGAAATTATTTGAAGAGCTGCTGACCGACGATGAGCACACCCTGCGCACCCCGCACCCTAAGCTGCGTATTGCCAAGGCGCGGCCCGCCGACGCGGTATGGTTAGCGAGTTTGCACGCGTGGTTGGATACCTCGATTGCGCGTGAAGAGTCGGAAGTAAAAAACAAGTTGGCGGAATGGTTGCCGGAGTACGCACCGGCGGAGCGGAACTTAAGCGCCGCGCTCACGCATTAAATCGGCGTGCGCTCGAGCGACTTCGGGCGCTGTAATATCCTGCACCTCATGGCTAGGCGCTTGCAAAACTTTATGCGGCACACCCCACGGGTACCACCGCTGCGCGTCGGATCGGCCAAATAAGCAAACAATGGGTTTTTGTAAAGCAGCGGCCAAATGCATGGCGCCGCCGTCACTGCAAATGACGCTATTGGCAAGGGATAAAGCCGCAATTAATTCCTTAAGCGCATGCGTAGGACAAGCCAAGCAGGGCAGGCCTTGCACACCGGACATGACCTGGGCTGCCTTCTCATCGTCGCCGGGATGCAGCGGATTATTCGCGGCGCCCGGAGACCATAGTAATAAAAACCGCGCGCCAGTTTGCTGATGCAGTTGGCGTATCAGCTCAATGAAATTTTCCGCCGACCAACGCTGCGTGGGTTTACGCGCGCTAATGTGCACTGCGATAGTGGTGTTGGATGAAGATAGCGCATCGAGCTTAGCCGCGACCACGCTGGCGGCAGCGCTGTCCGCGACCACGCACAAAGGCGGCGGGTTTCCGCTAATTCCTAAGGGAGCGAGCAAGCGGAAGATGTCTTCGGTCTCGTGTAGGGGGCGTTCTAGCGTATAGGGAATGCCTAAATCGATATGCTGGGACCCAGCCTTATCCGATTCCGTAAAACCCACAATATGTTTAGGTTTTAACATGCGCGCCAGCCGTAAAGCGCGCGGTACGAAATGCGCCCCCGCAATAATCGCGTAGTCAAAGTTTTCGCGGCGCAAATTTAGAAACAAGCGCAGTCTGTCCAAATAAACGCCAATCACACTGCGCTTCGGCCCCCGATGTTTAGTTTTGGTATAGGCGTAGACCGCATCCATATAAGGATTGCCGGCGAGCACGTCTAAGTTGTAGCTATTCACTAAGGCGCAAATGCGCGCGTAGGGATAGTGGGCGCGCAAGGCCGTAAATAAGGGCGTGGTGCACACCAGATCGCCGATATTGTCACGGCGAATCACAATAATTTTGAGCGCTGATTGCGTCATGTGGCGTGAACGCGTCCCGCATCGTTGAGAGCGAGCGTAGCAAGCAGGGCTGCGGTAAACATAAATTGCTGCAGCATATGGTCGCGGATGATGCTGTCGAATATCATGCGCACCGAGAAGGTCGTCACAATCAACACAAGAGCAAGGGCGGCGTAACTTTGCCGCCGCAAAAATACTTTCACTCCAAAATAGCCGGCATAAGCCAATAAGCCTATCCATAAAATCAAACCTGGTACGCCTATCCCGATAGCGAGGTCGAGTAAACCACTATGACTATGACCACTGCCACGGCCATATTTTACTTTTAAGGCGTGGCCGAAGGCATTGCGCCCGTAGCCTATGCCCCAGGGATGCTCAGCCACGATAGCCAAACCTTCTTTTAGCATCGCGGTACGCAAATAACTGGATTCTTCTACTGGCTTGCCATTGGGAAGCGTGGTTTGTTTATTGGGTTTGTCGTCATATAGCCAAGCGGAATTGTCTTTTGTTTGCCAAGCGTAGTTTGCAGAATCTAGGGTGTTCTGCCAGCGGGCGTCGGTTTTGACCATAAAAAGCACTAGCGCGATGGTGAGTACTATCGCGATTAAAGCGTGGATCGCTAAACGCCTAGGGCGTAATGTTGTTTTATGAGAAACGATATATATGAGAAGCAAGCTCGCGAAGATAGCGACAAGCGGCGCCACACCGTTACGAATTTCTTCCAGAAAAAAACCGATTAGCCCCAACCCGCTCAGCACGAGCATCGTACGGGTACTTACCTTTAGCATCCGTTGACGTGCAAATACGCGTAAGTAAAGCTCGCTTAAAATTAAACTCAAAAAGGCAATCGTTAAATAATTGCTCTTATCCGGTCCGTCCGTTAGCCCCATTGCGCGCCGCAATTGTTCGCCCTCCACTAGCCATCGATAAATCGCGGAAAAATCCAAAAATGCCGCGTGGACGGCGAGTGCGAGTACGATGATTAAGAGGACGCTAGACCTATTAAAACGTCCGCGATCGGCGAGCATGCCCGTAATGGCACCGAACGGCGCCGCCGCCAGCCCCTTTCGCCATTGCCCCCGGCATTCCTGAAACGCCCAACTGGGTTCCTGAAGAACCCAATTCGCGCTTATGCGTAACAAAAACGAAAGGTAAAACACACAAGCACGACAATGACA
>CAZKHT010000064.1:0-12477 GCA_964552595.1 uncultured Burkholderiales bacterium
TCTTGCGCCCGGGCGCGAGTAAGGCGAACCCCAGCTTTAATCCGGCCATCCCGGAAAAAATAATCGCGGTCAGCTCAAACGCGCCGTGGCCGGAAACAAAAGGCCAAAACGTTTCGGTGTAGCCGATTTGAGTAAGATGGCCCGCGACCACGCCCATAAATAAACCATTAAACATCAGAAAAAAGATACTCCCCAAGCCGAATAAAATACCGCCGGCGAAGGTTTGAAAACCGATGCGGATGTTATTCCAGATGTAGACGCCGAACATATAAAAATCATTATCGGCGCCGCGCTCGCGACCGAGGTGGGGCGCACCCGGCTGATACATGCGCTCCATTTGCATGATGTCTTGCGGCTCCATCACGGTATAAGCCATTTCCGGATGCTGATAAGCCGCCCAGCCCATGAGCAAGGCCGGGCCGAAAAAAAGCAGGGTCGCTAATAAAAGTAAGCGCCACTCACGGCGTATCAAAGCCGGAAAAGAAGCACCGACAAAGACCAGAATCTGGCTCAGCATGCCGGCGCGCGCGCCGTATAAATATTGATGGCCGCGCAACATCAATTGATTCAATTGATCCACCAAATGACTGGTGTAGCGGCGTTCACGGGCGATAGCCAAATGCTGACAGACGCGGCGGTAGCGTTGCGGGAAATCCGCGAGCATCGGGTCAAGCCGATGTTTGCGGCTCGCCAAGCTTGCCAGCATGGCCTCGGTCGCATCCCACTCCGCGCGATGGTTGCGTTCGAATTCTTGCTGCGTCACCGTTTCCCCATGAGCCAGCTGGCCATTTGCATTAAGCGCCGCACTCCCGGCTGCGCCGACAGCCCGGTGACCAGCGACAACATATCGGCCAGTTCTTCTGCGCGCGCCTCGGTCAGACGCGGCGCGCGTTCGGCATATTGAATTAATATTTTTTGTTCTTCCAGCAACAAGCCGCGCGGCGGTGCAATAGGCGCGACATCCGGCATGGCCGCGCCGCGCAGGCCGCGCGTGTGATACACCACCAGGGTGCCGGCGGCTAAATCTCCCAGGCGCTTGAAATTACGCGTGACCAAAGTGGAGATCAAACCGAAGGCGTAAAAGAAAGGCAAGAAATCGACCGCCCGTAATAGATTGCGCACCAGGGACGCGCTCCATCCTATGGGGGTGCCGTTATCGTTCAAAGTGCGTATCCCCAGCATGCGCTTGCCCGGGGTTTCGCCTTGCCAATACACTTCAAACAAGACCGGATAAAACCATTCCAAGAAAAAAAACGCGATGAGAAAAATGCCCTTGCCCATGCGGCCCGCAAGCGCGAGCACCATGGACAAAACAATATAAATAAAAATCCTAAGGGATAAATCGATGCTGAATGCCAGCGCGCGCGGTATCGGGCCGGCCGCGCGCAGATGCAGCTCAACCCCTTCTGGCGTTTCGATCTCGCGATAAGTATCGAGCATCAGGCCCGGATAACAATGGTGTCGGCGATGAGATCATGCAAGGTGCGGCGAGATTCTTGGAAGATAAACAAGGAATCGACGATGCCGAAGAGCATGCCCACAATCGGGATTTGCGTAAGCACCGTGGGAACGAGCATTCTTAAACCGGCGATACGCCCTACGCTGGCAGCGATGGCATCGCTGCGGACAATTTTGATATCCAATATTTTCTTGGCAAAGGTCTGACCGTTGCGCGCCAGCAAGGAAAAATTGAGCGCTATCCAAATGGCGACTACCAATAAAGTCACCAGCAAAGACTGTAAGAAGCCGGGTTGCTTGCCAGAGAAGATGCCGGGATGAAAAACGAACCACAGCGGCAAGGCGATAATCATGATAAAAACCGTGTCCAGCAATGCTGAGCCTAAACGTATGCCACGTCCGGCGAGTTCTATTTCTTCTGTATATCCTACATCCGCGACGTGTGCCGAAGGTGCTTGATATGGATTGTAGTCCGCCATGCGAGTCTCCCCAGTTGAAATTTGCCTTCGTTATTATGCATTTCACCTAGAGAGATGGTAGGGGATTCTAGTGGCATTGGCAAACCTGTAGTTCTTCCGTGTCGGCCACCTTCAAAAAAATAAAAAAATAATTTATTGGGCGAAAAAAAAGCGGCCGGGCTATGCCGGCCGCTTTTGCTGATCAGGATGCTCTAGGCGATGGCCTCGGCTTCTTCTTGAAATATAAGTCTCACCTCATCTGCCGCGTCCACATCCACCATGACTTTGCCGCCGTTGGCTAAGCGCCCAAATAACAGCTCATCCGCCAGCGCTTTGCGTATGGTGTCTTGAATCAAGCGCGCCATCGGTCTGGCGCCCATAAGCGGGTCAAAACCTTTCTTGGCCAAATAGGCTTTTAAGGCATCGGTAAAGCTGGCCTCGACTTTTTTCTCATGCAATTGCTCTTCTAGTTGCATCAGGAATTTATCCACCACTTGCATAATGACTTCACGATCCAAGGAATGGAATGAAATGGTCGCGTCCAAGCGATTGCGGAATTCCGGCGAGAACAAGCGTTTAATATCGCCCATTTCGTCGCCCAGGGTGGCGGGCGTGGTAAATCCTATGGTGCTGCGGTTCAAGGCCTCCGCCCCGGCATTGGTGGTCATGATAATCATCACATTGCGGAAATCCGCTTTACGCCCATTGTTGTCGGTGAGCGCGCCATGATCCATGACTTGCAACAAGATATTGAAAATGTCGGGATGGGCTTTTTCAATTTCATCCAATAACAATACCGAGTAGGGATGTTTAGTAATTTGCTCAGTGAGCAAGCCGCCTTGATCGAAACCTACATAGCCGGGCGGCGCGCCGATGAGACGCGACACCGCGTGCCGCTCCATGTATTCCGACATATCAAAGCGTATCAACTCTATGCCCATGGTGTAGGCGAGTTGGCGCGCGACCTCGGTTTTGCCGACGCCGGTGGGCCCAGAAAACAAGAAGGAGCCTATGGGTTTTTGCGCATTGCCTAAACCGCTGCGCGCCATTTTTATGGCACTGGCCAGGGCATCGATGGCTTTGTCTTGGCCAAACACCACCGCTTTCAGATCGCGATCCAAATTCTTCAAGGCGGATCTATCATCCGTGGACACGTTTTTCGGCGGGATGCGCGCAATCTTAGCCACGATGTCTTCGATTTCTTTCGGCGTGATGACTTTTTTCTGCTTAGACTTAGGCAGGATGCGCTGGGCCGCGCCGGCTTCGTCTATGACGTCTATCGCCTTGTCCGGAAGATGCCGGTCGTTGATATATTTGGCCGATAATTCCGCCGCCGTGGATAAAGCCGCCGCCGTGTATTTCACGCCATGATGGGCTTCGAAACGCGATTTCAATCCGCGCAAAATCTCCACGGTTTCCGCCACCGAAGGCTCGGGCACGTCGATTTTTTGGAAACGCCGCGATAAGGCGTGGTCTTTCTCGAAGATGCCGCGATATTCATTATAAGTGGTCGCGCCTATGCATTTGAGCGAGCCCGAGCTCAAAGCCGGTTTCAATAAATTCGATGCGTCTAGCGTGCCGCCGGAAGCAGCTCCGGCACCGATTAAGGTATGTATCTCGTCGATAAACAAAATCGCTTTGCTGTTATCCAGCAAATGTTTTAACACCGCTTTCAAGCGCTGCTCGAAATCACCGCGATATTTGGTCCCGGCCAGTAAGGCGCCCATATCTAAGGCATACACTGTGCTTTGCGCCAAGACTTCCGGCACATTGCCTTCGACGATGCGCCGCGCCAAACCTTCGGCGATGGCGGTTTTGCCAACGCCGGCTTCGCCCACTAAGAGCGGATTATTCTTGCGTCTACGACACAAGGTTTGGATCACGCGCTCTAATTCCAGATCGCGGCCTATGAGCGGATCGATCTTGCCCAAGAGTGCTTGCGCATTGAGATTCTGGGTGAAATTTTCCAAGGCGGTCGCCGGTTGTTGTTCGGCCTCGGTTTCATGTTCGGCATCGCCCGCGCCGCCTTTAGCGTGGCCGGCGCTGTCTTGCACTTTACTGATGCCATGTGAAATATAGTTCACGACATCCAAGCGGGTGACGCCTTGCTGATGCAAGAAATACACGGCATGCGAATCCTTCTCGCCGAAAATCGCGACCAAGACATTAGCGCCCGTAACTTCTTTTTTACCGGAAGATTGCACATGCAGAATCGCGCGCTGTATCACGCGTTGAAAACCTAAAGTGGGCTGAGTGTCGACTTCGTCGGTGCCGCTGACCACGGGCGTGTGCTGCACCACGAAATCAGATAAGACTTTGCGCAGCTCTTCGATATTCGCGGCGCAGGCACGTAGCACTTGCGCGGCGGAGGGATTATCCAACATCGCGAGTAAAAGGTGTTCCACCGTAATGAACTCGTGACGCTTCTGCCGCGCCTCGACGAACGCCATGTGGAGAGAGACTTCAAGTTCCTGCGAGATCATCTATGTTTCTTCCATTACACACTGCAACGGATGTTGGTGGCGCTTTGCAAAAGAGACTACCAGATCAACCTTCGTCGCCGCAATATCTTTCGGAAAAACCCCACATATTCCGATACCTTCGCGATGCACTTTGAGCATTATTTGCGTAGCTCGCTCGCGGCTCATATCGAAAAACTTTTGCAACACCAGCACCACAAAATCCATGGGCGTAAAGTCATCGTTCAAAACCAGCACTTTGTACAGCGGTGGCGGCTTAAGCTTTGTTTCTCGCGGCTCAAGTATTGTGCCAAGTTGATCCTTTTGTGCCATGGTTGCATCCGTTGTTTTTCTATTGTGGGACTGCCGCTCACCCTTATCAAGTGGTCCGCTTGCTTTTCTTGCAAAATACTTGACGAATCGCCCGGGCCAGGGGCAAACTGGCCTTGGTCTTTGCTTTGAAAGTGTTTTTCCGCAATGGTTCGCCGCGGCATTTCAAGCTAACGCTATGGGTCAAGACCGGCCCGGTAACAACGGAGTAAGCAACATGGCAATTGGCACTGTCAAATGGTTTAACGACGCAAAAGGTTTTGGCTTTATCACCCCCGACGAAGGTGGCGAAGATGTTTTCGCGCACTTTTCCGCGATCCAGATGGCCGGCTTTAAAACCTTGAAGGAGGGGCAACGGGTGCAATACGATTTAGCCGATGGCCCCAAGGGCAAAAAGCAAGCGTCGAATATCCGCGCCGCCTAAGCCCCGTTAGCGGGCAGTCGTAATCGTTTCACTCTCCCACCGTTACCGCGTATCGCCGGGAACGGGCGCCAAGCCCTAGCCGAAGGATTTCATTTTTATTATCCCTTCCGCTCGCATGGCTTCACGCACACTCTCCCGTTTGCTGATGCGCTCTAAGTAATCTTTTAATATCGGCCAAGGCGCTAAATTCACTTGCGTCATCCGGCTCCAGCTCAAGACCACGAATAAATACGCGTCCGCCACCGTGAAAGCCTCGCCCATTAAATACGCCGACTTATTTAAATGCTGAGCAAGAAAGTCCAGACGCTGTTTCAAATTGGCGCGCACTTCGGATTTGAGTTCCTCGCTGGCGCGCGGATTAAAAAGCGGCGTAAAGCTTTTATGCAATTCCGAAGTAATGAAATTCAGCCAGCCCATCAAACGGTAGCGTGCCATGCTACCTAAAGGCGGCGCCAGCTTGGATTCGGGCGCACGGTCCGCGATGTATTGCACTACCGCTGGGCCCTCGGTTAAGACCTCGCCATCATCCAAAATCAAAACCGGCACATAGCCCTTGGGATTGATTTGGCCAAAGTCTTGACCCTCGCTCGTGGTCTTTTGCTGCAAATCCACTCTCACTAAGTCAAACGCTAAGCCGGCCTCGCGCAGGGCGATGTGCGGGGACAAAGAACAGGCGCCAGGGGAAAAATATAATTTCATGGATTGCTCCTTAAATAAAAAACATCTCGTAAAAAACATAGGGTGAGCGGGACAATGCTTCATACCAACCACCTGGTTTGTAAAAAACTAAAAAAAATTCAGCGCAGGCTGCGCGCGGCCGCCAAACTCTGCACATAGGCTTCTAATTCCACCAAGCATGACCGGAACTCTTTCACCGACTGCAAATTTTTTGCGATGCCGACGCAGCCTTCCCAGGCTGACACAATAAATAAGGCCGCTGCGCGGCAATCCACGGTTTTGCGCACTTGGCCCTGCTGCTGGCCACGGCGCAAAGCCTCCGCCATCGTGTTTTGCCAAAGGACTAAAACCCCATTTAATTTTTGTTGAAAGGTTAAATCCAAAGGACTCATTTCCTGCATGAGATTATTGAGCGGGCAGCCTAGGGATACCGTCTCCCGGTTCGCCGCCTTGGCCTTTTGCCGCAAGACCTCGCACAAGGCTTGCAAAGGATCCGCCGCGCTACGCAAAGGCGCGAACAAGCGCGCGTCCATGTCCGGGCATATCACTTCGTCTATCAAGGCATGTCCCAATTGATCTTTAGTTTGAAAATGATGATAGAGCGCGCCCTTGGTCAAGCCGCTGCGCGCCAAAATGGTGTTTAAGCTCGCCGCTTGAAAGCCTTGCCGATGGACTTCATAAAAAGCTGCTTGCAAAATCTTATCGCGGGTAATGTCGGGTTGTTTCTGAGCCATGCCTTATTACATACCTACCAACCGGTATCTGTCAACCGCCAAAAAAACGCCGCCCGTAGGCGGCGCGACCTTACAATAAGGGCACAATCAGGAGCGCCACGATGTTAATAATTTTGATTAAGGGATTAATGGCCGGTCCGGCGGTATCTTTATAGGGATCGCCCACGGTATCGCCGGTGACGGCGGCTTTATGTGCATCACTGCCTTTACCGCCAAAATGATTATCTTCGATATATTTTTTGGCATTGTCCCAAGCGCCACCACCGGTGGTCATGGAAATCGCGACGAAGATACCGGTAATAATCGCGCCCATGAGCACGCCGCCCAGCGCTTGCGCACCTAAGGTCAAGCCCACGATCACTGGGACCAGTACCGGCAGCAAAGAAGGAATCATCATTTCTTTGATCGCTGCCTTGGTCAGCATATCCACGGCCTTGGAATAATCCGGCTTGGCGCTGCCGGCCATGATGCCGGGAATTTCCTTGAACTGTCGCCGCACTTCCACCACCACGGAACCGGCCGCGCGCCCTACTGCCTCCATGCCCATGGCACCGAATAAATAAGGCACCAGGCCGCCTATGAACAAGCCCACGATGACTAAGTGATTGGATAAATCAAAAGTCGTCGCCGAACCGATGTGGAGCTGCAGGGTGTGTGTGTAATCCGCGAACAAGACCAAGGCCGCGAGACCGGCCGAACCTATGGCATAGCCCTTGGTTACCGCTTTGGTGGTATTGCCCACGGCGTCCAGCGGGTCGGTGACATTACGCACCTCCTCCGGCAGCTCCGCCATTTCCGCGATACCGCCGGCGTTATCGGTGACCGGGCCATAAGCATCCAGGGCGACGATGATGCCCGTCATGCTTAACATCGCGGTGGCCGCAATCGCGATGCCATACAAACCCGCTAAGTAATACGATCCCAGAATCGCGGCGCAGACCGCGACCACAGGCCAAGCAGTAGAACGCATGGAAACACCTAAGCCGGCAATCACATTGGTACCGTGGCCGGTCGTCGAAGCTTGTGCGATATGCCTTACCGGTGCGTATTCGGTCGCGGTGTAATACTCGGTGATAATGACCATGGCGGCGGTCAGCGCCAGTCCTATCAGCGCCGTGCCATACAGCGCCAAGGCGGATACGCTTTTGCCATCCAAGGTCACGCCTTCGCCCATGAAATGCGTGGTGACAAAATAAAATGCGATGGCCGACAATACGCCCGCGACCGCGAGCCCACGATACAAGGCATTCATAATTTTGCCGCCGCTACGCGCTTTGACGAAAAACGTGCCGACAATGGAGGCAATAATCGACACGCCGCCCAAGACCAAGGGATAGAGCATGGCATTGGCGCCCAATTCTTTGAGCACCAAGCCGCCTAGCAGCATAGTAGCGATCAAAGTCACGGCATAGGTTTCGAATAAGTCCGCTGCCATTCCGGCGCAATCGCCGACGTTGTCGCCCACGTTGTCGGCGATCACCGCCGGATTGCGCGGATCGTCCTCGGGGATACCGGCTTCGACTTTACCCACTAAGTCGGCGCCCACGTCCGCCCCTTTCGTGAATATCCCACCGCCCAAGCGCGCGAAGATAGAGATCAAGGAGCCACCGAAAGCCAAACCGACTAAGGGCGTCAAATTCACCTCGCTGCCTGCCGGGGTGCTGTATACCAAATAAGCGTAATAGCCCGCGACGCCCAGCAAGCCCAGCCCCACCACCAACATGCCGGTAATCGCGCCACTTTGAAAAGCCACTTGCAGTGCCGGGTTTATGCCCTGGCGCGCGGCTTCGGTAGTGCGCACATTGGCGCGCACTGAAATATTCATCCCGATATAGCCGGCCATGCCCGATAAAATCGCGCCCAAGGCAAATCCAACGGCGCTTAAGCTACCGAGTTTCCAAAACATCAGGCCGAATAAAATAATTCCGACGAAGGCGATGGTGCGGTATTGACGGTTGAGATAGGCTTGCGCGCCTTCTTGGATGGCCGCCGCGATTTCGCGCATGCGTTCATTGCCGGTGGGCTTGCTGAGTACCCAGCGGCTGGCGATAAATCCGTAAATAATGGCGAGACCGGCGCAGACGAGCGCGAACATCAGACCTGCTGACATGACTTCTCCTTTGGTTGTATCGCATGTGGGCTGCTAGCCCGTTTTTATGTTCCTGGCCTTATGTTGGCCAGTGATCATTTTTATTACGGCGCAAGAAAATCGCGTTGCGTATGCGCTTATTCGTAAGGCGTGTAGGCAATGCCTTTTTCAAACCGCGTGCCGGGCTTGAAATCGAAAGCCTGAGCCAAGCCGCGTTCGATGATTAATTTATCCACGGCCGCTTGCCCGTATTCTTTTTGAATTCGGACAAGATTAATTTCGCCGAATTGCCACTATAAAAACTGCCGAAGCCGGCTTGCAGCAGCAATAATTCGCGGGCGCGCTCCAAAGTCAAAGCGCTATCTTAATCCAAGCGCGACGCCACCGGCGTCGCGCGACCGGGTTTAAATTTTGAACTCACCTTTTAATTTCTTAGGCACGGCCACATTTTTTAAGCGGGTGTAGGCCGGCATGCCGTCTTTATAAGGGGGATAGTCCTCACCCTTGATCAAGCCGGACAAATAGGCGCGGCATTTTGTGGTGATACCAAAACCATCGGCGGTGATGAAATTACGCGGCATCATTTTTTCTTTATTCGCCACGTCTTTTAATTCCGCCACGCCCAGCTTCCATTTATACGGCTTATCCGCGACGCGCACGATAGTGGGCATCACCGAATTTTTTCCCTTCAAGGCCAAATCCACGGCCGCCTTGCCCAAGGCGTAGGCTTGATCGACATCGGTTTTGGAGGCGATGTGGCGCGCGGCGCGCTGTAAATAATCGGCGACCGCCCAATGATATTTGTAGCCCAATTTGTCTTTAATCATGCCAGCGACCACGGGTGCGGCGCCGCCCAGTTGCGCATGACCGAAAGAATCGCGGGTGCCGGCTTCGGCTAAAAATTTGCCGTCGGGATAATGCGTGCCTTCCGACACCACCACGGTGCAATAACCGAACTTGGTGACTTTCTGTTTCACCATGGCCAGGAATTTATCCTGATTGAATTCGACCTCGGGAAACAAAATCACAATCGGAATATTGTGTTCATTATCCGCCGCCATGCCGCCGGCGGCCGCGATCCAACCGGCGTGGCGTCCCATGACCTCGACCACAAAAACCTTGGTCGAAGTCTTGCACATGGAAGCCACATCGAAGCTGGCTTCGCGCGTGGAAATCGCGATGTATTTCGCCACCGAACCAAAGCCCGGGCAGCAATCGGTAATCGGCAAATCATTGTCCACGGTTTTCGGCACGTGTATGGCTTGCAGCGGGTAATCCATAGCCTCGGACAACTGCGATACTTTCCAGCAGGTGTCGGCGGAATCGCCGCCGCCGTTGTAGAAAAAATAGCCGATGTTATGCGCTTTAAACACCTCGATCAGACGTTCGTATTCGCGTTTGTTTTGTTCCAGGCTTTTCAATTTATAGCGGCATGAACCGAAGGCGCCCGATGGCGTATAGCGCAAACCGGCGATGGCTTTGGCCGATTCCTTGCTGGTGTCGATTAAGTCTTCGGTCAAGGCACCTATGATGCCGTTGCGGCCGGCATAGACCTTGCCGATTTTGTCTTTGTGTTGCCGCGCGGTTTCGATGACACCGCAAGCCGAAGCGTTAATCACTGCGGTGACGCCGCCGGATTGGGCATAGAAGGCGTTCATCTTAGCCATATAAATTTCTCCTTATGATGTCTTCAAAAATGCTTGCTTGAGATTAGGCAGAATCGGAGCGCACCGCTTCATGATCCGCTTGCACTCGCGATAGCGTTAGAACGCAATCGCCTAAATCGTCGTATTCCTCGCGCCCGGCGCCAAACTGATCTTTGACCGAATAAAAAAATTGATTGCGATAGCGGTTGTCGGCCGTTTTAAAAATAACGAAATGACATTCCCGTTCTTGCGGCACTTCGGTGAGCTCACTGTCGCCTTCATGCATGCGAATTTCAGCATCGGCGACAAATACTTCCACCGCCTTGCCGAAGCGTTTGCGCACCGTGGTTTCGACAATAGGGCGCTCGGTACCGTTAAAATCAGGAATCGTGGGCATCGCAAAAATGAAAAGGGCGGCTCGCACCGCCCTTCAATTTAAATCATCAACCCAGCTTGCTAAAAATTTCGTCGCGTATGGCGTCGACCTTGCCCACGCCGGCGACCTTCACATATTTAGGCGCACCCGCCGCGCCGGTGCTCGCCCATTGCGTATAGAAATTCACCAGGGGCTTGGTTTGGGAATGATAGACCTCTAAGCGCTTCTTGACGGTCTCTTCCTTGTCATCGTCGCGCTGAATTAAATCCTCGCCGGTCGCATCATCTTTGCCCGCAACTTTGGGGGGATTGAACACCACATGATAAGTACGCCCCGACGCGACGTGCACCCGGCGCCCACTCATGCGCTTGATGATCTCTTCGTCCGGCACGTCTACTTCAACCACATAATCCACCGCTATCCCCAGGCGCTTCATGGCTTCGGCTTGCGGAATGGTACGCGGGAAACCGTCGAATAAATAACCTTGCGCGGCATCCGGCTGGGTTAAGCGATCCTTGATTAAACCCATGATGATGTCGTCGGACACTAAGCCGCCCGCGTCCATGATTTTTTTTGCCGCCACACCTAAGGGCGTGCCGGCTTTCACCGCGGCGCGCAGCATATCTCCGGTGGAAATTTGGGGGATGCCGTATTTATCCTTGATGTAATTGGCTTGGGTACCTTTACCGGCGCCGGGCGCGCCTAGAAGTATCACTTTCATCTTGCCTCCACTCTCTGCAATTTTTATATGCGCAAAGCGCGCTATGATACCACCGAAGTTCCGCCCCTAAAGTCCGCGCTCCGCTTCACGGAAATAATTCTTTTTATCCCGCTATAAGATCGCCTAAGTGCGCAATTGACGCCCGCCCGCGCTTAAACCGGGGCTTTAAATAATGCGCGAACCTTAGCCAGATCTTCCGCTGTATCCACGCCGGGGCCGGGTGTTGCCGCACTGATGGCGACCGCGATTTTATAGCCATGCCACAGAGCGCGTAGTTGCTCCAAGGCTTCGCACTGCTCTAGCGCGCTGGGTGTCAGCTGGGTATAAGTTTTCAGAAAGGCCGCGCGGTAGGCGTATAAACCGATGTGCCGGTAAACCGGATAGCCCGCGGGTAAACGCATGGGCGCATCGCGAAACGCATCTCGACCATAGGGTATGGGCGCCCGTGAAAAATACAGAGCGTAGCCCATGCGATCCAATACGACTTTCACAATATTCTGATTAAACATGCTGGCGATATCGTTCAGGGGATGGCAAACGGTGGCAATTTTCGCGCTGGCATGGGCCGCCAAACATCCCGCCACATCGGCAATCAGCGCGGGCGGCAATAAGGGCTCGTCGCCTTGCACATTGACCACCAAGGTGTCATCGGGCCAGGCCAAGCGCTGCACCACTTCCGCGAGTCGGTCCGTGCCCGAGGGATGCTCGCTTGCGGTTATTAAAACATTGTAGCCGCGCGTGCTGACCGCCTCGGCGATTTCAGGATGATCGGTAGCGACCCAGACTTCCTGGGCGCCGGCGCGCAAAGCCAATTCCGCGACGCGTATCACCATGGGTTGGCCCGCGATATCCGCCAAAGCCTTGCCGGGTAAGCGCGTGGACGCATGGCGCGCCGGAATCACGACTTTAAAATCCATGCAAGCTTTCGAGAAAGGGAGGGATCAGACTTCTTCGGTGGGCGCCAAGCTGCGGGCTTGATCTTCCAGCATGACAGGTATGCCGTCGCGCACCGGATACGCCAGCCTATCCGCCTTGCACAGCAATTCCTGCGCTTCTTTACGGTATTGCAAAGGCCCTTTGCATAGGTGACAGACTAAAATTTCG